>DASPMF010000277.1:0-5181 GCA_035627155.1 Burkholderiales bacterium | reverse complement strand
CGCGCGCTCGGCGGCGCCGCGCCGGCCGGCCATCGCGCCCCAGACAGCGGAGAGAAGCGACAGCACCAGCGCGCCGAGGCCGATCCACGCCGCGGCGCGGCTCGCGGTCGGGTCGAAGGTGAACTCCGGCACGAAGCTCATGCCGCTGCCGGCGAAGGCCGCCATCAGCAGCACGCTCACCACCCACACCAGCACACCTTCGAACATCCCGGTTGCGCGGTCGTACACCATGCCGGTCCGCGTCGAGACCATGCCGCCCAGGAAGAGCGACGCGAGAAGCGAGGCGGCGCCCCAGATGCCGGCGATGGCCGCCACCCGCTGGGCGTCCGCCGTGTTCGGGTCCACCGCAGTGACGCCGACGGCGACCCCGAGGGCGCTGAGCAGGATCAGGCTGCCCAGCGAGACGAGCACGCCGCCCCAGACGCCGCCCCAGGAGACGCGCAGGCCGTCAAGCCCGCCGGTCCGGGCGACCAGATTGTTCGTCACGCGCCTGCGCTCGCCGACGCGGCGCTCCGCATAGGGGCTTCCGCCCATCACCGATGCCATAACGTCCAAGCCTCCTGTCGCGTAGAAAGTTCCTGCGCCTGCAACTCTTACGTCGAGATGGCGCCGCAGGCGCGGCGAAGGTGGACTCAGCAAGGCGCGCGCCCGGCGAAGCCGGTCCTGCGGGCCCGGCCATTGCAGCATGCAGG
The DNA here is from genome assembly GCA_035627155.1 of Burkholderiales bacterium. Lineage (GTDB taxonomy): Bacteria > Pseudomonadota > Gammaproteobacteria > Burkholderiales > SG8-39 > SCGC-AG-212-J23. The sequence continues at coordinate 4,489 of DASPMF010000277.1, read as the reverse complement.
GCGAAATGAACCGCTTCGCCTACGCTGCCCTCGCCTTCCTCTTGCTGCCGGGCTGCGAGCGAGCGCCCGAACCGGAGCCGGCGCAGCTGGTGCGAGCCGCGATTCCCGCTGCCGGCACGGCGGTGATCGGGCGCCTGGGCGTTTCGGTGCGTCCCGGCCCCAACGGGCTCACGGTGACGGCGATCGACCTCGATGGGCCGGCCGCCCAGGCGGGCGCGGAGGTGGGCGACGTGCTCGTCGGAATCAACGGCGGCGCGCTGCGCGAGGCTGCGGACCTCGAGCGCGCGGTAAAAGGCGCGCAGGAAGGCTTTCGCCTCGACCTCATCCGCGGCGGCGCTCCGCACCAGGTGGCGGTGCGCTTCGCTGCTCCGGAATCCAATGAAGAACTGGCGTGGACGCCCCTGGGCCTCCAGGTCAAGGATCTTCCCGATTCGGCTCGCGACGCGCTGGGCATCACGCACGGCGTGATGGTCACCCGGATCCGCGCGCCGGCCGACAAGACACGGCTGCTCCCCGGCGATGTCATCGTGGCGCTGGACCGGGAAGAAGTGCGCAACGCTGCCCAGTTCGCGCGACTCGCTGCCGAGCGCCGCAGCGGCGCGGTCGGCCTGCTGGTGCGGCGCGCAGACGCGGACCTGTTCATTCCCCTGGAGCCGGGAGAAGGCGCCCGGGCGGGCGCGAACGGCGGAGAAGCGTCGCGCGGCGGCGGCGCGCCGCGACTGGATGAGCGCTACAAGCGGCGCTCGCCTACAGGTATGCCTCTGCGCACTTGATGATCTCGGTGTTCGAGGCCTTCTCCAGGCAGTGCCGCGCATCCTCGGCCCGCTTCGGATTGCGGGCCACCGGCGCGGGCTTCTCAGCGGCCGGCTTGTTCTCTTCCACGGCGGCCTGAGGCGCCGGCTTGGCCGGCGCCTTCGGCGCGGGCTTGTCCTGCGCCCAGGAGGCGGTGGCGAACGCGACGGCTACGGCGAGCAGGATCGGTTTCATGGCGCTCCCTTTCTTTCGCCTATCCTAGGCTCTTCGCGACGGCCCGACAAATCGGCACTACTTCACGGCGAGGAGCAGGCGGCTCAATTCCTCGGGGGCGCTCACCATCGCATCGTGCCCCGTCGCGAGCTCGATGACGCTCCATCCGTGCTCCGAGCGCACGCGCCTTCGTGACTCGGCGATAGTCGCAAGCGCGGGCGAGACGCAATCGATGAAGGTGCGGGGCAGGCCCGCCACGCGGGCCGCGTCGAAGGCGAGCGGATCCTGGTAGAGCCCGGCGGGCTGCGGCGTCATGCGCCGGTCCGCCCACGCGGCGTCCTCGCCTCGCAGGCCCAACGCCTCGGCCGGCGGCGGCGGGATGCCCGCGCCCCCCGCCTCCTTCACCGCCTGGAGCCGCGCCGCCACGGTTTCCGGCGATTGCGTGCTCGACCAGATCTCGCCGGGCCGCGGCACGATGGCGTCGACGTAGACGAGGTGGCGTAACGCCTTCGAGCCCCGCGCGAGCAGCGCGTCCGCCACGCCCGTGATCACCATGCCGGCATAGCTATGGCCCACGAGGATGACGTCGTCGAGCTCCTCGAACTCGATCAGGCCGGCGACGTCGTCCACATGGGTGCGAAGGCGGATGTCCGCGCTCAGCTGGTGGCGTCGATCGGCGAGGCCCGTGAGCGTAAGCGCGTGGGCCTCGCGTCCGGCGGCGCGAAGCCGCGGCAGGACGCGCGACCAGCACCACGCGCCATGCCATGCGCCGTGCACGAGGACGAACGGCCGGACGAAGGGCCGGCTCACGCGTTCCTCATCATGGTGAGGAAGGCGCGGATGCGCGCGGCGTTCGCGCCCGCGTCCCCGCGGCCGACGCGCGACTTCGATCGCACGTCCACGCGGCTGCCGCTCGTGCCGGCCGGCAGGATGCGGACCACGACGTCGTCCTTGAACCCGAACCACGGCGTGGTCGCGGTCGCCTCGATGCGGCCCGCGGCCGGATCGGTCGCGACGATTTCCCACTCGAGCGCGCTCGCCGCGCGCTGCGCGAGGGCGAACGCATCCGCGACCGGCACGGCGAGCGCCAGCGTCTGGACATCCGGATAGGCCTTGCGCTGCTGCGCGGCGACCTCGCCGCCGGCGTAGCCCGGGGGATTCGGCGCACCGGCGCGGAGCGGCACGACGGCGACGAAGCGCGGCGGGTCCTGCGTGTCGGTGCTGATGTCGTGGATCGGAGGGACCGCGCGCGCGAGCTGCTGGAACCGCAGCGGCACGGCGGCGGCGCCCATCGCCACGGCGAGCGCAATCACCAGGATTGCCGGGCGCGCGCGCCAGCGCGGCACGGCCAGCGCCACGATGCAGACGAGCGCCGCGGCGGCGCCGGCATAGACGGCCCAGCGCAGGAGCGACAGCCCGGTGGTCCAATGCCATGCACCGAAGCGCGTGCCGGGGCCCGAGGCGAGGAGGAGCACTGCGGCGAGCGTCGCAAGCAGCACTGCGAGTGCGCGGATCGCGCCGGCGGGCTTCATGCGGCGGCCATCATAGTATGATTTCCCTCCCCTTTTTCCTCACCCCGAACACTCAGGAGCGCACATGTCAATCAAGGTCGGCGATCGCCTGCCCGACGGCAAGCTGATGGAAACCACCGAGTTCGACTCGGCCACGCAATGCGCGATGGGCCCGAAAGAGGTCTCCGTCGCGGAAGCCGCGAAGGGCAAGAAGATCGCCGTCTTCGGCCTTCCCGGCGCCTACACGCCCACCTGCTCCGCGAAGCACGTGCCGGGCTACCTGCAGAACATGGACCAGCTCAAGGCCAAGGGCGTGAGCGAAGTGTGGTGCGTGGCGGTGAACGACGCGTTCGTCATGGCCCACTGGGGTCGCGACCAGAAGGCGCTCGGCAAGATCCGCTTCCTCGCCGACGGCAGCGCGCAGTGGGCACGGGCGATGGGCCTGGAGCTCGACCTGAACGCGCGCGGAATGGGCACGCGCATGCAGCGCTTCTCGATGCTGGTGGACGACGGCGTCGTCAAGCAGCTCAACGTCGAGGCGCCGGGGAAGTTCGAAGTCTCGGACGCCGGCACGATGCTGAAGCAGCTGGCCTAGAAACAAAGCGTTACATCTTCCTTGTCGGCGGAGGCCGCGCGCGGCGCGTTGATCGGACGTCTTCAACCAGAAAGGGACGTCCCATGCTGAGACCATTCATCGGCGCCGCGCTGCTCGCCGCCTCGACCGCCCTCTTCGCGCAGGCTCCTGCCGACGCCTCGAAGGCGCCGCAGCGCAAGCAGCGTTTCGACTGCTCCCAGGCCGAGGATCCGAAGGCCTGCGAGGAACGGCGCGCGAAGCTCCGCGACGCGGCGAAGAAGGCCCGCGAGGCCTGCGAATCCAGGCCGCAGGGCGAGCGCCGCGACTGCATGCGCACCGAGATGTGCAAGCAGGCGAAGGACCCGGCGCAATGCGAGGCACGGGCGAAGGCCCACGCCGAGGATCGGAAAGAGCGGCAAAAGCAACGCGCCGAGAAGCGCAAACAGCGGATGGAGCAAAATCAGAAGAAGTAGCGCTTTCCGCGGCCTGAACACCCCCGCCCTCGCGCAAGGCGCGCGGGCGGCGGTCCCCATCCTGGCCGGCGTCGTCCCGTTCGGCCTCATCACCGGTGTCGCCATGGTCGCGAGCGGGATTCCCCCGCTCGCCGCCATGCTGATGTCGCTCATCGTTTTCGCCGGCGCGTCGATGGTCGCCTCGGCGCAGCTGCTGGCGCAGGACACGCCGGCGCTGCTCGTCATCGTGGCGACGCTGTTCATCAACATGCGCTTCATGATGTACAGCGCCTCCCTGCGGCTGCATTTCGCGGCGCTGCCTTTTCGCTGGCGCATGCTCGTCGCCTACCTGCAGGCCGACAACGTCTACGGCATGACCCTTGCGCGGTTCGCCGACCATCCGGACGATCCGCACAAGCTCGAGTACTTCCTCGGCGCCGGCGTGCCGATCTGGGTCGCATGGCAGCTGGCGGTCCTGGTCGGCATCGTGATCGGCGCCGGCGTTCCGCCGTCCTGGCACCTCGAGTTCGCCGCCCCGCTCGCGTTCATCGCCATGACGGTGCCCTTCCTGCGCGAGCGCGCCATGGTTGCCGCCGCGCTCGCGGCCGGCGCCACGGTCGTGGCGGGAAGCGCCCTGCCGCTGCGCCTCAACCTCGTGCTCGCCGCTGCCGCCGGCATCACCGCCGGGCTCCTGTTCGAGAAGAAGGCATGACGATCTGGCTCGTCATCGCCGGCATGGCGGCCGTCACGTACGCCGAACGCGCGTCGTTCCTGCTGCTGCCGCCGGGCCTCGACACGCCCTCGTGGATGCGGCGCGCGCTGCGCTACGTCCCGGCCGCGGTGCTCACCGCCATCTGGGCCCCGGAACTGCTGCTGCAGAACCAAGTCCTACACCTGTCGCTCGGCAACGAGCGCCTGCTCGCCGGCGCTGTGGCGATCGGCGTCGCGTGGCGGTGGCGGGTGACGTCCCTTACGATTGCCGCCGG
>DASPMF010000276.1:0-6728 GCA_035627155.1 Burkholderiales bacterium | reverse complement strand
GCCTCATCGAGGAGCTCCTCGCCATCCGCAAGATCCTGCTGGAGGCGGCCGCGGTGCTCAACCTGCGCGTCTCCGGCGGCGGCGCGCATCCCTTCCACGACTGGGCGGACCGGCGCATCTACCCCAACGAGCGCTTCCAGTTCGTGGTCGAGCGCTACGGTTACCTCGCCAAGCAGTTCACCGTGTTCGGCCAGCACATCCACGTGGGCTGCGCGAGCGGGGACGACGCGGTGTTCCTCGTCCACATGCTCACGCGCTACGTGCCGCACTTCATCGCGCTCTCGGCCGCCTCGCCCTACTACCAGAGCGAGGACACGACCTTCCAGTCCTCGCGGCTGACCGCGGTGAGCGCCTTCCCGCTCGCCGGCCACATGCCCTTCGTGGCCGACTGGGCGGAGTTCCTGCAGTTCTTCGCGCGCATGAAGACCTTCGGCGTCGTGGGCAGCATGAAGGATTTCTACTGGGACATCCGCCCCAAGCCGGAGTACGGGACGGTCGAGATCCGCGTCTGCGACACGCCGCTCACGGTGCGCCGCGCCGGGCTGCTCGCCGCGTACGCGCAGGCCCTCGCCGCGTATCACCTCGCCGAGCGGCCGCACCGGCCGGTGCGCGACATTTACCTCGTCAACGCCTTCAACCGCTTCGAGGCCTGCCGCTACGGGTTCGACGGCCACATGATCGAGCCCTTCTCCGGCCGCAGGAAGAAGATCGGGGACGACATCCTCGACGAGCTCGCGCGCCTCGCGCCGCACGCGGCGCGGGCCGGCTCCGCGGAGCTGCTGATGGAGCTCGGCGGCGTGGTGCGCAACGGCGTCTCGGACGCGGACTGGCTGCGCGAGCGGCATCGCGAGCACGGCGGCGAGCGCGAGGCCCTGGCGAACGTGGTTCGCGACGCATGCAAAAGATGGAGCGAATGAGGGGGACTTTGCTACGATGGGTCCATGGTTCCGCGCCGGGTGCTGGTGGTCGACGACAACATCGACAGTGCGAACAGCATCGCCATGCTGCTTTCCCACGCAGGCCATGAGGTGAAGGTGGCGCACGACGGGCTGAAGGCGCTCGAGCTCGCCCGCAGCGCGCGCCCGGAGTTCGTGTTCCTCGACCTCGGCCTGCCCAAGCTCGACGGCTTCGAGGTGGCGCGCGCGCTGCGCCGCGAGCCGGCGCTCGCCGGCGTGCGCATCATCGCGGTGACCGGCTACGGCCAGGAATCGGACCGCGCGAAAGCCATCGAGGCGGGCATCGACCAGCACATCGTCAAGCCCGCCGATCCCGCCTTCATCGAGAGCCTGCTGGGCGCCCGCCGCTAGCCGATGGCCGCGATGGAAGACAACGCCTTTTCGGACGAGTTCTGCCGCTTCATCCAGGACGTCATCCCGGCCGTGGACGCCGCGGAGCTGCTGCTCTTCCTCGCCGACCGCCCCGACCTTGCGTGGAACCTCGCCGACGCGCTGGGCAAGATGCGCCCGGGCGTCAACATCACCGACGCGGATGCGGAGCGCTATGTCGAGTCGTTCCTCGCGCGCGGGCTGCTCGAGCGCGGCGAGGGCAAGACGCTGCGCTACCGGACCGAGTCGCCGGACGCTACTTCCGTGCGTACGCTCGCCCAGGCGTATGAGGAGCGTCCGGTGACCCTGATCCGCATGATCTACGCGCTGCGCGACCAGAAGATTCGCACCTTCGCCGACGCCTTCAGGCTGCGGAAAAAATAGCCATGTTCAAGTTCGTGCTCATCTTCCTCGCGGCGCTCACCAGCATCGGCTGCATGCTGCTTCTCTTCCGCGGCTATGCGCGGACCGGCGCGCGCCTGCTCTTCTGGAGCGGCCTGTGCTTCGTGTTCCTCTCGCTGAACAATGTCCTGCTCTTCTTCGACCTGATCGTCTATCCGACGCAGGTCGACCTGCGCCTGTACCGCTCGCTCGCGGCGCTTGCCGGCATTGCCTGCCTGCTCTACGCCTTCATCTGGGAGGCGGACTGATGGAAGCGCTGCTCGACTACCTGGCCGGCGCGATCACGCTCGGCCACCTGGTTTGCAGCGGTTTCTTCCTGCGCTTCTGGAAGCGCACGCACGAGCGGCTGTTCCTCGCCTTCGGCGTCGCATTCGCGTTCCTCGCGCTGAACCAGGTCGTCTCGACCTACCTCGAGGCGGGCGACGAGCGCACGCTCTACGCCTACGCGTTGCGCGTGCTCGGGTTCGTCTTGATCCTCGCCGCCATCATCGACAAGAACGTCTCCTCGAAGCGCGGCTGATGTAGTGCAAACGATGAACCGGGTGTAGGGCCCCGGCGACGGCGGAGGTGTTGCTATCCTCGCGCCGTCATGAGGATGCTCGCTTGAACATGGGCCCCGGCCGGCGGGAAGACCTGCGGCAGGCAGGCGAGCGCCTGAAGATCGCCCTGGCGGCCGCACACCTCGGCGATTGGACCTGGAACGCGGCCGACGATGCCGTCCTGCTGAGCGAGCGCGCGGCCGAGATCTTCGGCATCCCGCCCGGCCTGCCCACCACCTGGCAGCGGATGCGCGAGCTGCTGCATCCCGATGACCGGGAACGCGCCCGCGCGGCGGTCGACGAATCGGTCGCTTCCCGGACGGACTACGCGATCGAGTACCGGGTCCTTGCGAAGGGCGGCGCGCGCTGGGTCGCCGCCAACGGCCGCGCGGTCTATGACGAGGACGGGGCCGTCGTCGGCATGATCGGCGTCGTGCGCGACGTCACGGAACGCAAGCGCGTCGAGAACGCGCTGCGGGACCGCGAGGAGCTGCTGCGCGCCACTTTCGCGCAAGCGGCAGTCGGCATTGCGCTCATCGACCTCGATACGCGCATCGTCGAGACCAACAGCCGCTTCTGCGAGATCCTGGGCTACGGCCCGGGCGAGCTGCGCTCGATGTCCTCCACGGAGTTCACCCATCCAGACCACGTGGCGGAGGCCAACGCGGACGTGCAGCGGCTCCTGCGCGGCGAGATTTCCGAGTATGCCCGCGAGCGGCGCTACGTCCGCAAGGACGGGCGGGTAGTGTGGCTCCTCGCCAAGGTGACGCTGCTCAAGGACGCGGGCGCGAAGCCGTCGCGGTTCATCAGCGTCATCGAGGACATCACGCAGCGAAAGGACGCGGAGGATTCGGTGCGCCGCAGCGAGGAAGAGCTGCGGGCGCTCAATGCGACGGGGCGCGCGATCGCGTCGCAGCTCGACCTCGAGACCCTCGTGCAGACCGTCACGGATGCCGCTACGCGGATCAGCGGCGCGAAGTTCGGCGCGTTCTTCTACAACGTGGTCAACGAGCGCGGCGAGGCGTTCCAGCTCTACAGCCTGTCCGGCGCGCCGCGCGAGGCGTTCGAGAAGTTCGGGCTGCCGCGCAACACGCCGGTGTTCAAGCCCACGTTCGTCGGCGAAGGCGTCGTGCGCTCCGCCGACATCACGAGAGATCCCCGCTACGGGACGATGGCGCCGCACCACGGGATGCCGAAGGGCCACCTCCCGGTGCGCAGCTACCTCGCCGTGCCGGTCACCTCGCGCTCGGGCGAGGTGATCGGGGGCCTGTTCTTCGGCCATCCTGAAACGGGCGTGTTCACTGAGCGCGCCGAGCGCCTGGTCTCCGGGATCGCCTCCCAGGCGGCGGTGGCGATCGACAATGCGCGGCTGTACGAGCGCGCGCAGCGCTCCGCGGCGGAGGCGCAGCGGATGAGCGAGCTGAAGGACCAGTTCCTCGCCACGCTTTCGCACGAACTGCGCACGCCGCTCTCGGCCATCCTGGGCTGGACCCAGGTGCTGCGCCGGCGTCCGATGGAGGCGGCGGAGCTGCAAAAGGCGCTGGAAACCATCGAGCGCAACGCGCGCATGCAGACGCAGCTCATCGAGGATCTCCTGGACATGAGCCGCATCACGTCGGGAAGCATGCGCCTGGACGTGCAGCCGGTGGAGCCGGCTTCGTTCATCGAGGCGGCCATCGCCACCGTACAGCCCGGCGCCGACGCGAAGGGCGTGCGCATCGACCGGATTCTGGATCCGAAGGCCGGGCCCATTTCCGGCGACCCGGCCCGCCTGCAGCAGGTGGTCTGGAACCTGCTGTCCAACGCCATCAAGTTCACGCCGGCCGGCGGGAAGGTGCAGGTCGTCCTGCAGCGCGTGAACTCGCAAGTGGAAATCTGCGTTGCCGACAGCGGGATCGGCATCGAGCCCGATTTCCTCGGCCATGTGTTCGAACGCTTCCGGCAGGCCGACGCCTCGAGCAAGCGGAAGTTCGGCGGGCTCGGCATCGGCCTGTCCATCGTCAAGCACCTCGTCGAGCTGCACGGCGGCGCGGTTCGCGTGGACAGCGGCGGCCCGGGGCAGGGCGCCACCTTCGTCGTCTCGCTTCCCACCTCGGCCGTGCACCGCAGCCTCGAGGACGTTCGCGTGCATCCGCGCACCGTTACCGACTCGCAGGACTACCGGCTGGCGGATCTTTCCGGCGTGCGCTTCCTGGTCGTGGACGACGAGCCGGACGCCCGCCTGCTGATCGAGCGGGTGCTGCGCGATTGCGGCGCCGAAGTCGAGGGCGCGGGAAGCGCGGCGGATGCCCTGCACCGGCTCGCCGCCGGGCGCCCGCACGTCCTGGTTTGCGACATAGGCATGCCGGAAGTCGACGGCTACGAGCTTCTCAAGCGCATTCGCTCGGACGGCGACCTGCGCGGCATCCCCGCAATCGCGCTCACCGCGTTCGCACGCAGCGAGGACCGCACCCGAGCCTTGCGCGCCGGCTTCCAGTTCCACCTTGCCAAGCCGGTCGAGCCGGCCGAGCTCGTCGCGACGGCGGCAAGCGTCGCAGGCCGCACGCCGGGCTGAGGTTGTAGAAAGCTCCAGGGGCTGTAGTTCAAACCGCTATAGCCGGTCGGCATCCTGCGACTATTCGGTAGGCGCCCGCGTCGGTACCCTCGCGGGGTCCTTCCCATAAGCATTGAAACCGGGGAATTCCGCCATGAACACGGCCGTCAAGACCGAAGAATCCACCGCAGTCACGCACACCGAGGAGATGACGCAGATCCTCAATGCGCTCACTGCGCTCAAGCGCGGCGATGCGACGGTGCGGCTGCCCTACTCCGGCAGCGGAGCCTTCGGCAAGGTCGCGGAGGTCTTCAACGACCTCGTCGACCAGAGCGCGACGATGGCGGAGGAGTTCTCGCGCCTCTCCCAGGTGGTGGGCAAGGAGGGCAAGCTGAAGAAGCGGATCTCGATGCCGAACGCGCGCGGCTTCTGGAACGAGTCCGTGGAGTGCATCAACTCCCTGATCGACGACCTGGTGCACCCGACCTCCGAGGTGGCTCGCGTGATCGGCGCGGTGGCGCAGGGCGACCTTTCGAAGTCCATGGCGCTCGAGCTCGACGGCCGGCCGCTCGAGGGCGAGTTCCTGAAGACGGCGAAGACCATCAACAAGATGGTGGAGCAGCTCGGCAACTTCTCGGCGGAAGTGACGCGGGTGGCGCGCGAGGTCGGCACCGAAGGAAAGCTCGGCGGGCAGGCGAAGGTGAAAGGCGTCGCGGGCACGTGGAAGGACCTGACCGACTCCGTGAACTCGATGGCCGGCAACCTCACCGACCAGGTGCGCAACATCGCCGACGTGACGACCGCGGTCGCGAAGGGCGACCTCTCCAAGAAGATCGAAGTGGACGTGAAGGGCGAGTTCCTGACCCTGAAATCCACGATCAACACGATGGTGGACCAGCTGCGCTCGTTTGCGGCTGAAGTGACGCGCGTTGCCAGGGAAGTGGGAACCGAGGGAATCCTGGGCGGCCAGGCGCGAGTCGAGGGCGTGTCGGGGACCTGGAAGGACCTGACGGACTCGGTGAACTCGATGGCCGGCAACCTTACGTCCCAGGTGCGGAACATCGCCGACGTCACGAAGGCTGTGGCGGCAGGCGACCTGTCCAAGAAGATCACGGTGGACGTGAAAGGCGAGATCCTCGAGCTGAAGAACACGATCAACACGATGGTCGACCAGCTGCGCTCCTTCGCTTCCGAAGTGACGCGCGTGGCGCGGGAGGTCGGCACCGAAGGCAAGCTCGGCGGCCAGGCGGACGTGCAGGGCGTCGCCGGCACGTGGAAGGACCTGACCGAGTCGGTGAACTTCATGGCCGGCAACCTGACCTCGCAGGTGCGCAACATCGCCGACGTGACGAAGGCGGTGGCGGCGGGCGACCTTTCCAAGAAGATCACGGTGGACGTGAAGGGCGAGATCCTCGAGCTGAAGAACACCATCAACACGATGGTGGACCAGCTCTCCTCGTTCGCTTCGGAGGTCACGCGGGTGGCCCGGGAGGTCGGCACCGAAGGCAAGCTGGGCGGCCAGGCGGACGTGCAGGGCGTGGCCGGCACCTGGAAGGACCTGACCGAGTCGGTGAACTTCATGGCCGGCAACCTCACCTCGCAGGTGCGGAACATCGCCGACGTGACGAAGGCCGTCGCGGCCGGCGACCTGTCGAAGAAGATCACGGTCGATGTGAAGGGCGAGATCCTCGAGCTCAAGAACACGATCAACACGATGGTGGACCAGCTGCGCTCGTTCGCGGCCGAGGTCACGCGCGTCGCGCGCGAGGTCGGCACCGAAGGCAAGCTCGGCGGCCAGGCCGACGTGCCGGGCGTCGCCGGTACTTGGAAGACGCTGACGGATAGCGTGAACTCCATGGCCGGCAACCTGACCGACCAGGTGCGCAACATCGCCGAGGTGACGACGGCTGTCGCTATGGGCGACCTGTC
>DASPMF010000275.1:0-5362 GCA_035627155.1 Burkholderiales bacterium | reverse complement strand
CATCCGGCGGCGCTTCGGCGGGCAGGCTCTGCGGCGCCTCGAGCGCGCGGTCGAGCGCCCGCTTCAGCGTCGGCGCGTCGCACGGCTTTGCGATGAACTCCCATGCGCCGAGTGCGCGCGCGCGCCTCGCATTGGCTGCATCGTTCTGCCCGGACAGGACGAAGATCTTCATGGCCGGCGAGTGGGCGAGCAGGTCCGCGACCAGGTGGAAGCCCTCGTCGGGGCGATGCGGCACGGGCGGCAATCCGAGGTCCACCAGCGCGAGCTCCGGCGCGCGCGGAAGCTGGCGCAGCAGGTCGACGGCATGCTGGCGCGAGTCGCAGGCGAACACCTCGAAGTCGGTTCCGAGCGCGAACGACAGCGTGTCGGTGATGAGCGGGTCGTCGTCGACGATCAGCAACGCCGGCTTGGACTTAGGCGCGGGTTGCGGCAGCGTCATCAGCGATGCATTTCATGAAGGCTCTTTCCAGGTGCGGCTCGGCGTAGCGCTTGCACAGTCCCGCCGGTGCGCCGCGGAAGCGTATGCGACCCCGGTCGAGGACGGCCATCGAGGAGCAGAGCTCCTCCACGTCGGCGAGGACATGCGAGGTAAAGAACAGCGTCCGTCCCTCGGCGGAAAGACGGCGGAGCGCGGATTTCACAGCCACCCGGGCGGCGGGATCAAGGCCGCTCATCGGCTCGTCCAGGACATAGAGGTCGCGCTCCACCACCAGGCACGCCGCCAGCCCGAGCTTCTGCGTCATGCCCTTCGAGAGTTTGCGCACCGGGCGGCCGAGCACGTCCCGGTCGAGGGCGAGGGCGTCGAGCGCCGCACCGGCCTTTTCTTCGTCGGCCTGCGAGCCGCACAGGCGCGCGACCAACGCGAGGAATTCGCCGCCGCGCAGGTAGTACGGGGGGTTGAAGCGCTCGGGAATGTATGCGAGCCGGCGACGCGCGTGCGGAACGTGCGAAGGGATGCCGAAGATCTCGATGTCCCCGGAGTCGCAAGCGCAAAGGTCGAGCAGGCAGCGGATCAGGGTCGACTTGCCCGCACCGTTGGCGCCGACGAGGCCGAACGCCTCGCCCGGCGCGATGTCCAGGTCGACGCCGCGCAGCGCCTCCACTTTGCCGTAACGCTTTGCCAGCGCGCGGACCTGAACCGCCGCAGTCGATTCCCCCATGAGGGATAATATAACGCTGTGCAGCAAGCAGCCTCTTCCGACAACATCGTTGACATCGAGAACGTCTGGTTCGGCTACCACGCCGAGCGGCCCGTCCTGCGCGAGATCAACCTCGCCATTCCGCGCGGTTCGGTGGTCGGCATCATGGGCCAGTCCGGATGCGGAAAGACCACGCTGCTCCGGATCATCGCCGCCCAGCACCTGCCGACCCGCGGCCGGGCGCGCATCCTGGGGCGCGACACCGCCACGCTCGACCGCGAAGGCCTGTTCGCCATGCGGCGCAGGATGGGCATGCTGTACCAGTTCGGCGCGCTCTTCACCGACCTCTCGGTCTACGAGAACGTCGCCTTCCCGCTGCGCGAGCATGCCGACCTGACCGAAGAGCTGCTGCACGACCTCGTCGCGATGAAGCTGGAGGCCGTCGGCCTGCGCGGCGCGGCGCACCTCACTCCGACGGAGCTCTCCGGCGGAATGGGCCGGCGCGTCGCCCTGGCGCGCTCCATCGCGCTCGACCCGGCGCTCATCCTCTACGACGAGCCGTTTACCGGCCTCGACCCGATTTCCTTCGGCGTGATCTCCCGCCTGGTACGGCAGCTGAACGACTCCCTCGGAGCGACCTCCATCATCGTCACGCACGACGTGCAGGAGGCGCTCGGGGTCGTGGACTACGTGTTCTTCATGGCCGAGGGCCGGGTCATCGCGCAGGGAACGCCGGACGAGATCCGCGCGAGCAACGAGCCGTTCGTCAACCAGTTCGTGAACGGCAGCTCCTCCGGCCCGGTGCCCTTCCACTACCCCTCGCCGGAGTATCCGGCCGACCTCGAGCTGGCGGCCTGACGTGCGGCTCGAGTGGGACAAGCTTGCGGAGGACGCGCGCGGGCGCCTGGAGCGCCTGGGCGGCAACGTCACGGCGCTGGTCTGGCGCCTCGGCTACGCGAGCCGCTTCCTCGCCTACCTCGTCATGCATTCGGGCACGGCGCTCAAGCGCTTCCGCCTCACCATGGCGGAGATCTACTTCGCCGGGGTGCTCTCGCTCATCATCATCCTGGTGTCAGGACTGTTCGTCGGCATGGTGCTCGCCTTGCAGGGCTACGAGACGCTGCAGCGCTTCGGCGCCTCGGAATCGCTCGGCGTGCTGGTGGCGCTCTCGCTGGTGCGCGAGCTCGGTCCGGTGGTGGCCGGGCTGCTTTTCGCCAGCCGCGCGGGCTCGGCGATTACCGCCGAGATCGGCCTGATGAAGGCGACGGAGCAGCTCTCGGCGATGGAGATGATGGCGGTCGACCCTATCGCGAGGGTGGTGGCGCCGCGCTTCTGGGGCGGCGTGATCTCGATGCCGCTCCTGGCGGCCCTCTTCTCGGCGATGGGCATCTTCGGCGGCTACCTGGTCGGCGTGCAGCTGATCGGCGTGGATCCCGGCGCCTTCTGGTCCCAGATGCAGGCCGCCGTGGACCTGCGCAACGACATCCTCAACGGCGTCATCAAGAGCCTCGTGTTCGGCGTCGCCGTCACCTGGATCGCGGTGTTCGAAGGCTACGACGCGGTGCCGACGGCGGAGGGCGTTTCGCGCGCCACCACGCGCACCGTAGTAACCTCGTCGCTCGCCATCCTCGCGCTGGACTTCGTGCTCACGGCGCTCATGTTTACCGGAGGCAACAACGGATGAACCGCTCGACCATCGACCTATGGGTGGGGGTTTTCGTCGTCGCCGGCGTAGGCGCGCTGCTCTTCCTCGCGCTGAAGGTCGGCAACCTCGCCACGTTCTCCAACGCGGAGACCTACCAGGTGTACGCGAAGTTCAACAACATCGGCGGCCTCAAGGTGCGCGCGCCCATCAAGAGCGCGGGCGTGGTCGTCGGGCGGGTGGCCGACATCCGCTTCGACAACGAGAGCTACGAGGCGCTGGTGGCGATGAACCTCGACGCCGGCTACCAGTTCCCACGCGACACCACCGCGAAGATCCTCACCTCGGGGATCCTGGGCGAGCAGTACGTAGGCCTGGAAGCCGGGGGCGACGGGGTGATGCTGAAGAGCGGCGACCGCCTGCGACTCACGCAATCCGCGGTAGTGCTGGAAAACCTGATCAGCCAGTTCCTGTTCAACAAGGCGGCCGAGAACAAGGAGCCGGCTGCGGAGCCCAAGAAGTAAGGTGATGACCCTGCTTCGCACGACCCTGGCGGCCGCCGTCCTCGCCCTCGCGGGCTGCGCCAGCACGGCGGACGGCGATCCGCGCGATCCGCTCGAGCCGATGAACCGGGCGATCTACCGCTTCAACGAGGTGGTCGACGAGGCGGTCGCCAAGCCTGTCGCCACGGTCTACCGCGACGCGGTACCGGAGCCGGCGCGAGGCTACGTTCGCAACTTCTTCGGCAACATCGCCGACGTCTTCATCGGCGCCAACAACCTCCTCCAGGGCAAGGTCGGCGACGGCCTGCAGGACTGGTTCCGCGTCGCCGTGAACACGGTGCTGGGGCCCTTCGGCATCAACGACTGGGCCTCCGAAATGGGAATCGAGAAGCACAACGAGGACTTCGGCCAGACGTTCGGCTGGTGGGGCATCGGCCCGGGGCCGTACCTGATCCTGCCCATCTTCGGGTCGAGCACTGCGCGCGATGGCGTCGGTACCCTGGTCGACTGGTACACCGACCCGGTCGGCGAAGTGCGCCCGGTCGACCTGCGCAACTCGATGGTGGTGACGCGCCTGGTCGGCGTGCGCGCCGACCTGCTCGAGGCGAGCCGCATCCTCGAGCAGGCGGCGCTCGACAAGTACACGTTCCAGCGCGACGCCTTCCTGCAGCGGCGCCAGAGCCTCGTCCACGACGGCCGGCCGCCGCGCGAGCGCTACGAGGACGACGCACCGGCGGCGCCGGAGGACAAGCAACCCGCGCCGGACAAGGTCAACGAGGCGCCCGGTCCGGGCGTTGATCGAGCTGCGGCGAGCAACGTGTTCCTGCCGCGCATACCCTCCAACTACCCGGCCGTCATGGCCGCCGGAACGACCCATGCGAACACTCGCTGAGCTCCTGATCGTGCTGTGCGCCTTCCTGCCGCTCGCCGGCGCGGCGCAGGACAAGACGCCTCCGGACGTCCTGGTCAAGACCGTGACCTTGGAGGTCGTCGACCTCATCGCCAAGGACAAGGACATCCGCTCCGGCAACAAGGCGAAGCTGATCGAAGTGATCGAGTCGCGCGTCCTGCCGCACTTCAACTTCAGCGCCATGACCGCCCTCGCCATGGGGCAGGGCTGGAACAAGGCGAGCGCCGAGCAGAAAAAGCGCCTGATCCAGGAATTCCGCACCCTGCTCGTGCGCACCTACGCGAGCGCGCTTGCCGCCTACAGCGACCAGCGGTTCGATTTCCGCCCGCTGCGTGCCAAGCCGACGGACACCGACGTCATCGTGAACGTGCGGGTCATCCAGTCCGGCGCGCAGCCGGTACCGATCGACTACGCGATGGAAAAGACCTCGGCGGGCTGGAAGGCCTACGATGTCATGGTGGGCGGCGTGAGCCTGGTCGCGAACTACCGCACCGAGTTCGCCAATGTCGTCCGGGAGTCCGGCATCGACGGGCTGATCCGCAACCTGCAGACCAAGAACAACTCGCTTGCGCCGCAGCCGCAAGGCGCGGCGGAGAAGAAGTGATCCGCCGCGACGGCATGCGAATGATCGTGGGCGGGCCGGTCACCCTCGCCAACGTGCGCCGCGTCGTCGAGGAAGGCGAGCGGCAGCTCGACGAGGGCGTGCGCACCGTGGACCTGTCGGAGGTGAGCGAGATGGATTCCTCCCTCCTGGCGGCGCTGTTCGCCTGGATGCGCCATGCGCGCCGGCGCGAGCGCGAGATCGGCTTCACCAACCTTCCGGAGCCCCTGCGCGCCATCGCCCGCCTCTACGGGGTCGACGGCCTGCTCCCCGAAGCGCAGCGCTGAACGCGATCGAAGTCCAGGCGGTGCGCAAGCGCTACGGCGCCTTGCAGGCGCTCGACGGCGTCTCGCTGGCCGTCGAGGAGGGCGAGTTCTTCGGCCTGCTCGGTCCCAACGGCGCCGGCAAGACCACCCTCATCAGCATCATCGCCGGCCTTGCGCGGGCCGACGCGGGCCGTGTCTCGGTGATGGGGGCGGACGTGGCCGGCGACTACCGCCGCGCGCGCCGCATGCTCGGCGTGGTGCCGCAGGAGCTGGTGTTCGATCCCTTCTTCACGGTGCGCGA
>DASPMF010000274.1:0-3769 GCA_035627155.1 Burkholderiales bacterium | reverse complement strand
CAAGCTGCTCGGCATCTCGCGCGCCACGCTGTACGAGAAACTGTCCGGAAAGTAGGCACTGTGTCCGGCAATCCGGACAAGTGGAAACTGAACCTCCTTAAAGTTCAAAGAATTAAGGTTTGGCACCGAACGTGCATTGGGAGGCCACCACCTTCAGGAGGAGGACCCATGACCTACGCAAGAACCGTCGTCGCGGCGGCGCTCGCCCTCGCCGCGACCGCGGCGCTCGGGCAGTCCGAACTGCGCATCGCCCACATCTACGGCAAGACCGGCGCCCTCGAGGCCTACGGCAAGCAGACGCAGGCCGGCCTGCAGCTCGGCCTGGAGTACGCGACCGGCGGCAAGATGCAGGTGCTCGGGCGCAAGATCGTCATCATCGAGAAGGACGACCAGATCAAGCCCGACATCGCGCGCTCGGCGCTCGCCACCGCCTTCGGCGATGACAAGGCGGACATCGCGGTCGGGCCGACGTCCTCTGCTTCCGCGCTGGCGATGCTGCCGGTCGCCGAGGAATACAAGAAGGTCCTGCTCGTCGAGCCGGCGGTGGCCGACTCGATCACCGGCGAGCGGTGGAACCGCTACGTGTTCCGCACCGGCCGCTCCTCCTCGCAGGACGCAATCGCCGCGGCGGTCGCCACGCCGCAGAACGCGCAGATCGCGATGCTGGCGCAGGACTACGCGTTCGGCCGCGACGGCGTGAAGGCGATGAAGGAAGCGCTCGCCGCCGTCGGCAGCCAGGCGAAAGTGGTCCACGAGGAATACGTGCCGCAGGCGACCACCGACTTCACCGCCGCGGCGCAGCGCATGTTCGACGCCCTCAAGGGCAAGCCCGGGCGCAAGATCATCGGCATCATCTGGGCCGGCCCGAACCCGGTGACCAGGATCGCCGACCTCAAGCCCGAGCGCTTCGGCATCGAGCTCGCGCCGGGCGGCAACATCCTGCCGGTGATGAAGACCTGGAAGTCGCTCGCGGGCGTGGAAGGCGCGATCTACTACTACTACGGCTTCCCGAAGAACAAGACCAACGACTGGCTGGTCGCCGAGTACAAGAAGCGCTACGGCGGCACGCCGCCCGACTTCTTCGTCGCCGGCGGCATGGCGGCCGGCATCGCGATCGTCGAGGCGGTGAAGAAGGCCGCCGGCACCGACACGGACAAGCTGATCGCGGCGATGGAAGGGCTTACCTTCGATTCGCCCAAGGGCCCGATGACCTTCCGCAAGGAGGACCACCAGGCGCTGCAGGCGATGTACCACTTCAAGATCAAGAAGGACCAGAAGGACGAGTGGGACCTGCTGGAGCTCGTGCGCGAGATCCCGGCGAAGGAGATTCCCCTGCCCATCCGCAACAAGAAGTAGCCTTCTCCGGAAGGACCGAAATGGGTCCCGTCCTCGAGACCCGCGACCTGACGATCCGCTTCGGCGGGCACGTCGCCGTGAACGCGGTGAGCTGCCGCTTCGAGCCGGGCACGCTCACGGCGATCGTGGGGCCGAACGGCGCCGGCAAGACGACGTACTTCAACCTGATGTCGGGCCAGCTCGCGGCGAGCGCCGGCCAGGTGCTGCTCTTCGGCGAGGACGTCACGCGCGCGCCGGCGCCGGTGCGCACGCGCAAGGGCATGGGCCGGGCGTTCCAGCTCACCAACCTCTTTCCCAACCTCAGCGTGGCGGAGAACGTGCGGCTCGCGGTGCAGGCGCGCGCCGGCATGGGCCTCAACCTCGTGTCGATGTGGAGCCGCCACGCCGAGCTCACGGAAAAGGCCGAGCACGTGCTCCGCCGCGTGGCGCTCCTCGAGCGACGCGACCAGCTCGCTTCCGAGCTCTCGCACGGCGACCAGCGCAAGCTCGAGGTCGGGATCCTGCTCGCGCTCGAGCCGGAGATCTTCATGTTCGACGAGCCCACGGCGGGCATGAGCGTGGACGAGGTGCCGGTGATCCTCGAGCTCATCGAGGGCATCAAGGCGCAGAAGGACAAGACGGTCCTGCTGGTCGAGCACAAGATGGACGTGGTGCGCTCGCTCGCCGACCGCATCATCGTGCTGCACCAGGGCGCCCTCGTCGCAGACGGGGCGCCCGCCGACGTGATCGCGTCGCCGATCGTGCAGGAAGCTTATCTGGGTGTTTCCCGTGCTTGAGCTGAAGGGCGTCAACACGCACATCGGCCGGTATCACATCCTCCAGGGCGTGGATTTTTCCGTGCCGAAGAACCAGCTCACGATGCTGCTCGGGCGCAACGGCGCGGGCAAAACGACCTGCCTGCGTACCATCATGGGCCTCTGGCGGGCGTCCGCAGGACAAATCCTCTTCGAGGGAAGAGACTTGGGGAAGCAGCCTACGCGCGCCATCGCCAACCTGGGGATTGGCTACGTGCCGGAGTCGATGGGCATCTTCGCCGGCCTGACGGTGCGCGAGAACCTCGTGCTCGCGGCGCGCAGCGGCCCGCTCGACGAGGCGCGCCTCGACTGGATCTTCCGCTACTTCGAGGCGCTGAAGAGGTTCTGGGACCTGCCGGCCGGCAACCTGTCCGGCGGGCAGAAGCAGATGCTCGCCATCGCGCGGGCCATCATCGAGCCGCGGAAGCTCGTGCTGGTGGACGAGCCGACCAAGGGCCTCGCCCCGGCGATCATCCAGAACCTCGTCGAGGCCTTCGCCGAGCTGAAGAAGACCGACACGACGATCCTGATGGTCGAGCAGAACTTCCACGCCGCCCGCGCGCTCGGCGACTCGGTGGCGGTGATGGACTCCGGCCGCATCGTCCACGCCGGCTCCATGAAGGACCTCGCGGCCGACGAGGCGCTGCAGAACCGGCTGCTCGGCCTGAGCCTGGAGGCTCACCAGTGAAGATCGGCCGCTTCGACCTCATTCCGATCCTGCTGGTCGTTGCCGTGACGGCCGGCGCGGCCGGCCTGATCGGCAGCGCGTCGACCTGGGTGACGCTCACCGTGGCGGGCCTCGCGATGGGCTTGCTGATCTTCATCATGGCCTCCGGCCTCACGCTGGTGTTCGGCCTGATGGACGTGATGAACTTCGCGCACGGCCTGTTCATCGCCGTCGGCGCGTACGTCGCGGCCTCTGTGATGAAGGCCTTCGGCGGCACGCTCGGCGCGCTCGCGCCGGCGATCCTGGGCGCGATGCTCGTCGCGGGCGTGCTGGGCCTTTTCTTCGAGCGCATCATCATCCGGCCCGTCTACGGCCAGCACCTGAAGCAGATCCTGATCACCACCGGCGGCATGATCGTCGCGGAGCAGCTCATCCACGTCCTCTGGGGGCCGGACCTGCTGCCGCTGCCGCGCCCGGAGGCGCTGCGCGGCGCCTTCCTCTTCGGCGACATCGTGCTCGAGCGCTACCGCATCACGGCCGTGGCGCTCGGCCTGCTCGTGTTCGTCGGCCTGGTGCTCGTCCTGAACCGCACCCGGCTCGGCCTGCTGATCCGCGCCGGCGTCGAGAACAAGGAGATGGTCGAGGCGATGGGCTACCGGATCGGCCTGCTCTTCGTCGGCGTGTTCGTCGCCGGCTCGGCGCTCGCCGGGCTCGGCGGCGCGCTGTGGGGCATGTACCAGGAAGCGGTGACCGTGGCGATCGGCGCGCAGATGATGGTGCTCATCTTCATCGTCATCATCATCGGCGGCCTGGGCTCGGTGACCGGCTGCTTCGTCGGCGCCCTGCTCGTGGGCCTGGTCGCGAACTACGTCGGCTACCTGTCGCCCAAGGTGGCGCTCGGGTCGAACATCCTCATCATGGTCCTGGTCCTGCTGTGGCGCCCGCAGGGCCT
>DASPMF010000273.1:0-2305 GCA_035627155.1 Burkholderiales bacterium | reverse complement strand
CTTCGCGACCGCGCCGACGCGGTAGTTGTCGACGGTCTTCACCCAGCCGACGCCGATGCCCGCCAGCGCGCGTTCCATGCTCATCTCCGCGGCCTTGCTGTCGCTGTGCTGCGGGGAGGAAGGCAGCTCCTGCGTGCCGGTGGCGGACGAGTACCCGTTCTTCATGATCACCAGCACGCCGTCGTTCCTGTTGAAGACGGTATTGGCGATACCGGTCGTCAGGCCGTTATGCCAGAACCCGCCGTCGCCCATAACGGTGAGCGTGCGCTTGCCAAACATCGCGTTCACCGCCGAGTTGGACGCGAGCCCGAGCCCGTAGCCCAGCACCGTGTTGCCGAGGTTGAACGGCGGCAACGTGGAGAAGAGGTGGCAGCCGATGTCGGCGGACAGGTGCACCTTGCCGGTCTCCTTCTCCATCACCTTCATCGCCGAGAAGACCGGCCGCTCGGGGCAGCCGACGCAGAACCCCGGCGGGCGCACCGGCAGGCCGGGCCCGAGGAGCTCCGCGGCTTTGCTCTTCAATGCCTGCACTTCCTGAATGCGATTTTCGCGGTTCAGGAACTTTGAAAGACCTCTCAGCATCACTTCGCCGGTGTACTCGCCGGCGAGCGGCAGGACGTCCTTGCCGTGCACCTTGACCGCATTCACCTCCGCCCGGCGCAGCGTGGCGAGGATCGCCTCCTCGATGTACGCAGGTTGCCCTTCCTCCACGACCAGCACCCGCTCCTTGGTGGAACAAAAGCGCGTGATCTCGTCCGGGATCAGCGGGTAGGTGACGTTGAGGCAGTAGATCGGGATCCTCGACGCGCCGAAGGCGTCGGCGAGGCCGAGGAGCTGCAGCGCGCGGATGACGGCGTTGTACATCCCGCCCTGGCAGATGATGCCGAGCTCCTTTCTTTCGCCCTCGAACACTTCGTTCAGGCCGTTGTCTCTGATGAAGGCGACCGCCGCGGGCCAGCGCACGTCGATCTTGTGCTTCTCCTGCGCGTACGTCGCGGGAGGCAGGCAGATGCGGCTGTAGTCGAAGTCGGGGTCGCCGAGCGGCAGCTTCTTGTTGATCAGCCCCGCGACGTTGCTCTTGGTCGCAAACGCGCCATGCACGTGGCATGCGCGGATGCGCATCTCGAGCATCACCGGCGTGCTCGACGCCTCGGAAAGCTCGAAGGCCTTCTCCACCGTGTCGACGAGCTTAGGCAGGTTGGGCCTCGGGTCGAGGAGCCAGATCTGCGACTTCATGGCGAAGGCGTGGCTGCGCTCCTGGATGATCGAGGAGCCTTCGCCGTAGTCCTCCCCCAGGATGATGAGCGCGCCGCCCTTCACCCCGGCCGAGGCGACGTTGGAGAGCGCGTCCGAGGCGACGTTGGTGCCGACGGTGGACTTGAACGTCACCGCGCCGCGGATCGGGTAGTTGATCGAGGCGCCGAGCATCGCCGCGGCCCCGGCCTCGTTGGCGTTGGCCTCGACGTGGATGCCGAGCTCATCGAGGATCTCGCGCGCGTCGTTGAGCACGTCCATCATGTGCGACACCGGCGCGCCCTGGTAGCCGCCCACGTAGGCGACGCCCGACTGCAGCAACGCCTTGGTCACCGCGAGGATGCCCTCGCCGTGGAAGGTCCCGCCTTCCCCGAGCTTGAGCTTGCCGACTTCTTCCTTGAACGATCTTTCCACCGTCTAGCCTTTCATCCGAGCAGTGCCGGCAGCCACACCGCGATTCCCGGCACTGTGAAGACCAGCGCGAGTACGAGCAGGCTGATCGCCACGTAGGGCGTGACCGCGCGGAAAATGTCCGCCATGGTGACCGAGGGCGGCGCGACGCCCTTCATCGTCATGAGGAGCAGGCCGTGCGGCGGCAGCAGCAGGCCGAGCTGCATGCAGATCAGGAACATGACGCCGAACCAGACCGGGTCGATGGCGAGGCGCTCGACGATCGGCATGAAGATCGGCAGCGTGATCAGCATCATGCTCACCTGGTCCACGAACACGCCGAGGAAGACGAGGAAAAGCATCATGAGGGCGACGATCGCCATCGGCGAGAGCCCGAAGCCGGTGATGGCCTGCACCAGGCCGTTGCTTGCGCCGGAGAAGCTCAGGATCTGCGCGAACGTGGTGGCGCCGACGATGATGAAAAGGATCATGCCGGAGATCGCCACCGTGCCGAGCAGGCCGTCGCGCAGCGCGCGCAACGTGAGCGCCCGGTAGGCGAGGGCGAGCACGAGCGTGGCGAAGGCGCCGATCGCCGCCGACTCGGTCGGCGTCGCCCAGCCTGCCGTGATGGAGGCGACGACGACGGCGAAGATCGACACGA
>DASPMF010000272.1:0-7386 GCA_035627155.1 Burkholderiales bacterium | reverse complement strand
ATGTGGCCGCATGCGGTGCAGTAGTCGCAGCCGTCCTTGCGGATCAGCGTCGCGTTGCCGCACTCCGGGCACTTGGCGCCGGCCATGAGCGGCGTGTCGCGATGCGCCGGGGCCTCGAGGATGCCCATCTGCTGGCGCGGCAGGCCTTCCTCGTCCAGGATGCCGAGCATCGCGTAGCGGTGCAGGATGAGGCGCGCCAGGTACGACACCGTCGAAGGGAAGGTCTCCTGCTTGCGCGAGCCGGGGACGAAGGCCATGAAGTCGCCGAGCGGCTCGGGGAAGTCGAGCAGCTTCCTAAGCTTCATCCCGATCCATGCGGGGTCGAGCACGCGCATGTCCAGCGAGAGGATCTTGCACAGCCCGTCCAGGGCGCGCGGATACTCGCCCGAAAGCCAGACGGAATAGGGACGCGTGGCCCCTGCCGTTGCATTACTTCCCATGGGCAGGGTGATTTCCTTCAGGCCGACGACGAAATCGTCGCCGGTGCGCGGGTTGAGAACGTCGACGGTCCAGGACATGGTGCCGTCCGGGCCGGTCTTGGGCTCCTTGAGCGAGAACATCGAGTCCAGCACGGGCGAGGAGCCCTGCGTCTCCATGAGGGAGAAATCGCCGGCGAGGCCCGCGTTCAGCTGCTCGACGCGGTAGCGCACGACCTGCGCAAAGGCGGACACCACCGACGGCACGAGCTTCCTCTCGCCGCGCGGCGGGAACGGCATCTCGAAGGCTTCCTCGCCGCCGGCCTTGGCCAGCGCGTCGAGCTTCAGCTTCAGCCACGGCTGGTCGTTGGCGCGCATGTCCATGGAAAGCGTCTTCGCCAGGGCGCCGAGGCCGCGCGGCTGCTCGCTGCCGTTCACCCAGACCTCGAAGGCATGCGGCGCGCCGTTCTCGACGTGGCCGACGAACACCGCGAACGAATAGTGCGGGTGCTCGATCATGTACGTCCACGCGAGGTTGCCGCCGGCAAGGTCGGGCCGGCCGGGCCAGCGCAGGCTGGCAAGGACGGGCTGCGGCACCGACTTGATGGTGATGCGGCGATTCGTGTCGTCCTGCACGAAGTCCTGTGGCGCCTCGCTCTTCACCGACAGCACCGAGCCGAGGACCTTGTTCGGGCGATACGTGGCGAGGCCCTTCAGGCCGGACTTCCACGCGTGCAGGTAGAGGTCCTTGAAGTCGTCGTACGGATAGTCTTCCGGGACGTTGACCGTCTTCGAGATGCTCGTGTCGACGTAGGGCGCGACCGAGGCGACCATCTGCTCGTGGGCGCGCGCGCTGAGCTCCAGCGCCGTGACGAAGTAGGGCGGCAGGTTCTCCACGTCGCCGCCGGCCGCCTTGTAGCGGCGCCACGCGTGGTCCTCCACCGCGAACTCCTGCATGCTGCCGTCGGCCATGCGCTTCTTGCGCGTGTAGGTCCAGGAGAACGGCGGCTCGATGCCGTTCGACGCATTGTCGGCGAAGGCGAGGCTGATCGTGCCCGTGGGCGCGATCGAAAGGAGGTGCGAGTTCCTCAACCCGGATTTCCGGATCGCGGACTTGATGTCGTCCGGCAGGCGCGTCGCAAAGCTCGTCCCGGACAGGTAGAGGTCGGCGTTGAAGAGCGGAAACGGGCCGCGCTCCTTTGCGAGCTCGACGGAGGCGAGGTACGCGTGGTCGCGCATGGATTGCGCGATGCGGGCCGCCACGGCGCGCGCCTCGTCCGTGTCGTACTTCAATCCCAGCAGGATGAGCGCGTCGCCCAGGCCGGTGAAGCCCAGGCCGACGCGGCGCTTCGCCATCGCTTCCTTGTGCTGCTGCTCGAGCGGCCAGGCCGTGACGTCGAGCACGTTGTCGAGCATGCGGATCGCGATGCGGACCGTCTCGCCGAACTTCTCGTACTGGAACGATGCCTTGCCGGAAAACGGCTCGCTGACGTAGCGCGTGAGGTCGATGGAGCCCAGGCAGCAGCAACCGTAGGGCGGCAGCGGCTGCTCCGCGCACGGGTTGGTCGCCTCGATGGTCTCGCAGTAGTTGAGGTTGTTGTCGCGGTTCATCCGATCGAGGAAGAGGATCCCCGGCTCGGCGTGGTCGTAGGTGGAGCGCATGATCTGCTCCCACAGGTCCCGCGCGCGGATCTTTGTGTACACCCAGAGGCCGTCCTCCCGCTGGTACGTGTCCTGGGTCGGCCACGGCTTCGCCTTGTGCACCAGCTCGAACGGCAGGTCCTTCTCCACGGCGAGCATGAACTCGTCCGTCACTCCGACCGACACGTTGAAGTTGGTGAGGTCTCCGTGGTCCTTGGCGTGCACGAACTCCTCGATGTCGGGATGGTCGCAGCGCAGGACGCCCATCTGGGCGCCCCGGCGCGAGCCCGCCGACTCCACGGTCTCGCAGGACTGGTCGAACACCCGCATGTACGACACCGGGCCGCTCGCCCGCGAGTGCGTGCCCTTCACTTCCGCGCCCTTGGGACGGATGGCGGAGAAGTCGTAGCCGACGCCGCCGCCGCGCCGCATCGTTTCCGCCGCTTCCTTCAGCGCGGTGTAGATGCCAGGCTTGCCGTCGACGACCTCCGAGATGGAATCGCCCACCGGCTGCACGAAGCAGTTGATGAGCGTCGCCTGCAGCTGCACGCCGGCGGCGGAATTGATGCGGCCCGCCGGTATGAAGCCCGCTTCCTGCGCCTGGAGGAATTTCTTCTCCCAGTAGGCGCGCTTTTCCTCGGCTTCGGGCTGGGCGAGGGCGCGGGCGACGCGCCGGCGCACCGCATCGATGGACCCTTCGTCGCCCTTGGCGTATTTCTCCAGCAGCGTGTCCCGGCTGATGTCCTGCTCGGCGATGGCTTGAGTGGTGGTTTCCATGGGATTACTGAGATTTTATACAGTAGGGCATCCCCGGGGTCAATCAACCGGAGGCGCCTGGGAAGACAATAAAAAAGCTATCCGGCCTGGGGTGCCGGCTCGGCGTCCTCGACGCTGCCGCCGCTCATGGCGGACTGGCGCGCGCGCTTCAGCAGGTCGGCGACCTCGGCGTGGCCGAAGCGTAGCGCCAGCTCGACCGGCGTGTCGCCCTCCTTGGTGGTCAGCGCCGGGTCGGCGCCGTTGCGCAGCAGCACGTCCACCATCTTGGGGTTTCCCTTCGCCGCAGCGTAGGCGAG
Organism: Burkholderiales bacterium; assembly: GCA_035627155.1. Taxonomy (GTDB): domain Bacteria; phylum Pseudomonadota; class Gammaproteobacteria; order Burkholderiales; family SG8-39; genus SCGC-AG-212-J23. The sequence continues at coordinate 4,256 of DASPMF010000272.1, read as the reverse complement.
CGCGGTGTAGCCGTTCTCGTGGTGCAGGTTCGGGTCGAAGTTCATCGACAGCACCTTCTGGGCGTAGCCGACGTTGTTCTTCTCGACTGCGTAGAAGAGCGCCTTCACGCCTTCCGGGCTCTTCTCCTTGGGCTTGGGCTCCAGGCCCGTCGGGACCAGCTTGACGACGTAGTTGATGAGGCCGATGCCAACCATGACGACGAGCGCCAGGATGATGGGAATCTTCGACATCGTGTAGCCGGTGGCGTCGGTGATGCCCTGGGCGATCTGGTCGGGCATGTTGGCGCCCGCAATCAGCACCACAACCGCGAGGAAGAAGAAGAACTTCAAATACATGAACAGCCCGAGCACGACCGAGATGGCGAGCACGGCGAGCACCGTGTTGTGGCTCATCCCGAGCGATTCCTCGAGATAGTCGGCCGGCAGGTTCGCTAGCACCGCGGCGATCGTGACGATGCCGGTGAGGACCATGTCGCGGACGCGCAGCCTCGTGAGGAAATCGAGCTTTTCCTTCTTTTCCGCCATGTGGATCCCCCGGTTGTTGCTTCTTTGTTGGCCCGGATTTTAGGCACGCCCGGCGCTAATATGGAAGGCGATGTCCAAAGCTTTCACAAAAGAAAGTTCGGACCCGGACGACGACGCGGAAGTCCCCGAAGTCAAGACGCCCGGCGGCAAGAATTACATCACGCCGGAAGGCTACGCGCGCCTCAAGGCGGAGCTGAAGCAGCTTGTCGAAGTCGAGCGTCCGGAGGTCGTCAAGGTCGTCTCCTGGGCGGCCTCGCTCGGCGACCGCTCGGAGAACGCCGACTACACCTACGGCAAGCGCCGCCTGCGCGAGATCGACCGCCGCGTCCGCTTCCTCATCAAGCGGCTGGAGGCGGCCGAGGTCGTCAATTCCAGCGGCCGCGACACGGACCAGGTGTTCTTCGGCGCGCAGGTGCGGCTCCTCGGCCGGGACGGAGAGCGCTTGGTCACCATCGTCGGCGTAGACGAGGTGGAGCCCGCGCGCGGACGCATCTCCTGGATCTCGCCGGTCGCGAAGGCGCTCATCAAATGCCGCGAGGGGGACACGGTGACGGTGCGCACGCCGGCCGGGGATGAGAAACTCGAGATCGTGGAGGTCACCTACCCATGAGCCTGCTCACGGAGTTCCGCGACTTCGCGGTGAAGGGCAACGTCGTCGACCTCGCGGTCGGCGTGATCATCGGCGCTGCATTCGGCAAGATCGTCTCCTCGCTGGTGGAGGACATGATCATGCCCCTCATCGGCGTGCTGGTCGGCGGCTTCGACTTCAAGGCGCTCGCGATCCAGGTCGGGGCGGCGAAGGTGGCTTACGGCAAGTTCATCCAGACCTGCTTCGACTTCGTCGTCATCGCGGCGAGCATCTTCGTCGCCGTGCGCGTCATCAACCACCTGCGCCGCAAGCAGGAAGAGAAGCCCTCCACGGTCACGCCGCCGCGCCAGGAGCAGCTGCTGGAAGAGATCCGGGACCTGCTCGCCAAAAAATAGGGTCTGACCCTATTTTTTTCTGAAGTCACCTGCTTTCACGAACGAGACCCGCTTCGGGTCGAGGTGGCGCCGAAGCGCCGCGTTCACCTCGTCGGCGGTCAGGGTCGCGATGCGCGCCTCGAACTGCTCGTCCCACGCGAACGTGCGCCCGGCAAAGAGGTAGAGGGCGAGGCGGCTCGCGAGGGCGCGGTCCTGGGCGCGCGCGAGCCGCCGCGCCTGGAGCAGCGCTGTCCTGCCGGCTTCCACTTCCTGCGACGAGAACCCGTCGCGCACCGCGCGCTCGAGCTCCTCGCGGATCGCCTGCTCGATACGCGCGCGATTCTCGGGCGCGTAGATGGAGGAGACGCGAAACGGCGCCGAGGCGTCGAACGGATTCGAGTTGAAGCTGGTGTACGTGCTGTACGACAGGCCTTCCTTCTCGCGCACGCGCGCGGGCAGCCGCGCCGTGGAGGTGCCGCCGAGCAGGTAGTTCGCGACGATCATCGCCGGGAAGTCCGGATGGTCGTCGCGCATCGGCACGTTGAGCCCGCCGCGCAGCACGGCGTTGGCCTTGTCAGGCGTCGGCAGCTCCGCGTCGATGGGCGCGCGGTCCTTGTAGAGCCACGGCACGCGCTTGAACGGCGAGGGCGTCTTCCAGCCGCCGAGGAGCTCGCCGGCGAGGCGCTCGAGCGCCGCCGGATCGAAGTCGCCCACCGCGACGAAATCCGCACCGGTCGCGCCGAAGAGCTCCCGGTAGCACGCGACCGCGTCGGCGAGCTTGACCGATTCGATCTCGCGAATGCGTTCCTCGACGGTCTGGGTGTAGTGCGGATGCCCCGGCGGGAAGGGATGGAGGTGGCGCGAAAGCCGCTCGGATGCGCGCACCGAAGGATCGCTGCGCTGCGCGTGCGCTCCCGTAAGGGCGGCGCGCTTCATCTGCTCGAACTCCGCCGCGGGAAACGACGGCTGCGTCAGCACCTCGGCTACGAGGCGCAGCGCCTCCGGCAGGTTCTCGCGCCGCACCTCGATGCTCGCGCCGTCGCCGGTGACCGAGACCGTGGCGTTCAGCTTCTCGAACGCGTCCGTCAGCTCGGCGCGCGTGCGCTTCTGCGTGCCGCGCATCAGCATCCCGCCGGCGAAGGTGCAGGCGGTCTCGCGGTTGTGCAGCGTCTTCTCGTTGCCCCAGTGCAGCGCGAGCGAGACCAGCACGCGGCCGCCGCGCGTCTCCTTCGGCAGCAGCGCGGCGCGGATGCCGTTGGGCAGCATGCGGCGCAGCACGCGCGCCTCGATGTTCTTCGGCGTGGCGTCGAAGGCTTCGCCGAGCTTCACCGAGTCGCCGCCGCGGAAGCTCGCGAGCGCCTGGTCGAGGTCCGGCGTGGGCGGAATCTCCGCGCGTTGCGGCGTGTCGTCGGGGATGAAGAGACCGACGACGCGGTTCGCGCTCTTCAGGTAATGGCCCGCGACGCGCTGGACGTCCGCGACGCTCGCCTTGCGCAGGCGGTCGCGATAGAGGAAGTAGAGCCGCCAGTCGCCGGTGGCCTCGAACTCGGACAGGGCGCGCACGAAGCTCGCGGTCTCGACCTGGGCCTTCTCGAAATCGTTCAGCAGGGCGGTGCGGGCACGCTCGACTTCCTCTGCGGTGATCGCCTCCGCCTTGACGCCTTCCACGGTGTCGAGCAGCGCGGCCCGCGCCTTCTGGATGTCGCCGTCCCGCGGGAGCGTGGCGCCGAAGTAGATGAAGCCCGGATCGTGCAGGCCGCGCTCGGCGCCCCATGCGCTGCTGACGATGCCGGTCTGCACGAGCGCGCGGTGCAACCGCCCGTTCGGCACGTCGCCCAGCACCTTCACCAGGATGTCGACCGCCGGGTAGTCGGGATGGCCGCCTGCCGGGGCGCGATACAGCGCCTGCACGAGCTGCGTGTCCCCGACGCGCCGCAGGACGATGCTGCGCTCGCCGTCCTGTGTCGGCTCCTGCGTATACAGCGCCGGCAGCGGCGGCCCCGGCTTCTGCAGCGGGCCGAAGTGCTTTTCCACCAGCTGTAGCGCGAGCTTCTCGTCGAGGCGTCCGGCGATGATGAGGAGCGCGTTGTCCGGCCGGTACCAGGTGCGGTAGAACGCCTGCAGCTTGCCGATCGGCACCTGCTCGATGTCCGAGCGCTGGCCGATGATGGGGTTGCCGTAGTTGTGCCACGGGAAGGCGAGCTGCTGCATGCGCTGGAAGAGCACGCTGCCCGGGCTGTTTTCCCCCATCTCGAACTCGTTGCGCACCACCGTCATCTCGGAGTCCAGGTCTTCCCGCGACACGGATGCGTTCACCATGCGGTCGGCCTCGAGGTCGAGCGCCCAGTCGAGGTTCTCCGGCGTGGCGGCAAAGGTCTCGAAGTAGGTGGTGCGGTCGTTGGACGTGGTGCCGTTCCAGCGCGCGCCGCGCTGGGTGAATTCCTGCTTGATGTTGGGATGGCGCTTCGAGCTCTTGAAGAGAAGATGCTCGAGAAGATGCGCCATGCCCTTTTCGCCGTAGCCCTCGTGCCGCGAGCCGACGAGGTAGGTGATGTGGACGGTGATCGTGTCGGCGCCGGGGTCCGGCACGGTGAGCACGCGCAGCCCGTTCGGCAGCCGGTGCTCCGTCACCCCTTCGATGCTGTGCGTCTTCTGCAGCGTGCCCTGCGCGGCGCCGGGGGCGGCGAAGGCGAGAAGGAGGAGCGCGGCGAGGAGGATTCGTGTCATGTCATCCAGTCGAACAGGTGCAGGGCGAGCAGCCCGGCGGC
>DASPMF010000271.1:0-10307 GCA_035627155.1 Burkholderiales bacterium | reverse complement strand
ACGACCTGCTCTGGTTCATCGCGCACTATGCGCCCGACCTCGAGCAGTGGGAGCGCGACATCTTCCTCGCCGTGCGCGCCGAATCGCTCTACTTCTATCCGGTGTTCGCCTGCCAGATCATGAACGAGGGCTGGGCCTCGTACTGGCACGCGCGGCTGCTGCGCGAGGCGGAGTTCCTGCCGCAGCCGCTCTACCTCTCGGCGCTCAAGGCGCACTCCGACGTGGTGCGGCCCTACGCCGCCGGCGAGCAGACGGCGCTCGCGATCAACCCCTACCACCTCGGCTTCACGATCTGGGAGCGCATCGTCGAGAAGCACGGCCTGGAGCAGGCCCGCCAGGTGCGCCGCGACGAGGACGACTTCGGCTTCATCCGCAACTGGCTCGACCGCGAGCTCGCCGAGGAAGCGGGTCTCTTCGTCTACGAGGCGCAGTCCAACGACGAGATCCGCGTCGCGACCAAGGACCTGGCGGCGATCCGCGAGGCGATCCTCGCGCCGAAATTCAACTACGGGGCGCCGCGTGTCGCGGCGGTGGAGACGCGCGGCGACGGCTCGCTCACGCTCGCCCACGACTGGAAGAGCGACGGGCGGGGGCTCGACACGCAGCGCGCCCGCAAGGTGCTCGACTACGTGGCGCGCGTGTGGCGCCGGCCGGTGCGCCTGACCACGCGCAGCGCGTCAGGCGACCCGGTCGAGCTGTCTTCCTGAATCCCGGCCTGGTTCCTACAGGGCGATCAGGATGAGGAGGACGATGAGCAGGACGATGATCAGGTCCGTGTTGCTCATCGCGCCGCCGGCGATCGCGGCGTCCACCTGACCGGCGAGGCTCGCGACCTCCGCGTCGGTCATCGCCTGGACCCGCTCCTTCGCCTGCTCGGCGGAAAGGCCCATCTTCTCCAGGCCCTTGGCGACTTCCGGCCGCTCGAGGAGCGTATTCAGGCGGGCCCGCTCGGCGCCCTGCGTGGCGACCTCGGTGGCGATCATCCCGGCCTGCACCTGCGGCGCGAAGAAGACGAAGGCGAGAAAGAGTGCGCTCAGTGTTCTTTTCATTCGGCGTGCTCCTTTAAGGTGAAGGGACGAGGGCCGAATATACCGCGCCGGCCCTACATCGCGTCGAGGGGATACGCCGGGCGGCGCACCTTCCTGAAGCGAAGCTGCGAGTAATCCGAGGTGCAGACGCCGGTCCCGGCGCACTCGACTACCGCCTTGGCGATCTCGCCCAGGCCGGCGCGCCAGTGCACGCGGCTCTTCAGCATCACGTAGCGCTTGCGGGCCGGCTCGATGCCCACGGCGCGGAAGGCGGCGATGTCGAACGGCTCGACCTGGCGGGAGATGACGACGATCTCCACGCGCCCGGTGTCCAGCACCGCGCTCGGGCCCATGTCCATGCGCTCGCCGCGCGCCATCGGCCCCTCGTTGCGGTACTCCCCGTCCACGATGCGGCGCACGGTGCCGCTCACCTGCAGCGGGCGTGCCTTCAGACCGAGCGCCGGCATGTCGGCCTTGCCGCCGAGCGAGAGGGTCACGCTCGCGCCCAGCCCCGCCTCCTGCATCTGCGCCACCGCCTGCGGATCGCAGATGGCGAAGGCGGCGGCTTCCTCCAGGCGCGCTTCGAGCATCGCCCCGAGCACCGTCGTCGTGTCCATCGTCCCGCCGGAGGCGCAGTTGTCGTAGTGGTCGAGAAGCATGACCGGCCGCACGCCGAGGCTGCGCGCGTGCTCGAGGGATTTCTCCAGCGGCTCCGGCCGGTAGACGAACGCCTCGCGCTGCGTCCACGCCGTCTCCAGCAGCTCGTCGGCGTACTTCTGCGCGAGCGCCGCGTCGCCGTCCGTGACCACCACCGCGGAAACGCCGGCGTGCGGGATGTCGGCGTGGGGAAAGCCGACGAAGAAGGTGGCCGACAGCGCCCCCGCCTTCTCCATCTCCCTCGCGCGCGCCTGGATTTCCTTGTTCGGCGAGTCGAGCGACGACTGGCGCATCACATGGGGCAGCATGGGCCGCTGGCCGAAGGCCAATACGGGGTTGCAGGAATTCTTCAGGAGACCGAGAACCGGAAGCGCCGCGCGCGTCCCGGTCTCGTACATGTCGACGTGCGGGTAGGTCTGGTAGCCGGCGAGCGCGGTGGCGCATCGCGCGGCGGCGGGGAAGAGGTTGGCGTGCATGTCGTGCGCGACGCCGATCGGCACCTTCGGCGCCACGCGGCGGATGCGCGCCAGCAGCTCGCCTTCCCCGTCGTCGAAGCGCTCGGTCACCATGGCGCCGTGCAGGTCGAGCAGCACGCCGTCGCAGCCCTGCTTAACCGCGTCGACGATCCTGCCGGCGATGTACTCGAAGGCGCCCTGCTCGACGCGGCCGCTCGGCCAGGCCTGCGCGGCGATGGGAATCACGATCTCGGCGCCGGCCTGCTCCGCGGCATCGATGAAGGCGCCGAGCGCGGTGCCGGTGCCCTTGAAGTCCTCGTAGGCGTCGCCGCCCTCCGGCGGCGTGGGCCGGCCGTGCGCGAAGCGCGCGAGCGGCGTCGGCACGGGCGAGAACGTGTTCGTCTCGTGCTTCATCTGGGCGAGCACCAGCTTCACAGCTTCACCACGATCTTGCCGGCGTGCGCGTCCGATTCCATGTAGGCCTGCGCCTGCGCCATGCGGTCGAACGGGAAGACGCGATCGACCAGGGGAGTGATTCTTCGGGAGGCAAACAAAGGCAGGAGATCCGCCACGAACCCCTTCACCGTGGCGGCGCGCATGTCGGCGGTGCGCTTCTTGTTCGAAACGCCGAAGATCTTCAGCCGGTTCACGTGCACGGTCTCGAGGTCGAACTCGCCGTGCAGCTGCTTGTCCACGTAGCCGACGATGGCGAGGCGCCCCTCGAACGCGAGCGAGCGCACCATCTCGGCGAACACCGACCCGCCCACCGTGTTGATCGCCAGGTTGGCGCCCTTGCCGCCGGTGGCCTCCAGGACCTTGCCTGCAAAATCGGGTTTCCTCGTGCACACCGCAACGTCGAGGCCCAGTTCGCGCAGGCGGGAGAGCTTCTGGTCGGATCCGGAAGTGCCGATCACCTTCGCGCCGAGCGCCTTGGCGACCTGCAGCGCCGCCACGCCGACGCCGGAGGCGATGCCGCCGACGAGCAGCCATTCGCCCGCCTTCAGCCGTCCCTGCTCCACCAGCATGTCGTGCACGACCATGAAGGTGAGCGGAATCGCCGCGCCCTGCTCGTATGAGAGATGGTCGGGGAGCGGGATCGCCTCCCGCGCGTCCATGACGGCGTACTCGGCGTAGGCGCCTGCGCAGCGTCCCATGACGCGCTGGCCGGTCCCGACGACCTCGCCGGCCGCCTCGTTCCCTGCGGGCTTCGCCTCGCCCGGCTTGGTCAGGCCGCCGACGATGAACTCGCCCCGGTTGAGCGACGCGGCGCGCACCTTGACGAGAACCTGCCCGGGCCCCGCGACCGGCTGGGCCACCTCGCGGGCCTCGAGCACGGTGCGGCCGCCTTCGACGCGGATGTAGTAAGCCTTCATTGCGGCTGGATGCCGGCTTCCTTCACCACCCGGCCCCAGGTCTTCAGCTCCTGCGCGGTGTAGCGCGCCAGTTCCTCCGGCGTGCTCGACTGCGGCTCCACGCCCTGCTTCTCGAGCGCGGCGATCGTCGCCGGCTGCTTGAGCACGGTGGTGATGGCGCTGTTCAGCTTGTCGACGATCTCCCGCGGAAGCCCCTTCGGTCCGTAGTACGCGTACCAGTTCACCGCCTCATAGCCCGGGTAGCCCTGCTCGGCCACGGTCGGCACATCCGGCATCAGCGCGGCGCGCTTCGGGCCGGTGGTGGCGAGCGCGCGCGCCCGGCCGGCCTTGATCTGGCCGATGGAGGTCACCGGCGTCGCGATGAAGACGTCGGTCTGCCCGCCGAGGAAGCCCTGCATGCCGGGACCGCCGCCGCGATAGGGCACGTGCACGAGGTAGATCTTCGCCATCTGCTCGAGGAGCTCGCCGGCGAGGTGCGCCGCGCCGCCCACGCCGGAGCTGCCGTAGGTGATCTGGCCCGGGCGCTGGCGCGCCAGGTCGACGAACTCCTTGAGCGTCTTCGCCGGGGAGTCGGGCTGCACCACGATCACGTTGGCGAAGACCGTGGCCATCGTGATGGGAGCGAGGTCCTTCAGCGGATCGTACGAGAGCTTCATGATGTGCGGGTTGGACGCCATGGCGCCCACGTTCGCGAGCACGATGGTGTAGCCGTCGGGCGCCGCCTTGGCGACAAGGTCGACGGCGATGGTGCCGCCGGCGCCGGCCTTGTTGTCGGTGAGCACCTGCTGGCCGAGGGCCTTGCCGAGCGGCTCGGCGATGATCCGCGACACCGTATCCGTCGCCCCGCCGGGCGCGAAGCCCACCACCGAGGTGATGGGACGGCTCGGATAAGGCTGGCCCAGTGCAGGAATCCACACGACCAGCACGCCGAGCGTGACAAGAACCCTGGAAACCATGCTCACCTCCCCCTGAAGACGGGCTTGCGTTTCTCCATGAAGGCCTTGCGGCCCTCCCGGTAATCCTCGCTTTCGAAGCATTCCTTCACCCAGGCGCGGCACTGCGCCGCGTCGTAGGACGCCTTCGTGATCTCGCGGATGACGCGCTTCGAGGCACGCATCGTGAGCGGCGCGTTGCCGGCGATAGTGTCGCAGTACTCGTGAACTGCCTTTTCCAGCTCTTCCGGTTTCACGACTTTGTGGAGAAGGCCCATTTCTCTTGCCTCCGCGGCCGTGAGCTGGCGGGCGGTGAGCATGATCTCGCGCGCATTGGCCGGGCCGACCAGGTCGATCAGGTTCTTCATCGACGAGGCGCGGTAGCCGAGGCCCATCTTCGCCGCCGGGATGCCGAGCCGCGCGTCGTCGGCGGCGATGCGCAGGTCGCAGATCGCGGCGATGTTGAGCCCGGCGCCGAGGCAATAGCCGCGGATCATCGCGATCACCGGCTTGTCGCACGACTGCAGCCGCCCCTGCGCGCCCTCGGCGAGCTCCTCGTAGCGCTGCACGGCCTCGGGACCGGAGCGCTCCTTCTCGAACTGCGAGATGTCGGCGCCCGAGACGAACGCCTTGTCGCCGGCGCCGGCGAGCACGACGACGCGGACTTCCGCGTCCGCCTCGAAGCCGTCGAGCGCCCGCGGCAGCGCCTCCCACATGTCCACCGAGACCGCGTTGCGGCGCTCCGGGTTGTTGAACACGATCCAGCCGATCGCGCCTTCCTTGCGGACCTGGAGCCGCTCGCTCATCAGATCGCCCCTTCGCTCTTCAGCTTTTCGATCTCGTCCTTCGAGTACTCCAGCTCGCGCAGGATCTCGCCCGTGTGCTCGCCGATCTCCGGCGTCGCGGTGGCGACGCTCGCGGGCGTGCGCGAGAGCTTCACCACCTGCGAAAGAACCTTGAGCTCGCCAAGGCGCGGGTGCTTCACCGCGCTGACCGCCCCGAGATGCTGCACCTGCGGATCGGCAAACACCTCGTTCATGCGGTAGATCGGCCCGCACGGCACGCCGGCCTCGTTGAGCGTCTTCACCCAGTCTTCGCTTTTCCCGGTGGAAAAGCACTCGTTGAGGACCTTGTTCAGCGCCAAGCGGTTCTTCGCCCGGCCTTCATTCGTCTTGAATTCCGGCCGGGCAAGGAGATCCTCGCGGCCCAGCGTCCTGCACAGGCGCGTCCACATGCCGTCGCCCGAGCAGGCGACGTTGATGTGGCCGTCCGCGGTGCGGTAGGCGGAGGTCGGCATGCTGGTCGGGTGGTCGTTGCCCATCTGCGCCGGCACCTCGCCGCTCATCGCGTAGCGCGCGGCCTGGAAGTCGAGCAGGCCGATTCCCGCCTGCAGAAGCGAGGACTGCACCCACTGGCCCTCGCCCGAGGCCTCGCGCTCGAGGAGCGCGGTGAAGATGCCGAGCGCGGCGTAGAGGCCGGCCGACACGTCCGCGATCGCCGCGCCGCTTCGCATCGGCGTACCGCCCGGCTCGCCGGTGACGCCCATCAGGCCGCTCATGCCCTGCGCGATCTGGTCGAAGCCCGGCCGCGCGGCGTAGGGGCCGTCCTGGCCGAAGCCGGAGATGCTGGCGAGGATGATCCGCGGGTTCACCTTGCGCAGCGACTCGTAGTCGATGCCGAGGCGGAACTTCACGTCCGGCCGGTAGTTCTCCACCACCACGTCCGCGGTCTTCGCGAGCCGCAGGAAGACGCCGCGCCCCGCGGGCGTCTTGAGGTTGAGCGTCATCGAGCGCTTGTTGCGGTGCAGGTTCTGCATGTCGAAGCCGTCGCGCGGCCCGCCCATGTTCTCGTTCGGGTCCACCCCCGGCGGGGACTCGATCTTGATCACGTCGGCGCCGAAGTCGGCGAACTGCTTCACGCAGGTGGGGCCGGCGCGCACGCGCGTCAGGTCGAGGATCCGCAGCCGCGCGAGCGCGGTGGATGCGGCGATTTTCGGCATGGGAATATTCTAGGCGAGCGGGGTGTTCAGCATCCTGCAGTCCTACCAAAGGAGGAGACCATGACTTTCATCAAGAAGGCGTTTTGCGCCCTGGCGCTCGTTTCGCTCGCAGCGTGCGGCGGAATGATGGGCGGCGGCTCGTCGGGCGGCGGCAAGTCCGTCAACGTGTCGCTCTCGCCGGCCGAGGAGGTCCCGCCCGCTTCCAGCGCCGGGTCGGGGCGCGGCAGCTTCACCATCGGCGCGGACGGCGCGGTCAGCGGCAGCGTGAGCACGACCGGCGTGCAGGGCACGATGGCGCACATTCACCGCGGTGCGAAGGGCCAGAACGGCCCGGTGGTCGTGCCGCTGGTGAAGAACGGCGACACCTACAGCGCGCCGCCGGGAGCGAAGCTGAACGAGGCGCAGCTCAAGGACTTTCGCGCCGGCAACCTGTACGTCAACGTGCATTCGGACCGCTACAAGGGCGGCGAGGTGCGCGGGCAGCTCAATCCGTAGCCGGCGTAGCGTTCCGGCGAGGGCGGCACGGCGCTTGCGGGGCCCGCTCATTTAGGAGACCCCCATGACCTGCCGCCCGTTTTTCCTCTTCTTCCTGGCCGCTGCGCTTCCCGTCGCGGCTTCCGCCGCACCGAAGGCCGAGAGCGCCGAGGAGTGCGGAATCGCCGCCGACATGGCGATCGTCGCGCGCTCCCTCGCCCAGGAGGAAGTGCAGCCGCCCAAAGCCGCCACCATCATGGAGCGCATCTACAACGTGCGCGAGTCGCAGCGCGGCACCGAGATGATGAGCGAGATCATCGACGCCGCCTACCGCAAGGGCGCCGAGGTGACGAGTCGCTCTTTCGCCGAGGAGCTCTTCATGACGTGCCTGAAGACCGGCGGCAACCTCGACCTGGTGCTCGGCAAGCGCCTTTAGGGCTAGTGCGTCAGGCGCTCGTTGGCGACGACGAGCCGGTCGACCACGTTGCGCACCAGCGCGCGCGTGAGATGCAGCTGCGCCTGGTGCGTCATCCTGTCGAGCGTCTCGGGCAGGAACTCGGCCACCAGGCAGTCGGTGAACGCGGAAACGGTCGCGTGGCGCGGCTCCTCGCCGCCGCGGATGAACGCCATCTCGCCGAAGCACTCGCCTTCGTTGATGGTGTTCAGCAGGCGGCTGCCGCGGGTCACCTTCGCCTCGCCCTTCGCCAGGAAGTAGAAGCTGTGCCCGGGCAGGTCTTCCTTGATGATCGCGTGCCCCTTCGGGATGCGCGACCACTTCCCCGCCGCGGCGAGCTCCCAGAACTCCGCGTCGGAGAGCATCTGAAGCATCTCGACCTTGGATAGGGCCAGGTACTTCTCGCTGTCCGCGATGGCTCCCGCGGGCAGGACCGCCGCCACCGCCTTGGAGAGCTCGACCGAGAACTGCGCCCAGGTGGCGTAGCGCTGCTCCGGGCGCTTGCGCATCGAGCGCATCACCACGTTGTCCACGATCGGCGGGATGCCCTGGCGCAGCTTCGAGGGCGCGGGCGGCTCCTCCATCAGGATCTGCTGCACGAGCGCCTCGATGCTCGAGGCCTGGAACGGGCGCTTGCCCGTGAGCAGCTCATAGAGCACCACGCCGAGCGAATACATGTCGCTGTGGAAGTTGAGGTCGCGCCCCTCGATCTGCTCCGGGGCCATGTAGAACGGCGAGCCGAGCGCGGTGGTCTGCGAGGTCTTGCTCTTCCTCAGGAACGCGGCGCCGAAGTCGGCGATCTTCACGTCGCCGTCCTTGGTCACCATGATGTTGGCGGGCTTGATGTCGCGGTGGACGATGCCCTGCTCGCGGTACGCGTAGTCGAGCGCGCCGCAGCACTTGAAGCCGATCTGCAGCACGTCGGCCGTCGGCAGCAGCGCCTCGGCCTTCACGTACTGCGAGAGGTCGCCGCCCGAGACCACCTCCATCGCGATGTGGCCCGAGTCTTCGGCGACCACCGCGTCGTAGATGGTGACGATGTGCGGGTGGCGGATCTTGCCGGCGAGCGACGCCTCGTTCTGGAACTGCGCCTTGTAGACCGCGCCGAACTCCGGGTCGTGGAACACCTCGGGCTCGATCGTCTTCAGCGCGACCTGCTTGCCGGTGAACGTGTCCTTCGCCAGGTACACCGTCCCGGTGGCGCCCTTGCCGAGCAGCGTCTCGATCTCGTACTTCCCGACCTGGAGGTCAAGCATCGACGGGGCTGTGGCGGCTGCGCATGGAGCCCCGGAATGTACAAGAAGAGGATAATCCGCGCCATGCGCGCCCTCCTCCTTCTCGCCCTTTTCGCCGCCCTTCCGATCCACGCTCAAGTCGCCGTGCAGGAGTACCCGATCCCGCGCGGCCTCTTCGCCCACGACGTGTGGGCCGATCCCGCGCCGGGCGGACCGGTGTACTTTTCCGCGCAGCGCAGCGGCCACCTCGGCATCCTCGACCCGAAGACCGGGAAAGTGGAAACCGTCCCGCTCGGTCCCAACTCGTCGCCGCACGGCGTGATCCAGGACAAGGACGGCTCCGCGTGGCTCACCGACGGCGGCCAGAACGCGATCGTGCGCGTGGACACGAAGACGCGCGCGGTGAAGGCCTGGCCCATCACGCGGGCCGGCTACTGGAACCTGAACACGGCGATCTTCGACGGCAAGGGCCTGCACTGGTTTACCGGACAGGCCGGCATCTACGGCAGCCTCGACCCGAAGACGGGCGAGATGCGCGTGTTCGACGCACCGAAGGGCCGCGGGCCCTACGGCATCCATGCGACGCCGGACGGCACCGTTTACTACGCGTCGCTCGCAGGCTCGTACGTCGGAAGGATCGACAGCGCGAGCGGCAAGGCCACCGTGCTCGAGCCGCCGACCCGCGACCAGGGCGCGCGCCGCGTGTGGTCGGACTCGAAGGGCAACGTGTGGGTCGCCGAATGGAACTCCGGCAACCTCAGCCGCTACGAGCCCGCCGCCGGAAAGTGGTCGCAGTGGAAGGCGCCCGGGGCGTCGCCCAAGGTGTACGCCGTCTACGTCGACGAGACCGACCGCCCGTGGGTTTCCGAGTGGACGCAGCAGGTGATGATGCGCTTCGATCCGAAGAGCGAGAAATTCGAGACCTTCAAGTCCTCGAGCGCGCACGCCAACGTGCGCCAGATCCACGGCCGCAAGGGCGAGGTGTGGACGCCCGAATCGGCGGCCGACAAGATCGTGGTCTACCGCTACAACTAGTTCGGCGCTCCGACCGGGATCGCCGCTGCGGGCGCGGCCGCCTTGGGCGGTGCCACGCCGGCGCCGGCCACTTCGTCGATGAACAGCAGCCGCTGCTCGAGCCGCGCTCCCGCCGCCTCGACGCGCGCGATCGGCGCGGAGATCGACTCGTTCACCGCCTTGTGCATGGCGCCGGCAATGGCGTTCGCTTCGTCGCCGTACGGCTTGTTGGTCGCCGGGTCCGAGCCGGCCTCCTTCAACGCCGTTGCGGCCGCGTCCCGCGTCGACTTGAAGTAGGCAAGCTGTGCATCGAGGGCGCCGCCGAGCGCCTCGACGACCTTGTCCGCGGGGAGGTCGCCGTCCTTCGAACCGTCGCCGTCGAGCTTCTTGAAAAGTTCATCCTTGTCGATGTGCTTCGCCGCTTCGGCGGAAGCCGCCTTCTTCGCCGCCTCCCGCAGCGTGGTGTTCAAGGCCTCCGAGGACTTGCGCGCATCGCCGAGCGCTGCGCGGGCCTCCTTCACGTACCCGGCGGTCGCAATCTCTAGCTGGCGACCGAGGATCGAGACCCCGGCCTCGCTGGCCGCGCCCGCTCCAGCCGCCGTTCCGGAGAGCGCGTCGGCGTCCTTGCGAAAGGAACTGACCAGCAGATTGGCCTTGAACGCCGGCCCGAAATGGAACAATGCGAG
>DASPMF010000270.1:0-13277 GCA_035627155.1 Burkholderiales bacterium | reverse complement strand
GCGCGGCGCAAGCCAAGGAACGGCCGCAGGAGCAGCTTGCCGTCGAGGGCCGAGCGCGCCGGCATGCCGCTCAGTCCGCGCGCGCCGGTCCCCCGCAGCAGGTTGAAGAGGACCGTCTCGGCCTGGTCGTCGAGATGGTGCGCGAGCACGATGGCGTCGCATTGCAGCGCGCGGAACGCCGCGTAGCGCGCGGCGCGGGCCGCGGCCTCCAGTCCGCTTCCCGCCCTCGTGACGCGCACTCGCCGCACGCGCAACGGAATCTTCAGGCTCTTGCACAGGCGGGATGAGAAGCTCGCCCACGCCGCTGCGTTGGCGCTGAGGCCATGATGGACATGCAGCGCCGAGAGGCGATAGCCGTGCCTGCCGCGCAGGCGCGCCAGGACATGCAGGAGGACCACCGAATCCATGCCGCCGGAGAGTCCGGCGACGAGGCGCTTGTTCTTGAGCGGCAGCTCGCCCAGGAAGGCGTCGGCCGCGCGGACCGGGTCAGCGCTCCGCGGTTTCCTTGAACTTGCCATGGCCCATCAGGCGCTCGAGCCGCTCCTCGACGAGCTGGCGCGGCTTCTTCTCCTCGAGCTGCCGCAGGGCCTCGGCGAGGGCCTTGCGCAGCGACTGGCCCGCCGCCTGCGGGTCGCGGTGCGCGCCGCCGAGCGGTTCGGGCACCACCTTGTCGATCAGCCCGAGCGCCTTCAGGCGCGTGGCCGTGATGCCGAGCGCCTCGGCCGCGTCGGGCGCCTTGTCCGCGCTGCGCCACAGGATGGAAGCGCAGCCCTCCGGCGAGATCACCGAGTACGTCGCGTACTGCATCATGAGGACGAGGTCGCCGACCGCGATGGCGAGCGCGCCGCCCGAGCCGCCCTCGCCGATGATCGTCGCGATGACCGGCGTGCGCAGCCTCGCCATCTCGAACAGGTTGCGGCCGATCGCCTCGGACTGGCCCCGCTCCTCGGCGTCGATGCCCGGATACGCGCCGGGCGTGTCGACGAAGGTGAACACCGGCAGGCCGAACTTCTCCGCGAGCTTCATCGCCCGCAGCGCCTTGCGGTAGCCCTCCGGTCGCGGCATGCCGAAATTGCGCAGGATCTTCTCCTTCGTGTCGCGGCCCTTCTGGTGGCCGATCACGACGCACGGCTCGGCATTGAACCGGGCGAGGCCGCACACGATGGAAGGATCGTCGGCGAAGCTGCGGTCGCCGTGCAGCTCCTCGAAGTGGGTGAAGAGCATCGCCACGTAGTCGAGGGTGTACGGGCGCTGCGGATGGCGCGCCACCTGCGCCATCTGCCACGGCGAGAGCTTGCCGTAGATCTCCTTGGTGAGCGACTGCGAGCGCTTTGCGAGGCGCTGGATTTCCTCGGAGATGTCGACCGCCGAGTCGTCCTGCACGAAGCGCAGTTCCTCGATGCGGTTCTCGAGCTCCGCGATCGGCTGCTCGAACTCGAGGAAGGTCGTTTTCATTGGGGCGCGATTCTACCCGCCTGCCTAGTATTCGACCGGGACCGGGTCCAGCGAGCGCCACAGGTACCAGGTCGCGACCGACCGCCACGGTCGCCAGGTCTCCCCGAGCCGCTTCATGGTCCTGACGGAAACCTTGCGCCCCTTGAAGTAGGCCACGCGGATGCCTTTCTGGAGGCCCAGGTCGTCGAGCGGAAAGACGTCCGGCCGCAGCAGGTTGAACATGAGGAACATCTCCGCCGTCCAGCGGCCGATGCCGCGCACCTCGGTGAGCTCCTCGATGATCGCCTCGTCGTCCATCTGCGGCCACCGGTGGACGTGGATGCGGCCGTCGGCGAAATGCTGCGCGAGGTCGGCGACGTACTCCACCTTCCGGTCGGAGAAGCCGCATGCGCGCAGCGCCGTGCGCTTCTGCCGCAGGACGTTTTCCGGCGTGACCGCGCCGACGCAGAGCTCGAACCGGTTCCATACGCTCTGCGCCGCCTTCACCGAGATCTGCTGGCCGACGATGGCCCTCGCCAGCGTGAAGAAAGGCTCGCCGCGCTGCTGCATGAACACCTTCGGATGCGCCTTCAGGATCGCGCGCATCACCGGATCGTCCCTGGCGAGCGCGCGCTTGGCGCGATCCCAGTAGCTAGGCTTCATGCAGCGGCAGGTTGGTGAGCAGGTTCTGCGGCTTCATGCGCACCCGCCCTTCCTCGTCTGCCGCCAGCGCCAGATAGACGTTGCGCCCGGCGATGTCGGCGCGCATGGTCGACGGGTCTTCGAACTGCAGCGCAAAGAGCGCCAGGATGCGCCGCATGCGACCCTGCTCGACCTGCGTGCCGGCCCACAGCTCGTTCAGGATCGCGGTGGCCTCCGCGTCGAGGCCCACGTGCCAGGCCCATGGGTGCTCGTCGATCTGCCGCAGCGGCTTCACCTTCACCGCGACGGAAAAGAAGTGCCGCACCCACGCCTCGACCACGCGGCACAGCGCGTCCAGCGCCGGGCGGCCGTAAGTCAGGCTGATGACGGTGTCGTGGCGGGAGTCGCGCGCCCAGTAGAGCGCGGCGTTCTGCCGGTCGAGCACGTCGAGGTCCACCTTGCCGAGGTCGCCCTGCGCCTCGACGATCAATCGTCCGATGCTGCCGTACCGGTTCCCGGAGGCGTGCATCTCCACCGTCTCGTGGTCGGCCAGGAGCGCGTGGCCGTCCTGGATGGTGGCCTTCTGGTCGCGGAAGAAGAGCTCCGCTGCCCGCAGCCGCAGCGGGTCGTCGCAGCCGTCCAGCACGTTTCGCAGGATCACATGCACGAGCTGCTCGACGAACATCGGCGGGATGTCGACCGGGCCCTTGAACAGGTTCATGTAGCAGCCCTCGACCGTCCCGGCGTCGAGCAGCCTGCGGCGAAAGCGCAGCACGACGCGGTAGTTGTCCTGCGCGTCGGGGTCAGCAATCGCGGCGATTTCCTCTTCGGACACATCGCGCGTCGGGACCTCCATCAGCGCGGCATGCAGCGCCTGCTCGGCGTCGTTGGATTCCTCGACCGGGTGCACCTCCGGCCTCAGGTAGTAGGCGCGGAGGAAGTCGTCCGTGACCTTCAGCCGGCCGGCCGGGTCTCGCTCGAGGAGATGAAAACCGCTGTTACGCCAGAAGTCTGGCAAACCGGCTTCAGGCAGGGGCCAGGACCAGTCGCGAGTGCGAAGCGACGTGCTGCTTGAGGAACTCCATCTGGTCGGAGAGGATGCGCCGGTTGGTGAGGATCAGGTACTCGGCCTTGTTCGGCACGTAGGGCGCGTAGAGCAGCTCCATCCCCGACTCCTCCGGCAGGCGGTTGCGCTTGTGCCCGTTGCAGTGCCGGCACGCCGCCACCACGTTCATCCAGGTGTCGCGGCCGCCGCGCGAAAGCGGGACGATGTGGTCGCGGGTCAGGCGGAAGTAGTTGAACTCGCCGCCGCAATAGGCGCACATGTGCCGGTCGCGCCGGAAGAGCTCGCGGTTGTTGAGCGGAGGCACCTGGTTGAACCCCTTCGACGCGAGCGCCTTGCCCTTGATGGCGACGATGGAGTGCGCGGTGATGCTGGAGCGCTCTCCGGTGATGCGCGAGATGCCGCCGTAGTAGGTGAACGTTTCCTCGCCGAGCGTCCACGCAACGAGGTTCTTCGCGTAGTAGAAGCACGCCTGCTGCCAGCTGATCCAGCGGTGCGGGACACCGTGGGAGTCGAGGGACAGGATGAGCGGGCGTTCCATGGCAGAAATCGTGCTTCGCGATTCTGCCTGCCCGCACCGGGGTTGGCAATCCCCGCCAAAACAACGAGCTGCGGAAGGAACTTCTACTTCTTGTCCACGGCTTCCTTGAAGCCCTGTCCGGCGGCGAACGCGGGAAGCGTCTTGGAGTGGATCTTGATCTCCTTGCCGTTGACCGGGCTGCGGCCGCTGCGCGCCTTGCGCTTGCGAGGGAGGAAGGTGCCGAAGCCCACGACGGTCACGCGGTTCCCCTTGGCGACGTTCTGCACAATGGCGTCGAACAGGGCGTTGACCGCCTCGCCCGCCGCCGCCTTGCTCACATTGCCGGCTTTCGCCGCGACCTGGACGAGGTCGGACTTGGTGACCACCGATGGCATTGCTTTCCCCTCCGCGACGCATCGTATCGAATCCGAAATCGGAATTCAACGCGCCTTTCCAACGCACGCAGCGCGAGGCGCTACACTAACGCCTCCTGAGGAGGAGCTCATGATCAACTTTCGTCAATGCAGTGCCGCAGCCGTCGTCGCGGTCGCAAGCGCTTCGTTCGCAATGCCTGCGTTCGCGCAGGCGCCGCTCACCTATTCGTCGTGGGTGCCGCCGACGCACCACCTGACGATCTGGCAGCAGAACTGGACCAAGGAAGTCGAGAAGGCCACCAACGGCCGCGTCAAGTTCCAGGGCCTGCCGAAGGCGCCCGCCGCCCCGCCCGGAACGTTCGACGCGGTGCGCGACGGACTCGTCGACCTCTCGTACGTCACGGCGAGCTACACGCCGGCGCGCCACATCCTGCCGCTCATGGCGGAGCTCCCGGGCGCGGGCGACACCGCCGAGGTCAACTCGGTGGCGTTCTCGCGCATCCACTGGAAGCACTTCCACAAGTTCGGCGAATACAAGGGCGTGAAGCTGCTCGCCGTCTGGACCCACGGCCCGGGCCAGATGTTCACCAAGAAGCCGATCAAGACCCTGGATGATTTCAAGAACCTGAAGATCCGCACCGGCGGCGGCATCGCGGAGGCGACGGCCAACGCGCTCGGCGCCTCGGCGTTCGTCAAGCCGGCCCCGGAGTCCTACGAGCTTCTCAACTCCGGCGTGGCGGACGGCGTCTTCTTCCCCTTCGAGTCGATCGTTTCGTTCAAGCTCGACAAGCTGATCGGCCAGGCCACCGTATTCCCGGGCGGGCTGTACAGCTCGGCGTTCGGCTTCTTCATGAACGAGGAGAAGTGGAACAAGATCGCCAAGCAGGACCAGGCGATCATCGAAAAGTACGCCGGCGAGTACGCCGCGCGCAGCAACGGCCAGTCGTGGGACAAGGCCGACCAGGTCGGCCTGAACGCGCTGAAGGCCGCCGGGGCGAACATCATGCCCGCCGACGCGGCCATGCGCGCCGAAGCGCAGAAGCGCGCCGGCCCCATCATCGAGGACTGGATCAAGAAGGCGCAGGAAAAGCACAAGGGCCTCAACGCGAGGGCGGTCCTCGACGAGTTCCGCGCCGAGCTGAAGAAGGCCGAGGGCGGAAAGTAGTCCTGCTGCAAATACAATAAGATAAGGGCGCGGTCGTTCCGCGCCCTTCTTATTTGTGACCGAACCAGCCCACAAGTGGGAACGCCAGGTCGATGCCGTGCTCGGCATCGCCGCGTCGATCCTGCTCCTCGGCATGATGCTGCTCACGTTCGCCGACGTGGTCGGCCGCTACCTGCTGAACCGGCCGATCCGCGGCGGGTTCGAGGTGACCGAGCTGCTCCTGCTGGTGCTCATCTTCGCCGGCCTGCCGCTCGTCTCGCACGCCGACGAGCACGTCACCATGGACTTCATCGACCGCATGCTGCCGCCGCGCGCGGGTGAGCTGTGGATCCGCGTCATCCACGCCGCCTGCGCGGCGCTCATGTTCTTCCTCACCTGGCAGGTGTGGATCAAGGCCGGCAGGATCTCTTCCTACGGCGACACCACGGACGTGCTGCGCATCACGATCGGCCCGTTCGTCTATTTCATGGCCGTGATGATCGCCCTCACCGGTCTGATCCACGCCGTCAAGATGTTCATGCCCGGCGCCCGCCGCGATCCCGTGGGAACGACGTAGTGACCGAGTCCCTCATCGGCCTGCTGTGCATGCTGGTGCTCGCGTTCCTGCGGCTGCCGATCGCGCTCGCCATGGGCGTGGTCGGCATCGTCGGCTACGCCTACATGCGCGACTGGAGCTGGACCGCCGCGTTCGCCACCGTCCAGACGAAGGTGTACGAGACCGGGCGCAACTACACCCTCTCGGTGATCCCGCTCTTCATCCTGATGGGTAACTTCGTCACGCGCGCCGGCATGTCGCAGGAGCTCTTCCGGGCCGCGTACGCCTTCATCGGCCACCTGCGCGGCGGACTCGCCATGGCGACCATCGTGGGTTGCGGCGGCTTCGGCGCCATCTGCGGTTCCTCGATCGCCACCGCGGCGACCTTCGCCAAGGTCGCGTACCCGTCGATGAAGAAGTTCGGCTATTCGGACCGGCTCGCCACCGGCGCCATCGCCTCCGGCGGCACGCTCGGCATCCTCATTCCGCCCTCCACGATCATGGTGATCTACGGAATCATGACCGGGACGAGCATCGGCAAGCTCTTCGCCGCAGGCATCCTTCCCGGCCTGCTCGCGGTGCTGCTCCTCTGCCTGGCGGTCCAATACGTCACCTGGCGCGATCCGAAGGCCGGTCCCCGCGGCGAGCGCCTGTCCTGGAAGGAACGCTTCGCCACGCTGGAAGGCGTCGGCTGGTTCGCCCTCGTCGGCGTGGCGGTGATCGGCAGCGTGCAGCTCGGCTGGGCGGAATCCGACGACGCGGCGGTGGTCGGCGCGCTCGCCGTGTTCGCCCTTTCGCTCGTCTACAAGGGCATCACCAGCGTGATCGCCCTCTTCGTGCTCGTTATGGGGGGCATCTACGGCGGCGTCTTCACCGCGGTGGAAGGGGCCGGGGTGGGGGCCTTCGGCGCCATGATCTTCGCGCTCGCCCGGCGCAGCCTGACGTTGAAGGCGCTCTACGCCGCGCTCGTGGAGAGCGCCCGGACCACCTCCATGCTGTTCCTCATCCTGATCGGCGCGTTGATGTTCGCGGAGTTCGTCAACATCACCTCCATGCCGGCGGACCTCAAGGCGTTCATCGCCAGTCTCGGGGTGAGCCCCGTCGTCGTCGTCGGCGCGATCATGATCATCTACGTGCTCCTCGGAACCGCGATGGAGGAGCTCTCGATGATCCTCCTGACCGTCCCGGTGTTCTTCCCGCTCGTCGTCAGCATGGGGGTGGATCCGATCTGGTTCGGCGTGCTGATCGTCGTCGTGGTGGAGATCGGGCTCATCAGCCCGCCGGTCGGCATGAACCTCTTCGTGCTCAACACCCTGCTGCCGCAGGTGCCGACGCGCACCATCTTCCACGGCGTGCTGCCGTTCATCGGCGCGGACGTGATCCGCCTTGCACTGCTGGTCGCGTTCCCCGTCCTTTCGCTCTACCTGCCGGGCCTCATGAAATGAACGACCATTCGAAGCAGCACTTCCTCGACCGCGTGAGCCGCGAGATGGAGGAAGACCTCAAGGCCCCGGACGCTCCGGCCGAAGAGCGGCTCGCGGCCGCCTGCCGCATCCTCGCCAGGGAAGGGCACGAGTCGGGGCTCGCCGGGCAGGTGACCGCGTGCGGGCCCAAGCCCGGCACCTGGTGGACGCTGCAGTTCGGCTACGGCTTCGAGGAAGCCACCGCAGAGCGCATGGTGCTCGTGGACGAGGATCTCAAACCCCTCCGCGCCGGCCGCCCCAATCCCGGCGTGCGCTTCCACGTCTGGATCTACCGCAAGCGGCACGACGTGCGGGCGATCATCCACACGCACGCCCCTTTCGCCTCGGCGCTGGCGGCGACCGGCAAGCCGCTGAAAACGATCCACATGGACACCGCGATGCTGCACGGCACCGCGCACCTGCCGGAGTGGCCGGGCGTGCCGGTGGCCGACGACGAGGGCCGGATCATTTCCGGCGCGCTCGGCGAGTCGAAGACCATCCTGCTCGCCAACCACGGCCTGCTCGCCGCCGGCGCGAGCATCGAGGAAGCGGCTTACCTCGCCGTGTTCTTCGAGCGCGCCGCCCGCATGCAGGTCCGCGCCATGGCGGCCGGCGGCTGCAAGGAAGTCCCGGAGCACCTCGCGCGGGAGGCGCACGACTTCCTGCTCCAGCCTTCCATCGTGCGCGGGACGTTCGCTTACTGGGCTAGAACTTCGGGCGTTCCTTCACCGGTGTCGCGCTGAAGCGGCGCACGCCGTCGAGGATCTCCTTCTTCGCTGCCCCGGCGTCCTTCCAGCCTTCGATCTTCACCCACTTGCCCTTCTCGAGATCCTTGTAGTGCTCGAAGAAGTGCGCGATCCGCTCGAGCGTGAGCTCGGGAAGCTCGCTTACGCCGCTTATGCCGCTGTAGGCGGGAAACACCTTGTCGATGGGCACCGCGATGACCTTCGTGTCTTCCCCCGCCTCGTCGGTCATCGCCAGCATGCCGATCGGGCGGCAGCGAATGACGCATCCGGGGACCAGCGGCAGCGGCATCACGACGAGCACGTCCACCGGATCTCCGTCGCCCGATAGCGTGCGGGGGATGTAACCGTAGTTGCACGGATAACGCATGGGGGTAGTCAGGACGCGATCCACGAAGATCGCGCCCGTCGCCTTGTCCACCTCGTATTTCACCGGTTCTGCGTTCATCGGAATCTCGATGACCACGTTGACATTGTCGGGAACGGCGGCCCCTTCGCTGACGAGGTCGAGGCTCATCTTCTCGCTTTCGGACCGGAATGGGTGACAGCCCCCAGGTTCGCCGGGCCGACCAGCTTTGCGTACTTCTCCAGCACGCCCTGAACGGGAGGCGCCTTGAAGGAAAGTTTCCTCAACCGCCGTGCGAGCTCCGTCCTTGGGATGCGCAGCTCCAGCGTTCCCTTTGCCGCGTCGATGGCAATGCGGTCGCCCTCGCGCACGGCGGCGAGCGGGCCGCCCACCGCGGCCTCGGGTGACACGTAGCCGATCATCATCCCGCGCGTCGCGCCGGAAAAGCGCCCGTCCGTCAGGAGCGCGACTTTCTCCCCCATGCCCTGGCCGTAGAGGAGCGCCGTCACCCCGAGCATCTCCCGCATGCCGGGGCCGCCGCGCGGGCCTTCGTAGCGGATGACCAGCACGTCTCCGGCCTTGTAGCGCTTCTTTCTGACCACCTCTGCGCAGGCCTCCTCGGAATCGAACACGCGCGCGCGCCCCTCGAAGACCAGCGATTTGAGCCCGGCGACCTTCAATAACGCGCCATCGGGCGCAAGGTTCCCCTTGAGCACGACCAGCCCGCCCGTCCTCATGATCGGCTCCTTCCTGACGACTTCACCGTCGGCCTGCGGGGCCTTCTTCAGCTCCGCTTCGAGCGTGGTCCCGGACAAGGTCAGGCACTCTCCGTGGAGGGCACCGTGCGCCAGCAAGGCCTTGAGGACCACGTAAACGCCGCCCACCGCGTGAAGATCCTTGGCGAGGAAGCGGCCGCCGGGCTTCATGTCGGCGATGAGCGGCGTGCGCTTCGCGACGCGCGCGAAATCGTCCAGCGTGAACCGGATCCCGGCCTCGTGCGCGATCGCCGGAATGTGCAAGGCGGCGTTGGTCGAGCCGCCGGTGGCGGCGACGGCCGCACAGGCGTTCTCCAGGCTTTTCCTCGTCACCAGCTCGCGCGGCAACGGCCCGCCGTCCCGGAGGAGCTGCATCACGGTTGCGCCGGCGCGGACGGCGAGCGCTTTGCGCTCCGGATCCACGGCCGGGAGCGTCGCCGATCCGGGCAGCGCGAGTCCGAGCGTCTCGGACACCATGGCCATCGTGTTCGCCGTGAACTGCCCCGGGCAGGATCCGAGCGTCGGCAGGCAGGCCTCCTCGAGGCTCTTCAGGTCGCTCTCCGGCATGTCGCCGGCGAGCACCGCGCCGACGCCTTCGTAGGTGTCGAGCACGGTGACGTCGCGGTCGCGCCAGCGGCCCGGCAAGGCGGCGCCGCCGTACAGGAACACCGAAGGCAGGTTGAGTCGCACCATCGCCATCATCATCCCCGGCAGCGTCTTGTCGCAGCCGGCGAGCGTGACGAGCGCGTCGTAGGCGTGACCTCGCGCCACGGCCTCGACGCCGTCGGCGATGATCTCGCGCGAGACGAGCGAGTAGCGCATTCCCCCGTGGTTCATGGACATGGAGTCGGCGACCGAGACGGACGCGAAGTCGAACGGGGTGCCGCCCGCGTCCCGCACTCCGGCGCAGGCTTCGCGCGCAAGCTCGCCGAGCAGCGCGTTGCAGGGCGTTACGCGCCCGTCGGTCGATGCGACGCCCACGAACGGCCGGGCGATGTCGGCGTCCCGCAACCCGAGGCCGCGCAGGAACGCGCGGTGAGGCGCCCGGTCGAGGCCCTCAACCGTGGCGCGCGACGGAAGGATCCGGATAGTCTTCCTGGTACTCACGCACGATCTCCATGATGTCGCGGCTCGGCTCGAACCCCAGCGCATCGGCGCGCGCGGAGCGGGTGCTGCGCGGCGCGCCTTCCATCGCCTTCTGGATGCGCGGATCCGGTTCGAAGCGCACCGCGCCTTTCGCGCCGCGCGCCTTCGCCGCGTCGAGCATCTCCCGCGCGGTCACCGGGATGCCGGGAAGCAGGAACGCCCGCTCGGCCGCGAGCTCGAGCCGCGAAGCGTGGACGAAGGCTTCGACGACGCGCCGCACCGAGATGCAGGCCATGGTGGTCTGCGGGGCGACGGGGCACACATAGTCCCGTCCGGCGAGCGGCTCGCGGATGATCGCGCTCACCCAGCCGGTCAAGGCGGTGTTCGCCGTGCCCGGGCGCACCATGACCGCCGGCAGGCGCAGCGCGCAGCCGTCGAGGTACCCACGCCTGGAATAGTCGTCGATGAGCAGCTCGCACACGAGCTTCTGCGTGCCGTAGGAAAGGCGCGGGCGCGCCGGCGTGTCGTCGCCGATGTCGCCGCCCTGCCCGTACACCGCGATCGAGGAGGCGAAGAGAAAGCGCGGGCGGTTTCCCGCCAGCCTGCACGCCTCCAACAGGTCGCGCGTCGCGTCGAGGTTCACCTTCGTGCCGAGCTCGAAGTTCTGCTCCGCGCCGCCCGAGACGAGCGAGGCGAGGTGGAACACGGCGTCGGTCTGCGCTGTAACGAGGGAGCGCGCGAACTTCGGGTACGCGAGGTTGCCGGTGACCGCCTCGACGCCCGGGCCGAAGTCCATGGCGCCCTGGTCGGTCGCCAGGACCTCGTGATGGGGCGCGAGCGAGCGGACCAGCGCCGCGCCGATATAGCCCGCCGCGCCGGTGACGAGTATTCTCATGGGCCGCGGCTATTCTAAGCGGCAAGAAAAGAGGAGACCTCCGTGATTCGCATCGCCCTGGCCCTGCTGTTCGCTTTCTGCAGCTTCAGCGCGTCGTCGCAGTCCTATCCGGCGCGCGCCGTGAAGATCGTCGTTCCCTTCGGCGTGGGCGGATCGGCCGACGTCTACGGCCGCTTCCTCGCCGCCAAGCTGAGCGACGCGACCGGCCAGTCCTTCGTGGTCGAGAACCGCCCCGGCGGCGGAGCCGTGATCGGCACCGAGGCGGTCGCGAAGTCCGCGCCGGACGGCTACACGCTGCTGGTGATGTCGAACACGCACACGGTGAACGAGACCCTCATTCCGAGGAAGCCCTACGTCCTCATGAAGGACCTCGCGCCGGTCAACGGCATCAACTCGCAGGACCTTCTCCTCGCCATCCCGGCCAGCGTGCCGGCGAACAACCTGCGCGAATTCGTCGCGCTCGCCAAGTCGCAGCCGGGAAAGCTGAACTACGCCTCCTCCGGTCCGGGCACGCCGTATCACATGGCGGGCGAGCTCTTCAAGCACCTGTCCGGGACGAACATCGTGCACGTCCCGCACAAGGGCAGCGACCAGGCGCGCACCGCGCTGCTCGGCGCGCAGGTCGAGATGATGTTCGACGCGATCAGCACCATGATCGCCCACGTGAAGAGCGGCAAGGCGAAGGCGCTCGGCACGACCGGGAAGTCGCGCTCGGCGGTGACGCCCGACGTGCCGACCGTCGCCGAAGCCGGCGTGCCGGGCTACGAGGCAACCATCTGGCTCGGCCTCATGGCCCCGGCCGGAACGCCGCGGCCGGTGCTCGAAAAGCTCAACGCCGAGGTGGGGAAGATCCTCGCCTCCGCGGAAGTAAGGGAGGCATGGGGCAAGCAGGGCGCGACGCCGATGAGCATGTCGCTCGAGCAGTTCGACCGGTTCCTGCGCGACGACGTGCAGAAATGGTCGAAGCTCGTGAAGGACACCGGAATGAAGGTGGACTGATGCAGGACCGGCTGCAGGTCGCGGAGGTCGTCCAGAACTGGGCCGTGTGGCGCGACGCCGGCGACTGGGAACGCTTCCGCACGGTGTGGCACGAAGACGGCTGGATGACCGCAACCTGGTTCCAGGGCCCGGCGGAGAAGTTCATCGAGGTGAGCAAGGCAGGCTTCGAGCGCGGCGTGAGCATCCTGCACTTCCTCGGCGGCACGAGCGTGGAGGTGCAGGGCCAGCGCGCGGTGGCGCAGACGAAGATGACGATCAGCCAGCGCGGCGACGTGGACCGCGTGACCGTGGACGTGGTCTGCACCGGCCGGTTCTACGATTTCTTCGAGAAGCGCGCCGGAAGATGGGCCATCGTGCGCCGCCAGCCGATCTATGAAAAAGACCGCATGGACCCGCTCGATCCTGCAGCGCAGCTGAAGCTCGATCCCGATCTCCTGGGCTCCTTCCCCGAGGGCTACCGGCATCTCGCGTACCTGCAGACCAAGCTCGGATTCCGCATCAAGCTGGATCTGCCCCAGCTGAAGGGGGCGGTCGTCGAGCGCCTCTACGCGCACGGCAGGCGCTGGCTCGAGGGCGCTTCGTCGCCCTTCCCGGACGAAGACCGGCCGGCGGGCCGCGCATGAAGATCCTCTGGGCCAGCGTGGTCGCGCCGTCGCTGAATCTGCTCGCCCTCGTCGCCGCTCTCGCCGGCGCCGTGCTCGGCGCCTGCCTGCTGGTGCGCAGCGAACCGACGCTGCGCGCGATGCGGGCGATGAACCGTTGGGTCTCTTCCCGCCGCGCGCTCAAGCCGCTCGAGGTGCCGCGCGCCATGGGCGGCCGGGTGCAGGGGAGGAGCTTCTGGCTGGGCCTGCTCCTCGCGGCTGCCGGCGCCTACGTGCTCATCGTGCTGGTCTGGTACTTCGACGCCGCCCGCCTCGTCGCCATGCTGCGAGGCGGAGCGCCCACGGCAATCTTCGTCGACACGGCCCGATGGGCGCTGGTCGCCGGAAGCCTGCTGTGCATCGGCGTCGGATTGCTGCTGGCGCTCGCGCCGCGTGCGCTGCAGGCCTTCGAGGCGTGGTCGAACCGCTGGATCTCGACGCGCCGCGCCGCGCAGGGAAGCGACCAGCTCTACCTTCCGCTCGATGGCCTCGTGGAGCGCTATCCCAGGGTTTCGGGCGCCCTGCTCCTCGTCCTTTCGCTGGCCGCCGTAGCGGCCTCGGCACTGCTCTTGCAGCGCTGAGCCGCATGTCGGAAGGCACGTTCTGGCTGGTCGTG
>DASPMF010000269.1:0-17619 GCA_035627155.1 Burkholderiales bacterium | reverse complement strand
GCCGCCACAAGATCTTCAACGCGAGCTTCACGATCGACGGCGAGCCGCAGGAGCACAGCCTGTTCGGCATGATCCGGCACACGCACCGGCAGCAGCCGAAGCACACCGTGATCGCGTACGCGGACAACGCCGCGGTCATGGAGGGCCATGTCGTCGAGCGCTTCGTGCCGGATTCCGCGGGGGTGTATCGCGCGTCCGAGGCCACGCACCACGTGCTGATGAAGGTGGAGACGCACAACCACCCGACGGCGATCTCGCCCTTTGCGGGCGCGTCGACCGGCGCCGGCGGCGAGATCCGCGACGAGGGCGCCACCGGCCGCGGCGCCCGACCCAAGGCCGGACTGACCGGCTTCACCGTGTCCCGCCTCTGGGGCGGCAGCTTCGGCAAGCCGGAGCACATCGCCAGCCCCTTGCAGATCATGACCGAAGGCCCGCTGGGCGGCGCCGCCTTCAACAACGAGTTCGGCCGGCCCAACCTGCTGGGCTACTTCCGCGAGTACGAGCAGGAGGTGGCGGGCGTCGCGCGCGGCTACCACAAGCCCATCATGATCGCCGGCGGCGTCGGCAACATCGACGCGCGGCTCACGAAGAAGATCGAGTTCCCGGCCGGCACGCTGCTGGTGCAGCTGGGCGGCCCGGGCATGCGCATCGGCATGGGCGGCGGCGCCGCCTCGTCGATGGGCGCCGGGGCGAACACCGAGGACCTGGACTTCGATTCCGTGCAGCGCGGCAACGCCGAGATGCAGCGCCGCGCGCAGGAAGTCATCGACCGCTGCTGGCAGCTCGGCGGCGAGAACCCGATCCTTTCCATCCACGACGTCGGCGCCGGCGGTCTTTCCAATGCGGTGCCGGAGATCGTGCACTCCGCGGGCCGCGGCGCGCGCGTGAAGCTGCGCGACATCCCGGTGGAGGACGCCGGCCTGTCGCCGCGCGAGATCTGGTCGAACGAGTCGCAGGAGCGCTATGTCCTCGCCATCGCGCCGCAGAGCCTGGAGCGCTTTCGCGTCCTGTGCGAGCGAGAGCGCTGCCCGTTCGCGGTGATCGGCACCGCGACCGACGACGGCCATCTGCTCGTCGACGACGCGCTCCTCGGCGCCAAGCCGGTGGACCTGCCGCTCGAGGTGGTCCTCGGCAAGCCGCCGAAGATGCTGCGGGACGTCTCGCACAAGAAATTGGCACTGGCAAAACTCGATCTCGCCAAGATCGGGATCGAGGAGGCGGCCTTCCGCGTCCTGCGCCATCCGTCGGTCGCGGACAAGGGCTTCCTCGTCTCGATCGGCGATCGCACCGTCGGCGGCCTGTGCTCGCGCGATCCGTACGTGGGGCCGTGGCAGACGCCCGTGGCCGACTGCGCGGTAACGCTTCTCGACTACGAAGGCTACGCCGGCGAAGCGTTCGCGATCGGCGAGCGGGCGCCGCTCGCGCTCATCGACGCGCCGGCGTCCGGCCGCATGGCGGTCGGCGAGGCGATCACGAACATCGCCGCCGCCGCAGTGCCGTCCATCTCGAGCATCAAGCTCTCGGCGAACTGGATGGCCGCCGCCGGCCACGCAGGCGAGGATGCGCTCC
Organism: Burkholderiales bacterium; assembly: GCA_035627155.1. Lineage (GTDB taxonomy): Bacteria > Pseudomonadota > Gammaproteobacteria > Burkholderiales > SG8-39 > SCGC-AG-212-J23. The sequence goes on along the minus strand of DASPMF010000269.1, from coordinate 16,050 downwards.
TCTACGAAACGGTGCGCGCGGTCGCGATGGAGCTCTGCCCGGCGCTCGGGGTCGCCATCCCGGTCGGCAAGGATTCCCTTTCGATGCGCACGGCGTGGGAAGGCAAGGAAGTCGTTGCGCCGCTTTCCCTCTGCGTATCGGCCTTCGCGCCGGTGGACGATGCCCGCGCCACGCTGACGCCGCGCCTGCGCACGGACCTCGGCGAGACCGAGCTCGTACTCGTGGACCTCGGGCGCGGCCGCAACCGCCTCGGCGGCTCCATTCTCGCGCAGGTCTACGGCCAACTGGGCAATGAAGCGCCGGACCTCGACGATCCGGTCCTGCTGAAGGGCTTTTTCGCTTCCATCCAAGAGCTTTCCCGTGAAAAGCGCCTGATCGCCTACCACGATCGCTCGGACGGCGGCCTGTTCGCGGCGATCTGCGAAATGGCCTTCGCCGGCCGCTGTGGCGTCACGTTGAACCTCGACGCCATCGCGTTCGACGCGGCGGCGGACGACGTGGACGCCTTCAAGCGCGACGCGGACGAACAGCTCGCCGGGCGCATGAAGGACCTGGCGCTGGCCGCGCTCTTCAGCGAGGAGCTGGGCGCCGTCCTGCAGGTCCGCCGGGCGGATCGCGAGCGCGTAATGCAGGCGCTGCGCGAAGCGGGTATCGGGGAGCACGCGCATCTCATCGGCCACCTCAACGAGCGCGACGAGATCCGTCTCACGCGCAACGCGAAGGCGATCTTCGCGAAGCCGCGCATCGAGCTGCAGCGCGCCTGGAGCGAGACGAGCTGGCGCATGGCGTCGCTGCGCGACAACCCTGAATCGGCGCAGCAGGAATACGACCGCATTCTCGACCGCGAGGATCCGGGGTTGAGCATGCAGTTGTCCTTCTCACCCGAAGCCTTCATCGGAAAAGGCGCGCGGCCGCGCGTCGCCATCCTGCGCGAGCAGGGGGTGAACGGGCAGGTGGAGATGGCGGCGGCGTTCGACCGCGCCGGGTTCGAGGCGGTCGACGTGCACATGACCGACCTTCTCGCGGGGCGCCAGTCGCTCGAAACGTTCAAGGGCTTCGCCGCGGGCGGCGGCTTCTCGTACGGCGATGTCCTCGGCGGCGGGCGGGGCTGGGCGAGCTCGATCCTCTTCAATCGCAGGGTGCGGGACGAGTTCGAGAAGTTCTTCGCTCGCGCCGACACGTTCGCGCTGGGCGCGTGCAACGGCTGCCAGATGATGGCCGCGATGCGCGAGCTGGTCCCGGGCGGCGCCCGCTGGCCGCGATTCGTGCGCAACCGCTCGGAGCAGTTCGAGGCGCGCCTCGTGATGGTCGAGATCCCGGAGAGCCCGTCGATCTTCTTCAAGGGCATGGCGGGCAGCCGCGTGCCCATCGCCACCGCGCACGGCGAGGGGCGGGCGCTCTTCGACAACGCGGCGGACCAGGGCGCCGCGATCGTCGCCATGCGCTACGTCGACAACCGCGGCAAGGTGACCGACACCTATCCGTGCAACCCGAGCGGCTCGCCGCAAGGGATCACCGGCGTCACCACTGCCGACGGCCGCTTCACGGTCGTCATGCCGCACCCGGAACGCGTGTTCCGCAGCGTCCAGATGTCCTGGGCGCCGGACGGCGCGCCCGAAGACTCGCCGTGGATGCAGATGTTCTACAACGCCCGGCGATGGGTAGGCTAGAAGAGATCCTGGTCGTCGGCGGCGGGATCGGGGGCCTGACGCTCGCGCTCTCGCTGCACCGGCGCGGGATCCCTTGCCGGGTTTTCGAAGCCGCGCCCGAGATCAAGCCCGTGGGCGTAGGTGTGAACCTGCTGCCGCATGCGGTCCGCGTCTACACGCAGCTCGGCCTGCAGCCGGCGCTCGCGAAGGTGGCGGTCGAGACGGCGGAGGCCGCTTTCTTCAACCGCTTCGGGCAGCTGATCTACCGCGAGCCGCTCGGCCGGCGCGCCGGCTACGAGTGGCCGCAGTTCTCGCTCCATCGGGGCGACCTGCAGGCCGTCCTCCTTGCAGCGTTCCTCGAAAGGATCGGCCCCGACCGGCTGCACCTCGGATGGCACGCCGTTTCGTTCTCCGGAACCACGTTGACCTTCAAGAACGGCGAATCGGCGCAGGGCCGGGCGATCGTCGGCTGCGACGGCATCCATTCGGCGATCCGGGCGCAGCTCTATCCCGGCGAGGGCCCGCCGCGGTACTCGGGCGTCAACATGTGGCGCGGGGTGACGCGCGCGAAGCCCATCCTTTCCGGCGCAAGCATGGTGCGGGCAGGGTGGCTTGCGACCGGCAAGCTGGTGTATTACCCCATCCGGGACCGTATCGACGCGGAAGGCCGCCAGCTCGTGAACTGGCTCTGGGAGATCGAGACGCCGCAGCACCGCCAGTGGGACTGGAACCGGCGCGCGAACGTCGAGGATTTCATCGCCGGCGCCGAAGGCTGGCGCTTCGAATGGCTCGACGTCCCGGCGCTCTTCCGCGCCGCCGACGTGGTGCTCGAGTACCCGATGGTGGACAAGGACCCGCTGCCGCGATGGAGCTTCGGCCCGGTCACGCTGCTCGGCGACGCCGCGCATCCCATGGTTCCCCGCGGATCGAACGGCGCCGGGCAGGCCATCCTCGACGCGGAATGCCTGGCGGCCTCGCTTTCGGCGCACGCCGCGGCCGAGGAGGCCCTCAAGGACTACGAGAAGAAGCGGCTGGGCCCGACCTCTGGCGTGGTGCTGGAGAACCGCCGCAACCCGCCCGACGCGATCCTGCGCGAGGTGTTCGAGCGCACCGGCGACAAGCCATTCGAGCGCATCGACGCCGTGATCAGCGCTGCTGAGCTGAAGGCCCTGTCCGAGCGCTACAAGAAGGTCGCCGGCTACGACCGCGCGAGCCTGCAGTGAAGCTCATCCACCGGCTCTTCCCGGCGGGGCACTTCGTCATCAGCCTGCTGTTCCTCGCGGCCGGCTTCGCCCTCATCTTCCTCGCCGGCTCGCACCTGTGGCAGGGCGTGCAGCTTTTCGAAGAGGCGGCGCTCAACGACCGGATCACGGCCGTGCTCGAGGCGATCGCGGTCCTCACGGTCGCCGTGGCGGCGCTCGAGCTCGGCCAGACCATCCTGGAGGAGGAGGTGCAGCGCGAGACGCACATGAGCGCGCCGACGCGCGTGCGGCGCTTCCTCTCGCGCTTCATGGTCGTGCTCGTGGTCGCGCTTTCCATCGAGACGGTCGTGCTCGTGTTCCGCGTCGGCCAGAGCGACCCGGAGCAGCTACCCTACGTCGCCAGCGTCGGGTTCGTCGCCGCGGCGCTCCTCGCGGCCTGGGCCCTGTTCGTCTGGCTCAACCGGAACGCCGAGGAGCTCGAGCCGGAAGGCATGCGCGCCGCGAAGCGCGAGGACCGCAAGATCGAAGCCAATTCAGCCCAAGGAGAAAAGCCCCATGACCATCAGCAGGCATGACTCGACCGCCATCCTTTCCCAGGCCGTGGAGCACGGGAACACCGTGTACCTCGCAGGCGTCGTGGCGAAGAACCTGAAGAACGACGTGAAGGGCCAGACGAAGGAGGTGCTCGACGAGATCGACCGGCTGCTCGCCAAATGCGGGTCGAACAAGTCGAAGGTCCTCAGCGCGACCATCTGGGTGACCGACATCCGCAACCGCGCGCCGATGAATGAGGTCTGGACCGCCTGGGTCGACCCCAAGAACATGCCCGCCCGTGCGTGCGTCGAGGCGAAGCTCGCCGATCCGGCCGCGCTGGTCGAGATCATGGTGGTCGCCGCGAAGTAGGGTCTATTCGAAGAGATTCACCACCGCGTCCAGGCCCGACCAGTTCAGCGCGCAGTCGGCCTGGGCGCGCACCACCGGCTTGGCGCGGAAGGCCACCGACAGGCCGGCCTGCTTCATCATCCGGAGGTCGTTCGCGCCGTCGCCCATGGCGACGGTCTGCATGCGGGTCGCCCCGAGCGCCTGCATCACCGAAAGGAACTTGCGCGCCTTTGCGTCGGCGTCGACGATGTCGCCGACGAGCTGGCCCGTGAGCTTTCCGCCGCGCACTTCGAGCGTGTTGGAAATCGTGTAGTCCAGGCCGAGGCGGGCCTTGAGGCGGTCGGTGAAGTAGGTGAAGCCGCCGGAAACGAGCAGCAGCTTCACCCCGTTGCGCTTGCACGCCGCGACCAGCTGCTCGGCGCCGGGCGTGAAGCGCAGCCGGTCCTCGTAGACCCTTAGGAGCGAATCCTCAGGCAGACCTTCCAGGAGGGACACCCGCTTGCGCAGGCTCTGCGGATAGTCCAGCTCGCCGCGCATCGCCTGCTCCGTGATCGCGGCGATCTCCGCCTTCTTGCCGCAGAAGTCGCCGATCTCGTCGATGCACTCGATGGTGATGAGCGTCGAGTCCATGTCCATGGCGACGAGCTTCAGGTCCGAGAACTTCCGTCCTTCCTCCATCCAAGCAAAATCGACGTGGTTGTCTTCGCACCATGCCTCGATTCTTCGGTCTCGCTGCTGGCCGGGCACCTTGAAGGCGTGCGGAGCAACCTCGTAGAGGTCCTTGAACCGGTCCTGGAGCAGCGATCGCGTCGTGGACGGGCCCTGCAGGACGAGGTTCATGAAGAAAGCTGGTGCAGGACGTCCTTCACGGCCTGCGCGCGCTCCTGCCACGCCGGCATCTTCTGCTCGACCCGCAGGCGCTCGGGCCCGGCGAGCCGCGCGCCGCGCCGCGCCTTGATGAAGGCCAGGACCTTCGCGGCGTCGACCGGCGGGTTCTTCACGAACTGCAGCTGCACCGCTTCATGCGTAGCGTCGATGCGGGCGACGCCCAGCGGCCTGGCGGCGATGCGCACGGCGTGCGACTCGAGGAGCGCCTTCGCCGGCTCCGGCAGGTCGCCGAAGCGGTCCACCAGCTCTTCCAGCAGGAGCTCGAGCGCCTCGCGCGATTCCGCGTCGGAGAGCCGCTTGTAGAGCTGCAGGCGCTCGTGCACGTCGCTGCAATAGGACTCGGGAAGCAGCGCCGGCACGTGCAGGTTGACCTCGGTGGTGATGTCCACCGTGGCCTCGAGCGCGTCGCCCTTGCCGGCCTTCAGCCGGCGCACGGCGCGGTCGAGCATGCGGGCGTAGAGGTTGAAGCCCACCTCCTGCATCTCGCCCGACTGCGATTCGCCGAGCACCTCGCCGGCGCCGCGGATCTCGAGGTCGTGCATGGCGAGGTAGAAGCCGGAGCCCAGCTCCTCCATCATCTGGATCGCCTCGAGGCGCTTCACCGCGTTCTTGTTGAGCGCGTCGGCCGGCGGCGTGGTGAGGTAGGCGTAGGCCTGGTGGTGCGAGCGCCCGACGCGGCCGCGCAGCTGGTGCAGCTGGGCGAGGCCGAACTTGTCGGCGCGGTTGATGACGATCGTGTTGGCGGTCGGGATGTCGATGCCCGTCTCGATGATCGTCGAGCACAGGAGCACGTTGGAGCGCTGCGCGGTGAAGTCGCGCATGACGCGCTCCAGCTCGCGCTCGCGCATCTGGCCGTGGGCCACCGCGATGCGCGCCTCCGGGAGGAGGCGCCCGAGGCGCTCGCGCATGGACTCGATGCTGTCCACGTCGTTGTGCAGGAAGTACACCTGGCCGCCGCGCTTCAGCTCGCGCATCACCGCCTCGCGCACCAGGCCCTCGGAGAAGGGCGCCACGAACGTCTTGATGGCGAGGCGCTTCTCCGGCGCGGTGGCGATCACGGAGAAGTCGCGGATCCCTTCGAGCGACATGGCGAGCGTGCGCGGGATCGGCGTGGCGGTGAGGGTCAGCACGTCCACTTCGGCGCGCAGGCGCTTCAGGCCTTCCTTCTGGCGCACGCCGAAGCGATGCTCCTCGTCGATGATCACGAGGCCGAGGCGCTTGAACGCGACGTCCTTCGAAAGGAGCTTGTGCGTGCCGATGACGATGTCGAGCTCGCCGGAGGCGAGTTTCTTCAGCGCCTCGGAAGTCTCCTTGGAGCTGCGGAAGCGCGACAGCTCCGCGATCTTCACCGGCCATTCGGCGAAGCGGTCGGAGAAGGTCTGGAAATGCTGCTCGGCGAGCAGTGTGGTGGGGCAGAGCACCGCCACCTGCTTGCGGTCGGCCACCGCGATGAACGCGGCGCGCAGCGCGACTTCGGTCTTGCCGAAGCCCACGTCGCCGCAGACGAGGCGGTCCATCGGCTTGCCGGAGGCCATGTCGGTGACGACCGCCTCGATGGCCTGCGCCTGGTCCGGCGTCTCCTCGAAGCCGAAGCCTTCGGCGAACGCCTCGAGGTCGTGCTGCTTGACCGAGAACGAGTAGCCCAGCCGCGCGGCGCGCTTCGCGTACAGCGCGAGGAGCTCCGCCGCGGTGTCGCGAACCTGCTTCTCGGCGCGCGCCTTGGCCTTGTCCCACTGGCCGCTGCCGAGCTTGTGCAGCGGCGCTTCCTCGGGCTGCGCGCCACTGTAGCGGCCGATCACGCCGAGCTGCGAGACCGGCACGTAGAGCTTGTCGCCGCCCTCGTACTCGAGCAGGAGGAACTCGCTCGCGCCGTCGCCGAGGTCGAGGCTCGTCAGGCCGTTGAAGCGGCCGATGCCGTGCTGCTCGTGCACCACCGGGTCCCCGACCTTGAGCTCCGAAAGGTCGCGGAGCATGTTCTCGACCGACGCGGTCTTCTCGGAGCGGCGCCCGCGGCGGCGCACGACGCCTGCATAGAGCTCCGCCTCGGTGACGATCGCCCATCCTTCGGCGGGCGCGACGAAACCGTGGGCGAGAGGCGAGACAGCGATCTGCAATGCTTCACCCGCCTTCACGAACTCCTCGAAGGATGCCGCGACGCGCGCCTGCAGCCCGTATTCGGCGAGGTACGAGGTCATCGTTTCTCGCCGGCCCGCCGACTCGGCCGCGACCAGCACCTTGAGCTTCGACGTCTCCAGGAACTGCTTGAGGGCGGCGAGCGGATCCTTCGCGCGGCGGTCGACCGCCACCGGCGGCACCGCTTCGGTAGGCAGCTCGCCCTTCTCGGCCGGATCGGCGAGGACGTCCACGCGCGGGAAATCCTTCGCGCGCGTGAAGAACTCCTCGGCCTGGACGAAGAGCTGCGCCGGCGCGAGGAGCGGCCGGTCCGGGTCGCCGCCGGCCATCTGGTAGCGGGACTGCGCGCTGCGCCAGAACTCGTTCACCGCGCCCGCGACGTCGTGGTGCAGGACGAGCATGCTCGCCTGCGGCAGGTAATCGAAGAGCGTCGAGACGTGGTCGAAGAAGAGCGGCAGGTAGTACTCCACGCCCGCGGCCGGGATGCCGTTCGAGACGTCGCGGTAGAGCCGCTTCTTCGACGGATCGCCTTCGAAGATTTCGCGCCAGCGGCTGCGGAAGCTCGTGCGGCCGCCTTCGTCGAGCGGGAACTCGCGTGCCGGCAGCATGCGGATCTCGTTCACCGGATACAGCGTGCGCTGGCTGTCGACGTCGAACGTACGGATCGCGTCGACGATGTCGTCGTCGAGGTCGAGGCGATAGGGCAGCGCGCTGCCCATCGGAAAGAGGTCGATCAGGCCGCCGCGGAAGCAGAACTCGCCCGGCGCGACCACCTGCGTCACGTGGGAATAGCCGGCCGTCGCGAGCTGCTCGCGCAGCGCCTCGAGGTCGATACGCTCGCGCGTCTGGATCTGGAAGGTGTGGCCGGCGATGTATTCGGGCGGGCAAAGCCGGACCAGCGCGGTGGAGGCCGGAACGATGGCGACGTCGAAGTCCCCGCGCTGGATGCGAAAGAGCGTTGCGAGCCGCTCGGAGACGAGGTCGTGGTGCGGCGAGAACTGGTCGTACGGCAGCGTTTCCCAGTCCGGCAGCAGGCAGACGCGCAGCGCCGGCGCGAACCAGGCGATCTCTTCGAGGAGCCGCTGCCCGTCCTGCGCGGTTGCGGCGATGACCGCGAGCGGGCGCTCGGCCTGCGCGAGCCGCGCCAGGGCGAGCGCATCCCCCGAGCCCGCGAGCCCGGTCATGCGCCTACGAGCGGGCAGCGAATCGCGGTGCATCAGTCAATGCAGCGCGCAATTATAATCTTCTGAATCTCAAGAACTTTCATGCTTGCCATCGTTCCCGCAGCCGGCACCGGCACCCGCATCTCCGGCGAGGTGCCCAAGCAGTACCGGCCGCTTGCGGGCCGGCCGATGCTTTGGCACGCCATCCGAGCAGTTTGCGTGCCGCCGGTGCGGAGCGTGGCGGTCGTGCTCTCGCCGGACGATTCGCAATTCGACCGTTGCGACTGGAGCGCCTTTGCGGGCAGGCTGCAGCCGCTCTTCTGCGGCGGTGCGACGCGGCGCGACTCCGTCTACAACGGACTGGTCGCGCTCATGGACGAGCTTGACCCGGGCGACTGGGTGCTCGTGCACGACGCCGCGCGGCCGTGCCTGCCCGAGGAAGACCTGCGGGAGCTGGTAAGGCAGTGCGAGCAGGACGAAGTCGGCGGCCTGCTCGCCTTTCCGGTGGCCGAGACGGTCAAGAGGGCGGGCAAGGACGAGATCGGCGCGCAGCGCATCGCCGCCACGGAGGACCGCAGCCAACTCTGGCTCGCCCAGACGCCCCAGATGTTCCGCGCCGCGCTCCTTGCGCAGGCCTTGAAGCAGGCCGCCGGCCCGGTCACGGACGAGGCCAGCGCCGTGGAGCAGCTCGGCCTGCGGCCGCGGCTGGTTGCCGGCAGCCGCGAGAACCTCAAGGTGACTTATCCTGAGGACATGGCCATCGCCGAATCCATCCTGTCGCGTCGCCGCCCATGAGAATCGGCCAGGGCTTCGACGTGCATGCCCTCGTGAGCGGGCGAAAGCTCGTGATCGGCGGGGTGGATATCCCGCACTACAGGGGGCTGGAAGGCCATTCGGACGCGGATGTGCTGCTGCACGCGATCTGCGATGCGCTGCTCGGCGCCGCGGCGCTCGGCGACATCGGCCGGCATTTTCCGGACAGCGACGAGCGCTATCGCGGGGCGGACAGCCGCGACCTTTTGCGCGCGGTCGCGGGGGAAGTGAAGAAGGCCGGCTTCAGGGTGGTGAACGTGGACGCCACGATCCTCGCCCAGGCGCCGCGCATGGCGCCGCATGTGGCGAAGATGGTCGCAAACATCGCTTCGGACCTCGGCATCGCCGAGAAGGACGTGAACGTCAAGGCCACCACCACCGAGCAGCTCGGCTTCATCGGCCGCGGCGAAGGCATCGCCGCCCAGGCCGTGGCGCTCATCGCGTAGCGCCATGTATACGCCACCCTACAACCGCGTCGAGGACCGCGCCGAGCTTGTCGCCTTCATGCAGGCGAACGACTTTCCCGTGGTGGTGACCGGCACCGGCGGCACGCTGCACGCATCGCACCTGCCGGTCATGGTGCACGAGAAGGACGGGCGCATCGTCCTCGACATGCACATGGCGAAGAACAACGCGCAGTGGCGCGAGTTCTTCGACGACGAGGTCCTGGTGATTTTTTCCGGGCCGCATGCGTACATCTCGCCGCGCTGGTACGAGGACAAGGAGCGCGTTCCCACCTGGAACTACGCCGCGGTGCACGCCTACGGCGTGCCGAAGATCATCTCCGTTCCGGAAGAGAAGTACCGCAACCAGCGCGCGCTCGTCGCCCGGCTGGATCCGGAATGGCTGCCGAAGTTCGACGCGCTGAGCGCTGCCTACATCGAGAAGATGCTCGACGGCATCGTGAACTTCGAGATCGCCATCACCCGCATCGACGCCCGCTGGAAGCTCTCGCAGAACCGCGGCCGCCGCGAAATGGAGCTCATCGCCGCCGCGCTCGACCAGTCGGCCGACCCGTCGCTGAAGGCCCTCGCGGCGCTCCACCGCCAGCACCTCGTGGACGAGTGAGGCTCTTCTTCGCCCTCTGGCCGCCGCGCGAAACCGCTCGCGCGCTGGCCGAGTGGGCCCTGGCAATTCAGCAAGGCGCCGGCGGCCGGGTTGCAAAGGAAGACAACATTCACCTGACGCTTGCCTTCCTGGGCGACGCCGACCTCGGCAAGGCCAGCGCAGCGGCCGAGCCCGTCAGGTGCAACAGGTTTGATCTGCCGATCGACACGGCGAAATACTGGAAGCACAACAGGATCGTCTGGGTAGGACCCGCGGTGCTTCCGGCCGCGCTCTCCGGGATGGTCGAAAAGCTGCACGATTCCCTGAAGGAAAAGGGATTCGTGCTGGAGGAGCGGCCGTTCGCGGCGCACGTGACGCTGGTTCGCAGGGCAGCGCTGCCGGGCCGGATCCCGCCGCTGCCCCGGATCCAGTGGCCGGTGGACGAATTCGTGCTCGTCGAATCCCGGAACGGACGCTACGAAGTCCTCGAGCGTTACCCGCTCTAGGCGAGCAGCGCCTTGCCGTTGCGAAAGGAGAACAGCGGCACTTCGGTGCCGTTCGCGGGAAGCTGCCCGGCGTCGAGCTTGCGCAGCACGTACTCGGTGACGTCGACGATCGGCAGGCGCAGGCACTCGGCGACCGACCGCCACGCGAGGTCGAGCAGCTCGCCGTTGCCCTCGATCGTTCCGGCGAGCTTTTCCCCGTCGACGAAGAAGAACCGGGCGTGGAAACGCATCGGGCTTTGCGGCGGGGTGATGGCCCGCAGCGCGTAGTCGAGGTGCTGCAGGTCCGGCTGCAGCGTACCGCCGGAGACCGCACCGAGGACGAGGCCGGTTTCCTCCCAGGTTTCGCGCACCGCAGCAACGGCGAGGGCGCGCGCCAGGGAGGGTGGGCACGAAGCGCAGAGCCGCCGCAATACCTCCGATTTCAAAGGCGAGAGCGGCGTCACCGCGTGGTCGGCGCGATCCACGCGCCCGCCGGGGAACACGTAGTGGTGGGGGACGAAGCGGTGGCGCGCGGCGCGCCGGCCCATGAGCACTTCCACCGCGGCGCGGCCGCGCCGCCAGGCAACGAGGGTCGCGGCATCGCGCGGACGGACAGGGGAGGGCACGCCGCGATTCTGCCGTAACCTAGCGCCTCATATCGGGACGTTCATCTGAGCGGCGAACTAAAAGCGATCTGGGTGAAGCGCGCGCGCCGCGGGAAGATGGACGCGGCCGCGGCAGTGCACGTGAAGGCCGGCCGCGGCATCGTCGGAAACGCCGACCAGGGCGGCAAACGCCAGGTCACGTTGATCGAGGAGGAGGTCTGGGGCGAGCTGATGGGCGCCCTGGGAGGCGGCGCGTCGCCGGCCGCGCGGCGCGCGAACCTTCTCGTCGCCGGCTTTTCGCTGCGCGATGCCCGTGGCCGGATCCTGCGGGTCGGCGGGTGCCGCCTGCGCATCCTCGGCGAGACCAAGCCGTGCGAGCGGCATGGACGAGGTCCTGCCAGGTTTGCAGGCGCTGATGTACGAGGGCTGGCGCGGCGGCGCCTTCGCGGAAGTGCTGGAGGATGGCGAGATCCGGGTCGGGGATCCGGTGGCCTGGGAGGGCTGATCGGCGCACGGCTTGGGTCGCCCGGCGGATTGCAGCCGGCGGCGCGCGTCCCGCACCATCGCGGGATGGCAGCGTTTCCATCCGCCTCGCTCCCGAGCGAGGGTGCGCAGCCGCAAGCCGCGCCGGTCCGCGTGCGCGTCGTCACCGGGCCGGACGCGTTCGCGGAGCTCGCGACCGCATGGAACGCGCTGCACGAGCGCTCGCCCAGCGCGAGCTTCGTCAACGCCTGGATCTGGCAGTTCGAGTGGTGGCGGGCCTACGGGAAGGGCAGGCCGCTGCGCATCCTGGTCGCGTCCAGGGGCGATCGCATCGCCGGTATCCTGCCCCTGTATCTCGACCCCACCCGCCGCCTCGGCTTCCCCGTGACGGTGGCCCGGCTGGTCGGTTCGGGCGGCGACACGTATCCGGACGACCTCGGACCGGTTCTGGATGGCGAAGAGGAGCCGGCGGTCGCGCGCGCGCTCGCCGAGGCTGCGCTGGAGCTTCCGGAGCCCGATGTCCTTCACCTCGTCGACATGGATCCGGCCACGCCGTTTCCCGCGCTGCTCGAGCAGGCGGCGCGCGGCGCCGCCGGGCTCGAAACGCAGCGGCTGGCGGCCGAGCGCATCGTCTTCATCGCGCTGCCGCGTACCTGGGAGGCCTACCTCGCCTCCGTGAGCGGGCACCGCCGCGCGCGCATCCGCTCCGTGCGAAAGAAGCTGACCGCCGAGGTTCCGGTGCGCTTCTTCGTCTGGAGCGACCCGGCGCGGATCAACGAGGCGATGGACCGGCTCGCCCTGCTGCATCGCATGCGCTGGGAGGCGGCGGGCGAGCCATCCGGCTCCTTTGCATCGCCCGAGTACATCGGCTTCCACCGCGCGGTAATGGAAACCGCGCTGCGCCGCGGCGCGCTGCGGCTCTACTGCCTGGAAGTGTCCGGCGAGATCGTCGCCATGCTGTACGCGTACCGCTTCCGCAACCGCGTCTACGTGGTGCAGGCCGGCTTCGACCCCGAACACGCGCGGCGCCGCATCGGCCAGGCGATCCTCGGCTATGCCATCGAGCACGCCATCCAGGAAGGCAACGAAGTGTTCGACTTCCTGCGCGGCGCGCACTCGTACAAGGACGAGCTCGGATCCGGCGCGCGGGAGACCCAGAGCGTGACCGTGCTGCAGCCTTGCCTCGCCGCGGCCGCATGGCGGCTGCGCGAGCGCACGCTGCCGCAGCTCAAGCGGCGGCTGAAGGCGTTGCGGAAGCCGGCAGCGTAAGGCGGGCGACCAGGCCGCCGCTTTCGCGGGGCAGGAGGTCGAGCGTACCGCCGTGCGCGCGCGCGACGCGTTCGACGATCGCCAGGCCGAGCCCCGAGCCGCCGGGGCGCGTGCGCGCCGCGTCAAGGCGCGTGAACGGCCGCTTCATGCGCTCCGTCTCGCCCGGCGGGATGCCCGGCCCGCGGTCGAGCACGTCGATCCGCACCTTGCCGTCGGCGAAGCCGGCGGCGATCTCCACCGGCTCCCCGGCGTAGCGCAGCGCGTTGTCGACGAGGTTCGAGATCGCGCGGCGCAAGGCGATCGGCGCCAGCGCGAACTCCGGCAGCGGCGCCTCGTGCAGGACGACCTTGCGCCCGATGCGGGCGTAGTGGCCGGCGACGTCCACCAGCACCCGGCCCGGGTCGTAAGGCGATTTGTCCTCGCTCTCGCCGCGCGCGTAGTCGAGGAACTGCCCGATCACGGCGTCGATCTCGTCGATGTCGGCGATCATCGCCTCGCTGGCTTCGGTTTCCGCGCCGGAAAGCTCGAGCTGCAGCCTCAGGCGGGAGAGCGGGGAACGCAGGTCGTGCGAGATGCCGGCGAGCACCATGGCGCGTTCGCGCTCCATGCTGTCGAGGTCGCGCGCCATGCGGTTGAACGCGGAGGCGAGCTCGCGCAGCTCGCTCGGTCCTTCCTCGGCGAGCGGCTCGTGCGTCTCCCCGCGGCCCAGGCGCGCGGCCGCGCCCCTGAGCGCGCGCAGCGGGCGCGCGATCCGCGAGGCGATGAGCCACGCGCCGACGAGGGCGAGCGCGAGCAGGCCGGCGCCCCAGCCGAGCCAGCGCAGGCCCACCAGCACCTGGAAACGCTCCCGAGGGATGCTGATCCAGTATTCGTCCACGTCGATGAAGAAGCTCACCCAGAAGCCGCGCTCGCCGTCCCGGGCGGTCGCGAAGCGGGTCTGCGGGCCGAGCTCGGCGCGGATCTTCCCGGCCACGCGCTCGAGGAACGAGCCGGGCCGGATCGGCTGCAGCGTTTCGCTCGTCGTCGCCGGATAAAGACGCAAGCCTTCGCTCTCGTTGATGTCGATCAGGAGCTGCCGGCGGCGGTACGGATCGGCGCTGACCAACGCCGCGCGCGTGAGATTGATCGCGCTGACCGTCTGCTGCGCGAGCTCCCGGGAGCGGGGCTCGCGCTCGTACATCCGGTAGATCTGGAACGACGCGAGGACCGCCGTGACGATCAGCGCGGCGATCAGCAGGAACAGGCGGGCGAACAGGCTCACGGCCGTCCGGGCGCTCAGCCTTCGGGCACGAACACGTACCCGAATCCCCACACCGTCTGGATGTGCTTCGGGTGCGAGGGGTCTTCCTCGACGAGCTTGCGAAGGCGCGAGATCTGCACGTCGATCGAGCGGTCGAACACCTCGTACTCGCGGCCGCGCGCGAGCTCCATCAGCTTGTCGCGCGACAGCGGCTGGCGCGGGTGCTGGACGAGGACCTTCAGCACGGAGAACTCGCCCGTGGTGAGAGGGACCGGCTTGCCGTTGCGCGTCAGGGTGCGCGTGGAGAGGTTGAGCGAGAAGGGCCCGAAGGCGTGCAGCTCGCCGCTCGCGGCGGGGGCGCCGGGCGGGCCGCTCGGCGCGCGCCGACGCAGCACCGCGTTTACGCGAGCGAGCAGCTCGCGCGGATTGAACGGCTTGGGCAGGTAGTCGTCGGCGCCCATCTCCAGGCCGACGATGCGGTCCACGTCGTCGCCCTTTGCGGTGAGCATGATGATGGCCGGGCCGCCCTGCGCGTTCTGCGTGCGCAGCCGGCGGCAGATCGCGAGGCCGTCCTCGCCCGGCAGCATGAGGTCGAGCACCAGCAGGTCGTAGCGCTCGCGCGCGAGCTGCTTGTCCATCGCCGGCGCGTCGTGCACCGCCTTCACCTCGTATCCCTGGCCGCCGAGGTAGCGGACGAGGAGGTCGCGGTGGCGCTGGTCGTCGTCGACGATGAGGATCCGGGTCTTCAGCTCGGCCATGGCAGGAGATTAACGATAAGGCGGGCGCGCCGCTGACGCGACGGGTAACCAATTGTTACACCGGCAGCGGATGCGCTCGCTTACCATGCGTGCGTGAAAACGGCCTTCTTCGTGCTGCTGGCGGCGATCGTCGCCTTGCCCGCCCAGGCGCAGTGGCATCGCGACCGCGGCCCCGGCAAGGCGGCGTCGCACCTCAGCCGCGAGGACCGGCAGCGCCTGCGCGACGACGTGGACTCGGCGCGCGGCAATTACGAGCGCCGCGACGCGCGCCGCCAGGAGCGCATGGCGCCGGAGGAGCGGGAGAAGCTGCGCCGCGACGTGCAGGACGCGAACAAGGAAATGCGCCGCCGCTGACGGGTCCCCGCCTTCGCGGGGACGACTCTTTCAACTTTGGGCGGAGAACTGCAGGCCGTTCTTGCCGGCCTGCTTCGCCTCGTACATCGCCGCGTCGGCGCGCTTCATGAGCCCCATGGCGTCGGCGCCATGGTCCGGGAAGAGGGCGATGCCGATGCTTCCGGTGACGCACCACGGCTCGCCGGCGGCGAGCTCCATGGGCCGCGCGAGGTCGGCGAGCAGCTTGCGCGCGATCGCCTCGGCCTGGTCGGCGCCCTGCACGTCCTCCACCACCGCGAAGAATTCGTCGCCGCCCAGGCGCGCCACGAGGTCGCTCGCCCGCAGGCCGGCGCGCAGCCGCCGCCCGATCTCCACGAGCACCCGGTCGCCGGCCTCATGCCCGCGCTCGTCGTTGACCCGCTTGAACCCGTCGAGGTCGATGAAGAGCGCCGCGATGCGCGTGCTGCGCCGGCGCGCACGTTCGACCGCCTGCTCGAACGCCGGCGCGAGGCTGGTGCGGTTCGCCAGGCCGGTGAGCGGGTCGCTGTAGGCCAGGGCGGCGATGCGCTCGCGGGCGAGCACCAGGTCCGTGATGTCGCGCCCCACGCCGCGATAGCCGAGGAAGCGGCCGTCCGCGCCGAAGCGCGGCTCCCCCGTGACGGAGAAGTGGCGCGCCTCGCCGCCTGCGCGCGGCCGGCCGAACTCGAAGTCGCGGAACGGCGCGTGCGCATCCATGGTTTCGCGCAGCTCTTCCCAGCCGTGCGCGTCCTTGCCGGCGATCAGGTTCGCGCCTCCGGCGAGATTCTTGCCGTGCGAGATTTGCGTGAAGCGATGCTGCTCGTCGGTTTCCCAGAAGAAGTCGGACGACATCTGCGTCAGGCTGCGGAAGCGCTCCTCGCTCTCGCGCAGCGCCGCCTCGGCGCGCATGCGCTGGAGGAACTGCCCGACCTGGCTCCCGATCACGGCGGCGGCCTGCAGCAGCCGGCGGTCCGGCTCGCGCAGGATACGGCTCGAGAAGCCCATCACGCCGATCCGGCGCCCTTCGGCCGTCACGGGAAAGAGGAACGCGCCGCGCGCGCCTGCTACCTGCACGAGCTCGT
>DASPMF010000268.1:0-5679 GCA_035627155.1 Burkholderiales bacterium | reverse complement strand
GTCGAGAAAGCCGCCGAGGCGTTTCCGCGCGGCGCGCGACGGATCGCGGTGCATATCAGCGCGCGGCGCCCTCTGCAGCGCTGGCCGGCGGCGTCCTACGTCGCGCTCATCCGCAGGCTGCGCGCGGAACACGACGCGGGCATCCTGCTCCTGTGGTCGCCCGGCCCCGCGGACGATCCGAAGCATCCGGGCGACGACGACAAGGCGCGCGCGATCCTCGACCAGGCCGGTTCAACGGGCGTCGCCGGCTATGCGACGCGCCGGCTCGAGGAACTGATCGGCGCCCTCGCCGCCAGCGACGCGGTGATCTGCAGCGATGGCGGCGCGATGCACGTCGCGGCCGCGCTCGGAAAGCCGATCGTGTGCTTCTTCGGCGACTCGCCGGTCGAGCGCTGGCATCCGTGGGGCGTGCCGCATCGCGTCCTGCGGCCGGCGGCCGGCAGCGTCGCCGAGGTGCCGGTCGAGCACGCCGCGGCGGCGTTTTCCTCGCTCGTACAATAGGCCATGCCCAAGCTTCACCCGGTCGTCCTGTGCGGCGGCAGCGGCACGCGGCTGTGGCCGATGTCGCGCCGGCTCTATCCGAAGCAGTTCCTCGCCCTCGTCTCCGAGCGCTCCATGCTGCAGGACACGGTGCAGCGCCTTGCCGCGCTGCCGGAGGCCGGCGCGCCGGTCATCGTCAGCAACAACGAGCACCGTTTCCTCGTCGCCGAGCACGTGCGCGAGCTCGAACTGCGGCCGGCGATCCAGATCCTGGAGCCGGTCGGCCGTAACACCGCCCCGGCCGTTGCCGTGGCGGCGCTGCACGTCTCGCGGTCCGATCCCGATGGAATCCTCCTCGTCGTGCCTTCGGACAGCGCCATCCAGGACCGCGCGGCGTTCGGCGCGGCCGCGACGCAGGCGGTACATGCGGCGGCGCAGGGCTACCTCGTGACCTTCGGCATCCGGCCCACATTCGCCGCCACCGGCTACGGCTACGTCGAGCCGGGCGAGCCGCTCCCCGAAGCGCCGGGCGCATCGCGCCTCGTGCGCTTCATCGAAAAGCCGAATGCAAGCAAGGCGGAGGAACTGCTCGCGAGCGGGCGCTATCTCTGGAACAGCGGCATGTTCGCCTTCAGCGCGCGCAAGTTCCTCGACGAGCTGCGCCGCTCGCGCCCGGACATCCTCGCGGCCTCGGAGACGGCCTTCGCCGCCGCCGCGCGCGACCTCGACTTCCTTCGCCTCGACGAGAAGGCGTTCTCGGCGTGCCCGGCGCAATCCGTGGACTACGCCGTCATGGAGAAGACCTCGGCCGGCGCCGTCGTGCCGGCCGACATGGGCTGGAGCGACGTCGGGTCATGGTCGGCGCTGTGGGACATAGGCGACAAGGACGCCGCCGGCAACGTGACGCGCGGCGACGCGCACGTGCGAGAAACCTCCGGGTCGTACGTGCGCGCCGACAGCCGCCTCGTGTACGTGCTCGGATTGCAGGACGTGCTGGTCGTCGAAACCGCCGACGCGGTGCTGGTCAGCGACCGCGGGCGCGCCGAGGAAGTGAAGGAAGTAGTCGAGCAGCTGGAGAGCATCAAGCGCTCGGAGCACGTCTCCCACACGCGCGTGTACCGCCCCTGGGGACACTACGAAAGCCTCGACACGGGGGCGCGCTTCCAGGTGAAGCGCCTCACCGTCAAGCCGGGCCAGGCGATCTCCCTGCAGCTGCACCGCAAGCGCGCCGAGCACTGGGTCGTGGTTTCCGGCAAGGCGCGCGTGACCCGGGGCGACGAGGTAGTCGAGATCGGCGAGAACCAGTCCACCTACATCCCGATCGGCACGCGCCACCGCCTCGAGAACCCCGGCACCGTCCCGCTCGAGATCATCGAGGTGCAGTCCGGGTCCTACCTCGGCGAGGACGACATCGAGCGCTTCGACGACCGCTACGGCCGCGGCTAGAGATCGGGGTCAGGCACCGATCTCGGCGCCGACCTCGGCGTAGAGCTTCAGCGTATCGGCAACCACGTTCTCCGTGGAGAAGCGCTCGGCGAGGCGCCTGCCTTCGGCTCCCATGGCTTTCCTTCGGTTTGGGTTTTCCAACAGCTCCCGCAGGGCTGCGGCAAGCGCCCGCGGATCGCGTGGCGGGACCAGCAGACCGTTCTTCCCGTCTGCGACGACATCGCGGCACCCGGTCACGTCGCAGGTCACGATCGGGCGCCCCGCCGCCGTAGCCTCGACCAGCACCTTCGGCAAGCCTTCGCGCCACGATGGGAGGCAGACCACGGCGCACTGCGCGAACACGCTCGCCATGTCGTCGCGCCAGCCCCAATACTCGACCGCGCCCTCCTTTACCCAGGCACGGAGCTGCGATTCCGGAATGTAGGCGGGGTTCTCCTCGTCCGGCGCGCCGACGAGGGCGAAGCGCGCGTTCACCCCTTCGGCCTTCAGGGCGCGCGCGGCTTCGACAAACTCCACGACACCCTTGTCGCGCAGCATCCGGGCGGGCAGCACGACGAGCGGATCGCCGCGCGGCTCCTCCGAAGGCGCGAAGGCGTCCAGGTCCACGCCGGAGCCGCGGATAACGACAGCGTTGCGCACGCCGAGGTGCGCGGCGTCCTCGTCGTTCTGCAGGATGACGCGCGAGTTCCCGCTTTCGAGGAGACCGCGCAGCGCGCCGCCGACGAAGGGACGGACCAGCCGGGCCTTGAGGTCGGGTGAGCTGAACACGTAGCCGAGGCCCGCCATGGCATTGACCACGGCCTTCACGCCCGCGCGGCGCGCAGCGATGGAGCCGTAGATCACCGGCTTCAGAGCGACGTGGTGCACGATGTCCGGGCGCAGCGCGCGGTAGAGCGCCGTGATCTCGCGCAGCGCGCGCGCCTCGCGCAGCGGATGCCGGCTGCTTCGCGACAGTTCCCGCAGCGCATGCAGCCCGATGCCTTCCCGCTCGATGTTTGCCGCGTGGCCCTGGACGCGGCACGCAACGTGGACGTCGTAGCCGGCCGCCTTGGCGGCGCGCGCGATCGGCAGCCGGTGCGAGCAGAAATACCAGTCCTCGGTGACGAGGAAGAGGAGCCGCTTCACGCGAGCTGCTGCTCTTCGAGCCACGCGCCGAACATGAGCACCACCCACAGGAGATGCTGCCAGTTGCGCGCGCCGGACAGGTGCTCGGCCCAGTGCCTGCGCACGAGGGAAGGATCGAAGTAGCCTTCGCGGGCGAGGCGCCGCTCGTCGAGGAGCGCCTCCGCCCAGTCGCGCAGCTCGCCCCGCAGCCAGTCCTCGAGCGGGACGCCGAAGCCCATCTTCGGCCGCTCGAACAGCGCCCTGGGCACGTGCCGCTCGAGCACCTTGCGCAGCAGGTACTTTCCGGAGCCGCCGCGGACGCGCAGCTCGAGTGGAAGCGACCACGCGAAGGCCACGACGCGGTGGTCGAGCATCGGCACGCGCGTCTCGAGCGACACCGCCATCGCGGCGCGGTCCACCTTCACGAGGATGTCGTCCGGCAGGTAGGTCAGCGTGTCGAGGTACATCATCCGTTCCTCGAACGACAGGCCTGGCAGCGTCCCACAGCGGTCACCGACTTGCACGACGGATCTAGCGCCCTTCACCGGACTTGGGTGCCAGTAGGCGGTGAATCGCTCGTAAAGCTCGTCTTCGTCCCGAACGTCCATCACGCGGGCCAGCTTGTGCAGCTTGTCGCCGGGCTGCGGCTGGCGCAGCTTCTTCGGCAGGACCGGGCCCAGGGCATCGAACGCCGTGTCCCAGAACGCCGGTGAGAGCGCAGTGATGCCCTTTGAAACCGCGACCCTCCCCAATGCAGGCAGGCCGCCGACCTTGTCCCACACGTTGCGCGCCCAGAAATAGCGGTTGTAGCCGCCGAAGAGCTCGTCGCCGCCGTCTCCGGACAGGCTCACGGTCACGTGGCGGCGCGCGAGCCGGGCGACGAGGAACGTCGGGATCTGCGAGGAATCCGCGAACGGCTCGTCATAGATGCGCGGCAATGACGGGATCACGTCCATCGCTTCGCGCGGGCTGACGTAGAGCTCGGTGTGCGCCGTACCGAGGTGCTGCGCCACTTCGCTCGCGTACCCGGCCTCGTTGTACTGCGCCTCGTGGAAGCCGATGGTGAAGGTCTTCACCGGCTGGCGCGAGGCCTTCTGCATGAGCGCCACCACGGTCGAGGAATCGATGCCGCCGGACAGAAATGCGCCGAGCGGGACGTCGGACACCATCTGCCCGGCGACCGCTTCCGCGAGCACGGCTTCGAGCGCCGACACCGCTTCCGCTTCGCCGCCGGTGAAGGGCGCGGCCTTGGCTTTGTCGATGACCGACGCAAGAGACCAGTACTGCACGGGCTCGCCGAGCGTCTTCGACGCGACGTCCTTCTCCGCAACCTTCAGGAAGGCGCCCGCGGGCAGCTTCCAAACGCCTTCGTAGATGCTCCAGGGCGCCGGCACGTACGCATAGCGCGCGTACAACGCGAGCGCCTCGCGGTTGACGCGCGGCTCGAATCCGCGGCAGGCGCGAAACGCCTTCAGCTCGGAGGCGAATGCGAAGCCGCGCCCCGCCCAGCCGTAATAGAGCGGCTTCTCGCCGAGCCGGTCGCGCGCAAGGAGCAGCGTGCGCTGGGCCATGTCCCACACCGCGAGGGCGAACATGCCGGTGAGGCGCTCCAGCGCCGCCTGGAAGCCCCACGCCGACACGGCGGCAAGCAGGACTTCCGTGTCCGAGTGCCCGCGCCACGCGGGCGCCCGGCCTTCCTTCTCCAGCGCGGCGCGCAGCGCCTCGTAGTTGTAGATCTCGCCGTTGTACGTCGCCACATAACGGCCATCGGCGGAGCACATCGGCTGCCGGCCGAGCGGCGAGAGGTCGAGGATGGAAAGCCGCCGGTGGGCGAGTGCGATCCCGCCTTCGCTCCAGAGATCCGTATCGTCCGGGCCTCGATGCGCAAGCGCCCGCGCCATGGCGCGCGCCTCGTCCCTGGCATCGACCTCGGTACCGACAAGTCCGGCGATCCCGCACATGTCAGCTGTCCGCCTTGTAGCCGACCGCGCACCAGAACGGCCAGCGCTCGCTGAAGCGAATCCGCTCAAACCCGGCTTGCTCGAGCATGCGCTGGACCTCCGTGCGCGTGAACCGCAGCTCGAGCGACGTGCCGAAGCGGTCGAGCGCGTCGTTGCGCATGAGGTAGAAGCTGCGGTTGCGATAAAGCGAAAGCGGAAACGCGTCGACCCGGAAACCGAGGCGTTCCATCAGCGCCGCGAAGCGCGCGACCGGCCAGTAGACGAGCAGCGCGATCAGGTCCGTGACCCGGCAGCGCACCGCGAACGGCAACCCGGAAACCACCTGCCGCACCGCATCGGTCAGCCGCCAGAGCAGGCGGTACCAGGCCGGGCGATTGTCGAGCGCGTAATAGAGGTAGGCCAGGAACGGCGCGCCGGTCTTCAACTTGCGCGCGCAGGCCTCGAGCCCCGCCTGCGGATCCGGCACGTGGTGCAGCACGCCGAGGCAGTAGCCGAAATCCATCGAGCGGTCCGGCAGCGGAATGTCCGATACGCCGGCGAGATGCAGGCTGCAGTTCCCGCAGTCGACGAGGTTGCGGCGCGCCACTTCGAGCGCGGCTTCGCTCGGATCGATGCAATGCAGCTCGCCTACGCGCCTGGCGGCGATGCGCGCCCATCGCCCGCCGCCGCAACCCAGGTCAAAGCCCCT
>DASPMF010000267.1:0-4328 GCA_035627155.1 Burkholderiales bacterium | reverse complement strand
TCGTTCTGGTAGGTGAGCGCGACCTCGGCGCCTTCGCGGCGCGCGGCCTTCGCGATGCCGAAGGCGATCGAGCGGTTGCTGATGATGCCGGTGACCAGGATCTTCTTGCCGGTGAGCAAAGCCATGCCATGATTATACTGTCCGCTTGCGCATCCTCCTGATTCCTCTGCTATTTCTCCTCGCGGCGTGCGGCGACGCCTGGAACGATCCGTACCCGGCCGCCGAGCGCGGGCAGAACATCCTCTACGCGGCGTTCGTCCAGCGGCCGAAGCACCTCGACCCGGTGCAGTCCTACACGTCCGACGAAGCGACATTCACGCGGCAGATCCTCGAGCCGCCGCTGCAGTACCACTACCTGAAGCGACCGTACCAGCTCGAGCCGCTCGCCGCGGTCGAGATTCCGGAGCCTCGCAGCGACGGCAATCACAGCGTCTACGAGATCCGCATCCGCCCGGGAATCCGCTACCAGCCCCATCCGGCGTTCCTCGCGGAGAACCACCAGCTGAACGCAGACAGGATCGAGGTGCTGGAGACGCCCTACGAGCTTCCCCTCGGCACGCGGGAGCTCACCGCGGAGGACTACGTCTACCAGATC
Organism: Burkholderiales bacterium; assembly: GCA_035627155.1. Lineage (GTDB taxonomy): Bacteria > Pseudomonadota > Gammaproteobacteria > Burkholderiales > SG8-39 > SCGC-AG-212-J23. The sequence continues at coordinate 3,733 of DASPMF010000267.1, read as the reverse complement.
AAGCGCCTTGCGCATCCCCGGCTGCACTCGCCGATCTTCGGCCTGATGGCCGAGTACATCGTCGGCTTGCCGGAGTTCGCGCAGGCACTGCGCGCCGCCGACAAGGACCGCTCGCAATGGCTCGACCTGCGCGCGCACCGGCTGGAGGGCGTCGAGGTCGTGGATCGCTATACGTACCGCGTGCGCCTGAAAAGCAGCTATCCGCAGTTCAAGTACTGGCTCGCGATGCCTTTCTTCGCGCCGATTCCGTGGGAGGCGGAGCGCTTCTTCCACCAGCCCGGCATGGCGCAGAAGAACTTCACACTCGACTGGTGGCCGATCGGCACGGGCGCCTACATGCTGGTGGAGAACAATCCCAACGCGCGCATGGTGCTCGCGCGAAACCCCAATTACCGCGGCATGCCTTATCCGTCGGAAGGCGAAGCCGGCGACCGAGCCGCTGGCCTGCTGCGCGACGCCGGCAAGGCGATGCCGTTCGTCGACAAGGTGGTCTTCAGCCGCGAGAAGGAAGCCGTCCCGTACTGGAACAAGTTCCTGCAGGGGTACTACGACAGCGCGGGCATCAGCTCCGAAAACTTCGACCAGGCGGTGCGCGTGTCGGTGGACGGCGCCGCCGAGCCCTCCGGCGAGATGACGCAAAAGGGCATCACGCTCAGCACGTCCGTGGCCACCACCATCTATTACTTCGGGTTCAACATGAAGGACCCCGTGGTGGGCGGAGGCTCGGAGCGCGCGCGCAAGCTGCGGCAGGCCATCTCCATCGCGGTGGACATGGAGGAATACCTCACCATCTTCGCCAACGGCCGCGGCGTCGTCGCGCATAGCCCCCTGCCGCCCGGAATATTCGGGCGGCGCGAGGAGGAAGGCGGCATCAATCCTGTGACGCACGTGTGGCGCGACGGAGAGGCCCGGCGGCGGTCCCTCGAGGAGGCGCGCAAGCTCCTCGCGGAGGCGGGTTACCCGGACGGGCGCGACGCGAAGTCCGGCCAGCCGCTCGTACTCTATTTCGACACGACCTCGCGCGGGCCGGGGGACAAGGCCCGCACCGACTGGTGGCGCCGCCAGTTCGAAAAGCTCTCGATCCAGCTCGAAGTGCGCGAGACGGACTGGAACCGCTTCCAGGAGAAGATCCGCAAGGGAACGCAGCAGGTGTACGGCCTGGGCTGGAACGCGGACTATCCGGACCCGGAAAACTTCCTTTTCCTGCTGCACGGCCCGCAAGCGCGGGCCGACGGCGCCGGCGCAAACAGCTCCAACTACTCGAACGCAGAATACGACGCGCTCTTCGAGCGCATGAAGAGCATGCCGGACACCCCGGAGCGGCAGAAGCTCATCGACCGCATGGTGCACCTCGTGCAGCGTGATGCGCCGTGGATCTTCGGCTTTCATCCGAAGGACTACAGCCTGCGCCATGCCTGGCTCTTCAATTCCAAGCCGAACGACATGGCCGGCAACACCTTGCAGTACCTGCGCCTCGACGTCGCCGAGCGCAGCGCGCGCCGCGCCGAGTGGAACCAGCCCGTGCTCTGGCCGCTCGGCCTGCTGCTCGTGCTGCTCGCCGTCACGGCGCTCCCCGCGGTCGTCAGCTACCGCAGGCGCGAAAGAATGGCAGCAAGGCCGGCCGCCTAGATGCTCGGCTACATCCTGCGCCGTCTCCTCTACGCGATCCCGATCCTGATCGGCGTGAACCTTTTCACCTTCGCGCTGTTCTTCGTCGTCAACACGCCCGACGACATGGCGCGCATGCACCTTGGCGCCAAGCGCGTCACGCCCGAGGCGATCGAGAAATGGAAGCAGGAGAGGGGGTACGACAAGCCGCTGCTCTTCAATTCAGCGTCCGAGGGGCTCGGTAAGGTGACGCAGACCGTGTTCTACGAGAAGTCGGTCCGCCTTTTCGCCTTCGACTTCGGCGCCGCCGAGGACAACCGCGACATCGCCAACGAGATCCGCGCGCGCATGGGACCGAGCCTTGCGCTCGCCATTCCGGCCCTCCTGGTCGGCCTCGCCGTGAACATCACCTTCGCCATGTTCATGGCCTTCTTCCGCGCGACCTACCTCGACTTCTGGGGCGTCGTGCTGTGCGTGGCGATGATGTCGATCTCGACGCTCTTCTACATCATCGGCGGGCAGTACGTCGTTTCCAAGCTGTGGCACCTCGTGCCCATCTCCGGCTACGACGGAGGCATCGACGCGGCACGCTTCGTGGTGCTGCCGGTCCTGATCGGCGTGGTGAGCGGCATCGGCTCCGGCGGCCGGTGGTACCGCACGCTTTTCCTGGAGGAGCTGAGCCGCGACTACGTGCGCACCGCCCGCGCCAAGGGGCTCGCCGAGTCAGTGGTCCTGTTTCGCCATGCCCTCAAGAACGCCATGATCCCGATCCTCACCGGCGTGGTGGTCGTGATCCCGCTCCTGTTCATGGGCAGCCTGCTCTCCGAGTCGTTCTTCGGGATCCCGGGCCTGGGCAGCTACACGATCGACGCGATCCAGGCGCAGGATTTCGCGGTCGTGCGGTCGATGGTATTCATCGGATCGGTGCTCTACATCCTCGGACTGCTCCTCACCGACCTCTCGTATACGGTCGTGGACCCGCGCGTGAGGCTGGAATAGATGCCGTTCCTGCCGGTCTTCCTCGCTACCGACGTCCTCCTCTGGCTGCTCATAGGCGCGGTGGGGGTCTACGCGTGGTATTGCAGCCGGCGATCGCACCTCGCCGTGCCGTGGCGGCGCGTGTTCCAGTCGAAGGCGGCGATGGCGTGCGCCGTCGTCCTGGCGGCGTTCGTCATTACCGGATTCCTCGACTCCCTGCACTTCCGGGCCAGGCTTGACGACGGCAGGGCGTATTCGCCGGAAGTGCTCTCGGTTCTCGACCTCGCGCTTTCCGGCGTGCGCGAGCGCCGGGAGCGGACCTATTCCGCGCCGCTCGCGACGCGCCTTTACGCGAAGGAGCAGATGCAGGTCGACGGCAAGGTCGTGCGCGACTTCCCGCGACTGCGCCATGCGGGCGCGCACCTGAAGGATGAAGCCGAGCGGCTGCGCGACGTGTATGCGCGCATCGGCCTCGGCCTGCTCTTCGCCAGCATCGCCGCCATCTTCATCGGCCTCGCGGTCAAGCGGCTGCGCCGCCGCCATCCGGGCATCCCCTGGAAGGCGGCGGGCTGGACACTCGTGGTGCTGGCCGCCATCGCGTTCCCGGCCGGCCTTCTCGCGCAGCACTATCACGTCCTCGGCACCGACAAGGTGGGGCAGGACGTGCTCTACCAGGCGCTCAAGTCGATCCGCATCAGCGTCCTGATCGGCACGCTGACCACGCTGGTCCTGCTCCCGGTGGGCGTGGCGCTCGGCATCATGGCCGGGTATTTCAGAGGCTGGGTCGACGACGTGATCCAGTACCTCTATACGACGCTCAACTCGATTCCCGGCGTGCTGCTGATCGCCGCCGCGGTGCTGATGATGCAGGTGGTGATGGACCGCAACGCCGACTGGTTCCCGACCGCGGCGCAGCGCGCCGACTTCCGCCTGCTTGTGCTGTGCGCAATCCTCGGCCTGACGAGCTGGACCGGGCTGGCCCGCCTGCTGCGCGGCGAGTCGCTCAAGCTCTCGCAGCTCGAGTACATCCAGGCGGCGCACGCCTTCGGCGTCTCGCACCGCCGCATCCTCTCCCGGCATATCCTGCCGAACGTCGCGCACATCGTGATCATCACCCTCGTCATGGATTTCTCGGGGCTGGTGCTCG
>DASPMF010000266.1:0-14955 GCA_035627155.1 Burkholderiales bacterium | reverse complement strand
GGGCCTGGGCCCGATCACGGCGATCTACATGGCGCGCTACCTCAAGTACCTCGAGGCGCGCGGCCTCGCCCAGACGGCCAACCGCAAGGTGTGGGTGTTCTGCGGCGACGGCGAGATGGACGAGCCGGAGTCGCTCGGCGCCATCGGCCTGGCGGCGCGCGAGAAGCTCGACAACCTGATCTTCATCATCAACTGCAACCTGCAGCGCCTCGACGGCCCGGTGCGCGGCAACGGCAAGATCATCCAGGAGCTCGAGGGCGACTTCCGCGGCGCGGGCTGGAACGTCATCAAGCTCATCTGGGGCTCCTACTGGGATCCGCTGCTCGCCAAGGACCGCGAGGGCGCGCTGCTGCGCGTCATGGAGGAGACGGTCGACGGCGAGTACCAGAACTACAAGGCGAACGACGGCGCGTTCGTGCGCAAGTTCTTCTTCGGCAAGCATCCGAAGGCGCTCGAGCTCGTCGCCCACATGACCGACGAGGACGTCTGGCGCCTCAACCGTGGCGGGCACGACCCGCACAAGATCTACGCCGCCTATGCGGCGGCGACGAAGCACAAGAACCAACCGACCGTGATCCTCGCCAAGACGATCAAGGGCTACGGCCTCGGCAAGCAGGGCCAGGCAAAGAACCCGACGCACCAGCTGAAGAAGGTCGACATGGAGACGATCCGCGAGGTGCGCGATCGCTTCCGCATCCCGATCCCCGACGACAAGCTCGAGCAGCTGCCGTTCTACCTGCCGCCCGCCGACTCGCCGGAGATGAAGTACCTGCACGAGCGGCGCAAGGCGCTCGGCGGCTTCCTGCCGCAGCGGCGGCGCAAGGCCGACAGCGTGCCCGCGGTGCCGCCGCTCTCGGCGTTCGACCAGGTCCTGAAGGGCTCCGGCGAAGGCCGCGAGATCTCGACCACGATGGCCTTCGTGCGCTGCCTCACGGCGCTCATCCGCGACAAGGAGATCGGCAAGCGCGTCGTGCCGATCGTGCCCGACGAGGCGCGCACCTTCGGCATGGAAGGCATGTTCCGCCAGCTCGGCATCTTCGCCGTCGAGGGCCAGAAGTACGAGCCGGTCGACAAGGACCAGGTGATGTACTACCGCGAGGACAAGCAGGGCCAGATCCTCGAGGAAGGCATCAACGAAGCCGGCGCGTTCTCCTCCTGGATCGCGGCCGCAACGTCCTACAGCCACAGCAACGTGGTCACGGTGCCGTTCTTCATCTTCTACTCGATGTTCGGCTTCCAGCGCGTGGGCGACCTCGCGTGGGCGGCGGCGGACCAGCGCTCGCGCGGCTTCCTGCTCGGCGCCACCGCAGGCCGCACCACGCTGAACGGCGAGGGCCTGCAGCACGAGGACGGCCACTCCCACATCCTCTCGTCGGTGATCCCGAACTGCATTTCCTACGACCCGACGTACGGCTACGAAGTCGCGGTCATCCTCCACGACGGGATGCGGCGCATGGTGACGGAGCAGGAGGACATCTTCTACTACATCACCCTGATGAACGAGAACTACGTGCATCCGGCCATCCCGGAAGGCGTGCACGACGGCATCCTCAAGGGCATGTACCTGCTCAAGGAGTCGAAGGCGAAGCACAAGCAGCGCGTCCAGCTGCTCGGCTCCGGCACGATCCTGCGCGAGGTCGAGGCGGCCGCGGAGCTCCTGGAGAAGGACTGGGGCGTGGCGGCCGACGTCTGGAGCGCGACGAGCTTCACCGAGCTGCGGCGCGACGGCCTTGCGACGGACCGCTGGAACCTGCTCCATCCCGAAGCCAAGCCGCGCGTCTCCTATGTGGAGCAGATGCTCGGCAAGCGGCCGGCGGGCCCGGTGATTGCGGCGAGCGACTACATGAAGACCTTCGCCGACCAGATCCGGCCGTTCGTACCGCGCGACCGGGCCTACCGCGTGCTCGGCACCGACGGCTTCGGCCGCTCCGATTCGCGCGCGAAGCTGCGCTACTTCTTCGAGGTCAACCGCCACTTCGTCGTCATCGCGGCCCTGAAGGCGCTAGCGGAGCAGGGCGAAGGCAAGGCGAAGGCGGTTTCCGATGCCATCAGGAAGTACGGCATCGATCCCGAGAAGGTCGACCCGACCACGGTATGAGCCAGGTTCTCGTACCGGACATCGGCGATTTCAAGGAGGTCGAGGTCATCGAGATCCTCGTCAAGCCGGGGGACTCGGTTGCGAAGGAGCAGTCGCTCATCACCCTTGAGTCCGACAAGGCGACCATGGAGATCCCGTCCCCCTCCGGCGGGGTGGTGAAGGAAATCAAGATCAAGGTCGGCGACAAGGTCAGCAAGGGCTCTCCGATCCTGGAGCTCGACGGAGAGGCGAAGGCCTCCGAGCAGAAGCCGTCGGAGGAGAAGCCCCGGCCAGCGGAGAAGAAAGCCGACAAGCCCGCCGCGGGCGCGACCACCAGCGTCGAAGTGCCAGACATCGGCGACTTCAAGGACGTCGAGGTCATCGAGATCCTGGTGAAGCCGGGCGACAGCGTGGCGAAGGAGCAGTCGCTGGTCACGCTGGAATCCGACAAGGCGACGATGGAGATTCCATCGCCGACCGGCGGGGTGGTGAAGGAGATCCGGATCAAGGTCGGCGACAAGGTCTCCAAGGGCGCGCCGATCCTCGTGCTCGAAGGCTCCGGCGCTCCGGCTCCCAAATCGGCGCCGCAGGCCCAGCCACAGCCGCAGCCGCAAGCGCAACCCGCGTCCAAACCCCAGCCTGCGCCCGTGCCTGCGGCCGCCGTGTCCTCGCAGCCGGTGCGCCGCGAGCCGAACGATGCGACGACCTCCAAGCCGCACGCCTCGCCGTCGGTGCGCAAGTTCGCGCGCGAGCTCGGCGTCGACCTCGCCGGCGTATCCGGCACGGGCCCGAAAGGCCGCATCCTCCATACCGACGTACAGGCGTTCGTGAAGACGGCCCTGGCCGGCGCTCCGAGGCCCGAAGCGAGGCCAGGGGGCGGGACGCTGCCCTTCAACCTGCCCGCGTGGCCGGACGTGGATTACGCGAAGTTCGGACCGGTGGAGACGAAACCGCTGTCGCGGATCCAGAAGCTGTCGGGGCCCTATCTCCATCGCAACTGGATCTCGATCCCGCACGTCACGCAGTTCGACGAAGCCGACATCACCGACCTCGAGGCGTTCCGCAAGGCGCAGACCGTCGAGACCGAGAAGAAGGGCTTCAAGCTGACGATGCTGGCGTTCATGATCAAGGCCTGCGTCACGTCGCTGCGCCAGTTCCCGCAGTTCAACGCCTCGCTCGACAAATCGGGCGAGAGCCTGATCATCAAGAAGTACTACCACGTCGGCGTCGCGGTCGACACGCCGGGCGGCCTCGTCGTGCCGGTGGTGCGCGACGCGGACCGCAAGGGCGTGTTCGACATCGCGCACGAGCTCGCCGACATCTCCAAGCTCGCGCGCGACGGCAAGCTGAAGCCCGGCGACATGCAGGGCGGCACGTTCTCGATCTCGAGCCTCGGCGGCATCGGCGGCACCGCCTTCACGCCGATCATCAACGCGCCGGAGGTGGCGATCCTCGGCGTTTCGCGCAGCGCCATCAGGCCGGTCTGGAACGGCAAGGAGTTCGCGCCGCGGCTGTTGCTGCCGCTCTCGCTTTCTTACGATCATCGGGTGATCGATGGCGCGACGGCGGCCCGCTTCAGCGCCTTCCTCGTGTCGGTGCTCTCGGACATCCGGAAGCTGATCCTGTAGATGGCCCGCGTCCATACATGAGTGTCGAGGTGAAGGTCCCCGACATCGGGGACTTCAAGGAAGTCGAGGTCATCGAGATCCTGGTGAAGCCGGGCGAGTCGGTGGCCAAGGAACAGTCGCTCATCACCCTGGAGTCGGACAAGGCGACGATGGAAATTCCATCCCCCGGTCCGGGGGTGGTGAAGGAAATCCGCATCAAGGTCGGGGACAAGGTTTCCAAGGGCTCCCCGATCCTCGTGCTCGAGGGCAGCACGCCTTCCCAGCAAAAGCCAGAGCCCCCGAAGGCGACGCCTGCGGCGCCCGGCCCGTCCGCAAAGGCGGACATCGAGTGCGACGTCGCGGTGCTCGGCGCCGGCGTCGGCGGCTATTCGGCGGCGTTCCGCGCCGCCGACCTCGGCCTCAAGGTGGTGCTGGTCGAGCGCTACCCGACGCTCGGCGGGGTGTGCCTGAACGTAGGTTGCATCCCGTCCAAGGCGCTGCTCCATACCGCCGCCATCGTGGATGCGGCCCGCGACCTCTCGCACCACGGCATCACTTTCGGGGAGCCCAAGATCGACCTCGAGCAGCTGCGCGGCTTCAAGAACAAGGTCGTCGCCAAGCTTACGGGGGGCCTTGCCGGGATGGCGAAGACGCGCAAGGTCACGGTGTTGACCGGCCTAGGCGCCTTCGAGAATCCGAATCTTCTTTCCGTGCAAGCGGAAGGAAAGACCATTCGGGTCAAGTTTGCGTCGGCGGTCATCGCGGCGGGATCGCAGGCCGCCAAGCTGCCGTTCCTCCCCGAGGATCCGCGCATCGTCGATTCGACCGGTGCGCTCGAGCTGCGCAGCCGGCCGAAGAAGCTGCTGATCATCGGCGGCGGCATCATCGGCCTGGAGATGGGCACGGTGTACTCGACGCTTGGCGCGAGGCTCGACGTGGTCGAGATGCTGGACGGCCTGATGCCCGGCGCGGACCGCGACCTCGTCGCGGTGTGGCAGAAGCTCAACGCGAAGCGCTTCGACAACATCCTGCTCGGGACGAAGACGACTAAGGTCGAGGCGGCGAAGGACGGCCTGAAGGTGAGCTTCGACGGCAAGCCGGCGCAGACGTACGACATGATCCTGGTCTCGGTGGGCCGCACGCCCAATGGGCGGAAGATCGGCGCGGAGAAGGCGGGCGTCGCGGTGACGCAGCGCGGCTTCGTCGAGAGCGATGCGCAGATGCGCACCAACGTGCCGCACATCTTCTCCATCGGCGACATCCGCGGCAACCCGATGCTCGCGCACAAGGCGGCGCACGAGGGGCACGTCGCCGCCGAGGCCGCGGCGGGCCACAAGGCGTACTTCGACGCGCGGGTCATTCCGGCCGTGGCCTACACCGATCCGGAGATCGCGTGGGTCGGCGTCACCGAGGAAGAGGCGAAGAAGGCCGGACAGAAAGTGGGCGTATCCAAGTTCCCGTGGGCCGCGTCGGGCCGCGCCATCGCCAACGGGCGCGACGAGGGCTTCACGAAGCTGCTCTTCGACGAGGCGACGCACCGCATCGTGGGCGGAGGGATCGTCGGGACGAATGCGGGCGATCTCATCAGCGAGCTCGCGCTGGCGATCGAGATGGGCGCCGACGCCACCGACATCGGCAAGACCATCCACCCGCATCCCACCCTCAGCGAGTCGGTCGGCATGGCCGCCGAGATGTACGAGGGGGTCTGCACCGACATGCCCCCGCAAAGGAAGAAATGAGCAAGGACGAACTGAAGCGACAAGTGGCGCAGGCCGCCTTGAAGCACGTCGTGGAGGACAAGGTCGTCGGCGTGGGATCCGGATCGACGGTCGACATGTTCATCGACGCGCTCGCCGCCATCAAGGGCCGGATCGAGGGCGCGGTCGCCGCGTCGGAGGCGAGCGCCGAGCGGCTGAAGAAGCACGGCATCCGCGTGTTCGACCTGAACAGCGTCAACGAGCTTCCGGTGTACTTCGACGGCGCCGACGAGGTGACCGAGCACCTGCACATGATCAAGGGCGGGGGCGGCGCGCTGACGCGCGAGAAGATCGTCGCGGCGGTGGCGACGCGCTTCGTCTGCCTGTGCGACGCCTCCAAGCTCGTGCCGGTGCTCGGCAAGTTCGCGCTGCCGGTGGAGGTGATCCCGATGGCGCGCAGCCACGTCGGCCGCGAGCTGCTGCGGCGTGGCGGGCACCCGGTGCTGCGGGAGAACTACAAGACGGACAACGGCAACCTGGTCCTCGATTGCCACGGCCTGACGATCATGGACCCGCCGCAGCTCGAGGCGGAGCTCAACAACGTCGCCGGAGTGGTGACCAACGGCATCTTTGCCCGCCGGCCGGCCGTCCTCCTTCTGCTCGCCGACAAGACCGGCGTGCGCGAGGTCGGCAGGAAGTAGGACCTACTCCTTCGGCGGAACGTAGCCCGAGGCGGTTTCGGCGCCTTCGCCGAAGAAATGCCGCTCGGTCTGGTCCATCAGGTAGCGGCGCGCCTTCGGGTCGGCGAGGTTCAGGCGGTTCTCGTTCACCAGCATGGTCTGGTGCTTGAGCCACTGCTGCCACGCTTCCTTCGAGACGTTCTCCCAGATCCGCTTGCCCAGCGGTCCGGGATAGGGGGGGAAGTCCAGCCCCTCGGCCTCGCGGCCGAGCTTCACGCATTTCACGGTTCTAGCCATCGGAAAATTATAGGCGCTTGAGGAAGACCTTCGAGCCGCGTTTCCAGTTGTAGAGCGCCTGGCGCTGCTCGGGCAGCGCTTTCACGTCGGCGGCACGGAAGCCCTGTTCCAGGAACCAGTGCGCCGCGTGCGTGGTCAGGGCGAATACGCGGCGCAGCCTCAAGCTGCGCGCCCGATCCTCGCAGGCTTTGAGCAGCCGCTCGCCGTAGCCGGCGTCCCGGTAGCCGTCGGCGACGGCCAGGCAGGCAAACTCGGCGCTCTTGTCGGCGGGATAGGGATAGAGCGCGGCGCAGCCGACGATCACGCCGTCGTGCTCCACGACGAGAAAGTTGCCGACCTCCGCTTCGATGAGCTCGCGGCTCCTCTTGACCAGCATGCCTTCGGCTTCCAGCGGCTCGATCAGCGTCAGCAGGCCCCGCACGTCCTCGATCCTGGCCGGACGGAGCCTCTCGGTGCCGGTGGACGTGATCATGGTGCCGACGCCCGCGTGCGTGAAGAGCTCCTGCAGCAATGCGCCTTCGGCCCGACGGGTGATCAGGTGCCCGCGCCCTACGCCATTCTTCACCGCACGCGCGACGTACTCGAGCGCGCGGTTCGCCGACGGGGTGAGGTCGGTCTTCTTGCCGGCGTAGGTAGCCGCCTCGTCCGCGGTGAGCTCGGAAATGCTTGCGCCCTTGCGGTCCGCGGGCAGCTTGTCCGTGTACATGAGCAGCTTGTCGGCCTTCAGCGCCACGGCGACGCTCTCTGCGACGTCCTCCCACGCGAGGTTGAACACCTCGCCGGTGGTCGAATAGCCGAGCGGTGGCACGAGGACGATGTCGGCCACGTCCAGGTGGCTGGAAAGCGCAGCGGCGTCGACCTTGCGTACGTCGCCGGTGAACATGAAGTCGACGCCTTTGCGTACGCCGATCGGGCGCGCGCTGATGTAGTTGCCGGATACGACGCGGATCTGCGCACGCGCCATGGGCGAGTTGGGCAAGCCCTGCGACAGTAGCGCCTCGATCTCCACGCGCAGCACGCCGGCCGCATGCTTCACCGCGGTGAGCGCGCCCTGGTCGGTGATGCGTAGGCCCTGCGCGTACTTCGAGCGTACGCCCAGGCGCTTGAGTTCCGACTCGATCTGCAGCCGCGCGCCGTGCACCAGCACGAGGCGGATCTCCAGCGAAGCGAGGACGTTGATGTCGTGGATGAAGCTCGCGAAGCGCATCCGCTCGGCGACCATTTCGCCGCCGAATGCGATGACGAACGTACGGCCGCCGAAGTCGTGGACGTAAGGCGCGACCTGGCGCAGCCAGCGGACGAATGCTTCGGGGTGCTGCGGTGTGCTCATCGAGGCGTGTAGTTTTTTCAAATTGTAAAGGCAAAGCCGAGGCGCGCTGCTTGAACTATCCTATGTTGATGAAAGCGCTCCGCATTGTCCTCGCATCCGCGCTCCTCGTTTCGCCTTTGGCGCAAGCCGAGGAAGACGCCGCCTTCGGCCACGCGCTGACGCTCGTGCAGATCTTCGTGCGCGCCGCCGCGCAGGCGCCCGGCGACCCGCAGGCCGGGCTGAAAGCCTTCGACGACGTCGCGTCGGGACGCAACGCGGAGGCGAGCCAGGCGCTGAACGGCCTGTTCGAGGAGATGACCACCGGGATGCCCGCGCAGCACAAGGACAAGGTGGCGATGATCGGTCGCGACCTCGCGTCGCTGGCGCGGGTTGAAGCAGCCCGCGCGCCGTCGCTGCCGCAGATCAGCACGGACCGGGCGCTGCAGGCGCGCAAGGACCTCACCGCCATGGGGCTCAAGTACTTCGACAACGCGCAGTATCTCGATGCGGTGAAGCGCGATGACGCGCTCGCCGTGGAGCTCTACCTCCTCGGCAGGGGCATCAACCCCGCGGCGACGGATGCCCGGGGGCGCACCGCGCTCGACATCGCCCGAGCGAACAAGAACCCGCAGCTGGCCGAGCTGATCTCTAGAAATCTCCCCGGAGCGCGTTAAGCGCCGCGAGCGCGGCCAGCGCCGCGGTTTCGGTGCGCAACACCCTGGGGCCAAGCAGCACCGGCTCGAATCCGGCCTTCAGGAAAGCCGCCTCTTCGCGCTCGTCGAACCCCGCTTCGGGTCCGGCGGCGACGACGATCTGCTTTTCCCTTTTCAACCCCCTGGAAAGAGGAAGCGAGGCGGCGGGAGAAAGCAGCAGCTTCTGTGCGCCCTCGTCGAACGCGCCTCCGGGTACCGGGCCGATTTCCCGCACCGGCGGAACCGTATTGCGACCGCACTGCTCGCAGGCGGAAATGGCGATGCGCTGCCAGTGCGCCTGGCGCGAGGCGGCGCGCTCGCCCTTCGGCCGGGCCACGGACGACGCGGCGAGCACCGGGCGGATCTCCGCCACGCCGAGCTCCACCGCCTTGCGGATGGTGAACTCCATGCGCTCGCCCGAGGAGACGCCCTGGACCAGGACGACGTGCAGGGGCGATTCGCGCTCGACCGCAAGCGGCTCTTCGATGCTGACCAGGATCTTCTTCTTGTGCACCGAGGCGACGCGGGCCGCGTACTCTCCGCCGCGGCCGTTGAAGAGCGTCACCGCCTCGCCCGGCCGGACGCGCAGCACGTGGACCGCGTGGTGCGCCGCTTCCTCGGGCAGCTCGCATTGCGTCCCCGCCGCGAGCGGGGCGTCGACGTAGAACCGCGGCACCCCTACATCGTCGCGCCGATGACCCACGGCGCGAACTCGTCTTCCCCGAAGCCGAGCGCCTCGGACTTGGTCTTCTCGCCCGACGCGACGCGCAGGACGAGGTCGAAGATGCGCTGGCCGACCTGCTCGACGGTCTCGCTTCCGTCCACGATGGTGCCGCAATTGACGTCCATGTCCTCTTCCATGTGCTGGTAGAGGCGCGAATTGGTCGCCAGCTTGAGGGACGGGGCGGGCTTGCAGCCGTAGACCGACCCCCGGCCGGTGGTGAAGCACACCACGTTGGCACCGCCGGCGACGTGGCCGGTCACGGACACCGGGTCATAGCCGGGGGTGTCCATGAACACGAAGCCCTTGGCGGCGACCTTCTCGGCGAACTCGTAGACCTCGACGAGGTTCGTCGTGCCGCCCTTTGCCGCGGCACCCAGCGACTTCTCCAGGATCGTGGTGAGGCCGCCGGCCTTGTTGCCGGGCGAAGGGTTGTTGTTCATTTCGTTGCCGTTGCGCGCGGTGTAGCCCTCCCACCAGCGGATGCGCGCGAGCAGCTTCTCGCCGACTTCCCGCGAAACCGCGCGACGGGTCAGCAGGTGCTCCGCGCCGTAGATCTCGGGGGTCTCGGAAAGGATGGCGGTCCCGCCGTGGCGCACCAGCAGGTCCGCCGCCGCGCCGAGCGCCGGGTTCGCGCTGATGCCGGAATAGCCGTCGGAACCGCCGCACTCGAGCCCGAGGACCAGGTGGCTCGCAGGGACCGGCTGGCGCCGGACCTTGTTCGCCTCGGGAAGCATCTCCTTCACGCGCGCGATTCCATCGCGCACCGACTTGGTCGTCCCGCCCTTCTCCTGGATCGTGAACGCCTGCAGCTTGTCCGAGATCTTCAGCTTCGCGGCACCCATCCAGACATTGAGCTGGTTCGCCTCGCAGCCCAGGCCGATGCTGAGCACGCCGTGGAAGTTCGGATGCTGCGCATAGCCGGTCATCGTGCGGCGCAGGAGCTCCATGCCTTCGCCCTCGCTCGCCATCCCGCAGCCGGTCTTGTGCGTGAGCGCGACCACGCCGTCCACGTTCGGGTAGTCGTGCAGGTTGTTGCGGAAGTGGTCCGCGACCATGCGCGCCACGGTGGCGGAGCAGTTCACGCTGGTGAGGATGCCGATGTAGTTGCGCGTCGCAACGCGGCCGTCCGGCCGGACGATTCCGAGGAAGGTGGCCGGCTCCGGGAAGTACCGCGTGGGCACCTGTCGAGAGGCAAATGCGTAGTCGCGCTCGAAATCGCCCATGGCGAGGTTGTGCACGTGGACATGGTCCCCGGCGGCGATGTCCTGCGTGGCGAAGCCGATGATCTGGCTGTAGCGGCGCACCGGCTGGCCTTTGGGCATGGCGCGCACGGCGAGCTTGTGTCCGGCGGGAATCATCGCGAGCGTGCGCACGCCTTCCTTCTGCACCACCGTGCCGGCGGGCAACTCGAGGCGCGCGATGACGACGTCGTCCTCCGCGTGCAGGCGAATGGTCAGGTCTGCGGGTTGCAGCATCGGAGCTCCTTCAGAAGAAGCGCTTCGGCAGCCAGAGCACGATTTCCGGCACGTAGGTGCAGAGGAAGAGGGTGCCCAGCAGCGGCACCAGCCACGGCAGGATCGCCAGCGTGGTGCGCTCGAAGGAAAGTTTAGCCACCCGCGAGAGCACGAACAACACCGTGCCCATGGGCGGATGGAGCAGCCCGATCATGAGATTCAGCACCATGACCAGGCCGAAGTGCACGGGGTCGACGCCGAGCTTGATGCAGATCGGCAACAGGATCGGCACGAGCAGCGTGATGGCCGCGGTCGGCTCGAGGAAGCAGCCGACGAACAGCATCAAGAGGTTCGCCAGCAGCAGGAACATGTTCGGGTTGCTGGTGAACGCGAGCACCCATTCGGCCACCGCGTCGGTCACGCGGGTGACGGTCAGCAGCCAGCCGAAGATGGACGCTGCGGCGACGATGAAGAGCACCGCGGCGGTGGTCTCGATCGTGTCCATCGTCACCTTGACGAGGCGCTTCCAGTCGAGCGTCTTGTACCAGAAGAGCCCGAGGAACAGCGCCCACAGGGAAGCGGCGATCGCGCCTTCGGTCGGCGTGAACACGCCGAGCGTCATGCCGCCGACCAGTATCACCGGCGTCATCAGCGCCATGACGGCGGAGAAGTCGAACACCTTGTCGAGCACCAGGAGGGCGCCGAAGGCGACGATCACCGCCCAGCCGCCTGGCATCCCGAGCCGGTAGAGCATCCAGGCGCCGATCGGAACCGCCGCGACGGTGACGACCTCGAGGGTCGCCTTCACGAGCTTGGAGAGGGAGAACTTCGCGTCGCGGCCGAAACCGCGCGTGTGCGCGAAGTAGGCGACGGTGAGCATCATCGTCCCTCCAAGAAGGATGCCGGGCACCACGCCCGCCAGGAAAAGCTGGCCGATCGAGACGCTCGCCATCATTCCGTAGATCACGAACGGCAGCGACGGCGGGATGATCGGGCCGACGGTGGCGGACGCGGCGGTCAGACCGACGGCGAACTCGGTCGAGTAGCCGTGGTCCTTCATCGCCTTGATCTCGATCGTGCCCAGGCCCGCCGCGTCGGCGATCGCCGTGCCCGACATGCCGGCGAAGAGCATCGACCCCACCACGTTCACGTGCCCGAGGCCGCCCTTCATCCAGCCGACCAGGGCGAGGGCGAAGTTGTAGATGCGGTTGGTGATGCCGGCGGAGTTCATCAGGTTGCCGGCCCAGATGAAGAACGGCACGGCGAGCAGCGGAAAGGAGTCGATGCCGCCGAACATGCGGTGGATGACGACGAAATCCGGCACGCTGCCGGTCCACATGCAGTAGGCGAGCGATGCGACGGCCATCGCGATCGCCACCGGCACGCCGAGCACCATCAGCGCGACGAAGCTCCCCATCAGCCCGCCGCCCATCAGTTCTGCGCTCCGCTTTCCGGGCGCTCGAGCACGCTGTAGCCCTGCCGCCAGTGCCGCCACGCTACCTGGAGCGAGCGCCAGAACATGAGCGCGAAGCCGAACAGCATGGACCCGAACACGATGCCCACCGGCAGGTCGATCACCGCCATCTGCTGGTGGCCGATGCGCTGCATGAGGAGCCAGGTAAGCCAGGTGCCGTAGCCGAGGAAGGCGCAGCGCACGAGGTCCACGAACGTGGATACGACGCGTCCCATGGCGCGCGGCATGAGGCGGAAGAAGTAGTCGACCTGGATGTGGTTGTTCTTGCGCACCGACATCGACGCGCCGATGAAGGTCACCGCGACGAGGAAGTAGCGCGCGATCTCCTCGGTCCAGCCGGCCGAGTCATCGAGGATGTAGCGCGTGAAGACCTGGTAGAAGAGCACGCCGGCCATTCCGACGAAGAGGACGAGCGTGACCCAGTCCTCCCACCCGTAGATCGAGATGTCGACCGCCTCGTCCTCGACATGGAACTGCCCGTCGTCGCCGAGGACGTGCGCCTGCGGCTCCCCCTGGCTCATCAGTGGTTGTCCCGTGGGACGAAGGGGCCGCTCTTGCCAACCAGGAAGTCGAGGTCCGCGCCTTCGTGGGCCTGGTTCACGTGGTCGTGGTACAAGCGCCAGTAGCCGCGCTCGAGCGCGGGTTTGGGCGCCTTCCACTTCGCCCTTCGCTTCTGGATCTCTTTCTCATCCACGAGGAGCTGGAGGAGATTCCTCGACACGTCCAATTCGATCATGTCGCCGTTCTGCACCAGCGCGAGCAGGCCGCCCGCGGCGGCTTCGGGCGAGGCGTGCAGGACCACGGTGCCGTAGGCGGTGCCGCTCATCCGCGCATCCGAGATGCGCACCATGTCGGTGATGCCTGTCCTGAGCACCTTCGGCGGCAGCGGCATGTTGCCGACCTCCGCCATGCCCGGATAGCCCTTCGGCCCGCAGTTCTTCAGCACCATGACGCAGGTCTCGTCGATGTCGAGCTTCGGGTCGTCGATGCGGGCGTGGAAGTCCTCGATGTTCTCGAACACCACGGCGCGCCCCTTGTGCTTCAGGAGCTTCGGCGTCGCGGCGGAGGGCTTGATGATCGCGCCGTCGGGCGCGAGGTTGCCGCGCAGCACCTTGATGCCGGCGTTCTTCTTGAACGGCTGCTTGAAGCCGTGGATGACGTCGCGGTTCCAGCATTGCGCGTCCTGGTTGTTCTCCCAGATCGTCTTGCCGTTCACGGTCAGGGCGCCCCTGTGCAGCAGCTCGTTTTCCCCGAGCTCGCGCAGCACCACGGGCAATCCGCCGGCGTACGCGAAATCCTCCATGAGGTACTTGCCGGAGGGCATCAGGTTCACCAGCGTGTGCACGCCTTCGCCCATGCGGTCCCAGTCGTCGAGGGTCAGCTCCACGCCCAGGCGCCGCGCGATGGCGATGAGGTGGATCACCGCGTTGGTCGACCCGCCGATCGCGGCGTTGGCTCGAATGGCGTTCTCGAACGCTTCCTTGGTCAGGATCTTCGAGATGGTGACGTTCTGCTTGACCATGTCGACGATGCGGCGCCCTGCAGCGCGCGCCAGCACGTTGCGCCGCGCGTCCACCGCCGGCCACGCCGCGTTGCCGGGCATGCCGAGCCCGAGCGCCTCCACCATCGAGGCCATCGTCGAGGCCGTGCCCATCGTCATGCAGTGGCCGTGCGAGCGGTGCATGCACGACTCGGCTTCGTGGAACTCCTCCAGCGTGATCTTCCCCGCGCGCAGGTCCTCCGACATCGACCAGGTGTTCGTGCCCGAGCCGATGTCCTGGCCGCGGTACTTGCCCGAGAGCATCGGGCCGCCGGAAACGAGGATGGTCGGAAGGTCGACGCTCGCCGCCCCCATGATGGTCGAGGGCGTCGTCTTGTCGCAGCCGGCGAGGAGCACCACGCCGTCGAGCGGGTTGGCGCGAATGGATTCCTCGACGCTCATCGAGGCCAGGTTGCGGTAGAGCATCGCGGTGGGGCGCATCAGCGTCTCGCCGAGCGACATCACCGGGAACTCCAGCGGGAAGCCGCCCGCCTCGAGGATGCCGTGGCGCACGTGGTCGGCGAGGACGCGGAAGTGCGTGTTGCACGGCGTCAGCTCCGACCACGTGTTGCAGATGCCGATGACCGGCCGGCCGTCGAACTGGTCCTGCGGCACCCCGCGGTTCTTGGTCCAGCTACGGTAGATGAAGCCGTAGATGTCCTGCCTGCCGAACCACTGGATGCTGCGCCAGCCGGGTTTCTTCGCCACGGTCGCTTCCCCTTACTTGATCGCCTGCACGCGGTCGTAGAGCTTCTTGTCCCATGGCACGTCCTTCGCCACGAGGAACGGCCCGAAGACCTTCTTGAACGCGTCGCGATCGGACTTCACGACCGTCTTGCCGTACTTCGTCGCGAAGTCGCTGACGAGCTGCTGCTCGGACTTCTCGATCTCGGCGTTGGACTTCACCGCGGCCTCGCGGAACACGTCCTCGAACACCTTCCTGTCGGCGGCCGAGAGCTTGTTCCAGACGTGCCCGCCGACGATGGCGAGCAGCATCTCGGTGATGTGGCCGGTCAGGTTCACGTGCGACTGCACCTCGTAAAACTTCTTCGCCAGGATCGTCGGCAGGGGGTTCTCCTGCGCGTCCACGGTCTTGTTCTGCAGGGCGAGGTATACCTCGGCGAAGGCGATCGGCGTGGCGTTCGCGCCGGCGATCTTCGGGTACATGATGTAGAGCGGCGCGTCCGGCACGCGCAGCTTGAGGCCCTTCATGTCTTCCGGCTTGTTGATCGCCTTGTTGGCGGTCGTGTGGCGCACGCCGTAGTAGAACGCCGCGATCGGCTTGTTGCCGCCTTTCTTGTAGTAGGCCTCCATCAGCTCGCCGAGCACCTTGCTCTGCGAGAACTTCTTCCAGTGGTCGAGGTCGCGGAACATGTACGGCGCGCCGCCGATCGAGATCGGCGG
>DASPMF010000265.1:0-9166 GCA_035627155.1 Burkholderiales bacterium | reverse complement strand
TAGGCAATGTGCGCGCGCGTATGGCCAGGGATGTCGATCACCTCGAACGTCACGCCGAATTCCGGCAGGGTCACCGTGTCGCCACCGGAGACCGGCTGAGTGAGCGTCGGAATCGGCTCGCCGCGCGGCCCGTACACGGGCACGTCGCGATGGCGGCGCAGCTCGGCGATGCCGCCGACATGGTCGGCGTGGTGGTGCGTGGCGAGAATCGCTGAGAGCTCCAGGCCCTCGCGTTCGAGGTACTCCAGCACCGGCCGGGCGTCGCCGGGATCGACGACCGCCGCGAGCCGTCCGCTGCGGAGCGTCCACACGTAGTTGTCCTTGAATGCGCCGACTGGAACGATCTCGAGCATGAATCGGCAATCCTTCGTGCAGAATGCGGCGTCGAAGTATAACGGGGCGCGCTCATCGCTCTCCGGATGGTTTTCGACGCCCCAGGGTTCGTACGTGCTCGACTGGGAGCTCGGGCAGTTTGACAGCGCCGTTGAGGATGTGTTCGGGTTCCGGGCCCTGCAAATCGGCCTACCCGAAGTCGATTTCCTGCGACAGAACCGCATTCCGTGGCGCTTTACGCTCGCGCTGGAGCCGGGCGCGGGCGTCGCGGCCGATCCGCTGCAGCTGCCCCTCGAGAGCCAGAGCCTCGACCTCGTGGTCCTGCCGCACGTCCTCGAAGGCCATCACAACCCGCACGACGTGCTGCGCGAGGCCGAGCGGGTGCTGCGCCCGGAAGGGCAGATCGTGATCTCGGGCTTCAACACACTCTCGCTCTGGCGCGTGCGGCAGATCTTCTCCTTCGGCAACGATGCGCCGCCCTGGGACGCGAAGTTCCTCGGCCTGATGCGCCTGCGCGACTGGCTTCGCTTGCTGGGCTTCGAGCTGAACGGCGGGCAGTTCGGCTGCTACGCGCCGCCTTTTCGCGACAAGCTGTGGCTCGACCGATTCGGCTTCATGGAGCGCGCCGGCTCGCGCTGGTGGCCCATCGCGGGCGGCCTCTACGTGGTGCGCGCGATCAAGCGGGTCCACGGCATGCGCGTGGTCACCCCGGCGTGGCGGCGGGAACGGGCCCGCCGCAGGGCCCTCGCCGCAATGCCGCAGCGCTCGCCGACGGAATCAATGCGGAAGTATGAGTGAGGTCGAGATCTACACCGACGGGGCTTGCCGCGGCAATCCGGGCCCCGGCGGGTGGGGGGCGATCCTGCGCGCCGGGACGCGCGAGAAGGAGCTGTTCGGCGGCGAAGCGCACACGACGAACAACCGCATGGAGCTGACCGCCGTGATCCGGGCGCTCGAGGCGCTGAAGCGCCCGAGCCGCGTGCGGCTCTACACCGACTCGCAGTACGTGCAGAAGGGCATCTCGGAATGGATCCATTCCTGGAAGCGCAAGGGATGGAAGACCGCGGACAAGAAGGACGTGAAGAACGCGGACCTGTGGCGCGAGCTCGATGCGCTCGCGGCGCGGCACGAGATCGAGTGGCACTGGGTCCGCGGGCACGCGGGCCACGTCGAAAACGAGCGGGCCGACGAGCTCGCCAACCGGGGGATCGCCGAGCGGCTCAGCGGCGAATGACTATGTCCAGGCAAGTGATTCTTGACACGGAAACGACCGGCCTCAACGCCAAGCTGGGGGACCGGATCATCGAGATCGGCTGCGTAGAGCTGGCGAGCCGCCGCTTCACGGAGCGCAACTTCCACGCCTACATCAATCCCGAGCGCGAGATCGAGGAGGGCGCGCTCAAGGTGCACGGCATGACGCGCGAGTTCCTCGCCGACAAGCCACGCTTCGCGGACGTGGCGCGGGGTTTCCTCGACTACATCCGGGGCGCCGAGGTCCTCATCCACAACGCCGACTTCGACGTCGAGTTTCTCGACATGGAGCTGAAGCTCCTGAAGGCCGGGCGGCTCAAGGACCACGTCGCCAAGATCACCGACACGCTGGCCTTCGCGCGTGAGCTGCATCCGGGAAAAAAGAACTCGCTCGATGCCCTGTGCGAGCGCTATGGGGTGAACAACGCGAACCGGACGCTCCACGGGGCGCTGCTCGACGCGCGGCTGCTCGCCGAGTGCTACCTCGCGATGACGCGCGGCCAGGAGAGCCTCGTCATGGACCTCGAGGCGCCGCAGTCCGAAACCGCGCTCGCCGCGCTGAAGGTCGACGTGTCGAACCTGATCGTGCTGCACGCGGCGCCGGAAGAAGTCGCGCTTCACGAGGCGTATCTCGACTCGATGGAGAAGGACGCCAAGGGGCCCGCGCTCTGGCGTCGTATACTCAAAGCGTCATGAAGACGAGCGCCTACGATCGCGATCTGGACCGCAATCCGGCCAACTACGCGCCGCTCACGCCTTTGCAGTTCCTCGAGCGCGCGGCTTCCGTGTATCCCCAGCGGCTTTCGGTGGTGCACGGCGCGGAGCGCTATACGTGGAGCCAGACCTACCAGCGCGCGAGGCGGCTCGCTTCCGCCCTGGCGCGGCGCGGCATCGGACGAGGCGACACCGTCGCGGCGATGCTGCCCAACATTCCGGCGATGTACGAGGCGCATTTCGGCGTGCCGATGTGCGGCGCCGTGCTCAACACTTTGAACACGCGCCTCGACGCGGAGGCGATCGCCTTCATGCTCGAGCATGGCGAGGCGCGCGCCATCCTCGTCGACCGCGAGTTCTCCGGCGTGGTCGAGCAGGCGCTGAAGCTGCGCAACCTCGAGGTCGAGGTGGTCGACGTCGACGACGCCGAGTACGCCGGCCCGGGCAGGCGCCTCGGCCGGGTGACCTACGAAGAGCTCCTGAAGGAGGGCGACCCGCAGTACGCATGGCGCTGGCCGGCGGACGAATGGGAAGCCATCTCGCTCAACTACACGTCCGGCACCACGGGCAACCCGAAGGGGGTGGTGTACCACCACCGCGGCGCGTACCTGAACGGGGTCGGCAACATCCTGGTGTGGGGCATGCCGCACCACGCGGTGTACCTCTGGACGCTGCCGATGTTCCACTGCAACGGCTGGTGCTTTCCGTGGACGATGGCGGCCAACGTAGGCACCAACGTGTGCCTCCGCCGCGTCGAGGCCGCGCCGATCTTCGACCTGATCCGGAAGCACCGCGTCACCCACTATTGCGGCGCCCCCATCGTGCACCAGATGCTCATCAACGCGCCGGAGGAGATGAAGCGCGGCATCTCGCACCAGGTCAGCGGGCTTGTCGCCGCCGCCGCGCCGCCGGCCTCGATGATCGAAGGCATGCAGAAGATGGGCTTCAACATCACGCACGTCTACGGGCTGACCGAGGTCTACGGCCCCGCGACGGTCTGCGCCAAGCACCCGGAATGGAGCGACCTGCCGCTCGGCGAGCAGGTGGCCCTGAACGGGCGCCAGGGGGTGCGCTACCACGTCGAGGAAGGCCTCTGCGTGATGGATCCTGAGACCATGACGCCGGTACCGGCCGACGGCGAGACGATGGGCGAAATCATGTTCCGCGGCAACATCACGATGAAGGGCTACCTGAAGAACCCGAAGGCGACGCAGGACGCCTTCCGCGGCGGCTGGTTCCACTCGGGCGACCTCGCGGTGATGCATCCGGACGGATACGTGAAGATCAAGGACCGCTCGAAGGACATCATCATCTCCGGCGGCGAGAACATTTCCTCTCTGGAGGTGGAGGACGTGCTCTACCGCCATCCCGCGGTGCTCGCCGCCGCCGTCGTGGCGATGCCGGACCCGAAGTGGGGCGAAACGCCCTGCGCCTTCGTCGAGCTGAAGCCCGGCGCCTCGGTTTCGGAGGCCGCGCTGGTCGCGTTCTGCCGCGAGCACCTGGCCCGCTTCAAGGCGCCGCGCGCCGTCGTGTTCGGCGAGCTGCCCAAGACCTCGACCGGCAAGATCCAGAAGTTCGCGCTGAGGGAACAGGCGAAATCCGCCAGCGCGATCGACACATGAGCGCCAATCCACAAGCCGCCGAGGCGCTCGTGCTGCGCGAGGACCGCGACGGCATCTGCACGCTGACGATGAACCGTCCCGCGCAGATGAACCTGCTGACGAGCGAGATGCTTTCGGCCCTGCAGCGCGAATTCGACCTGCTGAAAGGCGACGATGCGGTCCGCGTGGTCATCCTGGCCGCGGCCGGCAAAGGCTTCTGTGCGGGGCACGACCTGAAGGAGATCCGCGCGCTCAAGGACCTGCCGAGGATCGAAAAGCTCTTCGCGCAGTGCAGCCGCATGATGCAGACCATTCCGCAGCTCCCGCAACCCGTCATCGCGCGCGTGCAGGGCGCGGCGGCGGCGGCCGGCTGCCAGCTCGTCGCGCAATGCGACCTGGCGGTGGCCTCCGAGGCGGCGAAGTTCACGACGCCCGGCGTGACCTGGGGCTTCTTCTGCTCCACGCCCGGCGTCGCGGTCAGCCGCAACCTCCTGCGCAAGCGCGCGATGGAGATGCTGCTCACCGGGGACGTGATCGACGCCCGCAAGGCGATGGAATGGGGACTGGTGAACCGCGTGGCTGCGCCCGACGCCCTCATCGCTGCAACCGACGAGCTGGCGAGGCGGATCTCGGCAAAGCCGCCCGCTACCGTCGCAGCCGGGAAGCGCGCCTTCTACCAGCAGCTCGATCTCGGTGTCGAGAAGGCGTACGAGCTTGCCTCAACCACTATCGCATGCAGCTTCGCCCATCCCGAGGGGCAGGCGGGCATGGATGCGTTCATAGAGAAACGCCAGCCTCCGGGGAAGAAGGACTAGCCGAAACGAGCTATGATTCCGCGCCGCAACACGGAGGGGGAGACCCGGGTTGGATAGCGAGATCATTCTCGAGACGCGCGCTTTAACGAAGGAATTCAAAGGCTTCGTAGCCGTTTCTAATGTATCGCTTAAAGTGCGGCGGGGCACGATCCACGCCCTCATCGGCCCGAACGGCGCCGGCAAGACGACCTGCTTCAACCTCCTCACGCACTTCCTCGAGCCCACGCGCGGACAGATCTTCTTCAAGGGCAGGGAGATCACCGGGTCGGCCCCCGCGAGGATCGCCCGGATGGGACTGGTGCGCTCGTTCCAGATTTCCGCGGTCTTCCCCCACCTGACCGTGCTCGAGAATGTCCGCATCGCCCTGCAGCGCAAGGAGCACGGACCTTCGTTCGACTTCTGGGCGACCGAGAAGAAGCTGAGGCGCCTGGATGCGCCGGCGCGCGAGCTGATCGAGGCGGTGGGCCTCACCGAGTTCGCCGAGACGGTGGCGGTGGAGCTCCCCTACGGTCGCAAGCGCGCCCTCGAGATCGCGACGACGCTCGCCCTCGACCCCGAGATGATGCTCCTCGACGAGCCGACTGCCGGGATGACGCACGGGGACGTGGAGCGCATCACGGCCCTCATCAAGCGCGTCTCGGCGAACCGCACCGTCCTGATGGTCGAGCACAACCTGTCCGTGGTTTCGACGCTCTCGGACACCATCACGGTGCTGCAGCGGGGGGAAATCCTCGCCGAAGGGGATTACGCGGCCGTGTCCGGGAACCCGCAGGTCATCGAGGCCTACCTAGGGGCGGGACATGGCTGAGCCGCTCCTGGTGGTGCAGGGCCTGAACGCCTGGTACGGCGAGTCGCACATCCTGCACGGGATGGACTTCGAGGTGCGCGAGGGGGAGGTGGTGACGCTGCTCGGGCGCAATGGCGCGGGAAAGACCACCACCCTCAAATCCATCATGGGAATGGTGGGCCGGCGGCAAGGCTCCATCCGGTACCGGAATACGGAGCTCGCCAGGCTGCCGTCCAACGCCATCGCGCGGCTGGGCATCGCCTTCTGTCCCGAGGAACGCGGCATCTTCGCGAGCCTCGACGTCGAGGAAAACCTCCTGCTGCCTCCGCAGGTTGCGCCGGGCGGCCTGTCGCTCGGGCAGATCTACGAGCTGTTCCCGAACCTCAAGGAACGCCTGCGCAGCCAGGGGACGAAGCTTTCCGGCGGCGAGCAGCAGATGCTCGCGATCGCGCGCATCCTGCGCACCGGCGCCAAGCTGCTGCTGCTGGACGAGCCGACCGAAGGGCTCGCGCCCGTGATCGTGCAGCAGATCGGCCGCACCATCGAGCGGCTGAAGAAGGAAGGGTTCACCATCGTGCTGGTCGAGCAGAATTTCCGCTTCGCGCAGAAGCTGGCCGACCGGCACTACATCGTCGAGCATGGCCGCGTGGTGGAGAGCATCGCCGGCGCCGGGCTCGAGTCGAGCATGGACCGGGTGCAGGAGTATCTCGGTGTCTGAAGCACAACCTAGCTAGGAGGAGTCGATGTTTGCAACTCGGAAGTTGACGGCAGCAGTAGCCCTTGCCTTCGTCGCCGGCGCGGCCCAGGCGCAGGTTTCCGACGGCGTGGTCAAGATCGGCGTGTTGAACGACATGTCGAGCCTGTACGCGGACATCGCCGGCCCAGGGTCGGTCATCGCCGCCCGGATGGCGCTCGAGGACTTCATGAAGACCTCGAAGTCCAAGCTCAAGGTGGAGATCATCTCGGCCGACCACCAGAACAAGCCCGACGTCGGCTCGAGCATCGCGCGCCAGTGGTACGACGTGGACAAAGTGGACATGATCGCGGACGTGCCGACCTCGTCGGTGGCGCTCGCGATCAGCCAGGTGACGAAGGACAAGGGCAAGGCGTTCGTCGCCTCCGGCCCGGCGACGTCGGACCTCACCGGCAAGGCTTGCTCGCCGAACACGGTGCACTGGACCTATGACACCTGGATGCTCGCGAACGGCACCGGCTCCGCCATCGTGAAGACGGGCGGCAAGAGCTGGTTCTTCCTGACCTCCGACTATGCGTTCGGCCACGCGCTCGAGCGCGACACCGAGGCGGTCGTCCTGAAGAACGGCGGCAAGGTGCTCGGCAAGGTGCGCCATCCGCTCAACGCGCAGGACTTCTCGTCGTTCCTGCTCCAGGCGCAGGCATCGAAAGCCCAGGTCATCGGCCTGGCCAACGCCGGCGGCGACACGATCAACTCGGTCAAGCAGGCGGCCGAGTTCGGCATCGTCAAGGGCGGCCAGAGCCTGGCCGGGATGCTGGTGTTCATCAGCGACATCCACGGCCTGGGTCTGAACACCGCGCAGGGCCTGATCTTCACCGAGACGTTCTATTGGGACCTGAACGACCAGACGCGCGCCTGGACGAAGCGCTTCGTTGCGCAGAGCAACGGCAAGTACCCCACCATGGTGCAGGCCGGCGTCTACTCCGGGGTCCTTCACTACCTGAAGGCGGTGGAGGCGGGCAAGACCGATGACGGCACCAAGGTGGTCGCGCAGATGAAGAAGATGCCGACCGACGATCCGCTGTTCGGCAAGGGCAGCATCCGCGCGGACGGGCGGAAGATGCACAACGCCTACCTCGTCGAAGTGAAGAAGCCGAACGAGTCGAAGGGACCGTACGACTACTACAAGGTCCGGGCGACGATCCCGGCGGATCAGGCGTTCCGCCCCGAGAAGGACGGCGGCTGTTCCCTGGTGAAGTAAGGGAAGCGGCAGCGAGAGCATGACGGAGATCTTCGGCATCCCGACGGCGGCGCTGTTCGGGCAGCTCCTGATCGGCCTGATCAACGGGTCGTTCTACGCCCTGCTGTCCCTCGGGCTTGCCGTGATCTTCGGCCTGCTGAACATCATCAACTTCACGCACGGCGCCCAGTACATGCTCGGCGCCTTCTGCGCCTACCTTCTCCTCACGAAGGCGGGCCTCGGCTACTGGTGGGCGCTTCTCATCGCGCCCATCGTAGTCGGCGTGTTCGGCATGCTGATCGAGCGCACCATGCTGAAGCAGCTCTACAAGCTCGACCATCTCTACGGGCTCCTGCTGACGTTCGGGCTGGGGCTCATCATCGAGGGCGTGTTCCGCAACGAGTTCGGCTCCTCCGGGCAGCCCTACCCGATTCCGCAGCTCCTGACCGGCGGGCACAACCTCGGCTTCATGTTCCTGCCCACCTACCGCGGGTGGGTGATCGTGGCCTCGCTCATCGTCTGCCTCGGCACCTGGTTCATCATCGAGAAGACGAAGCTCGGCGCCTACCTGCGCGCCGCGACCGAGAATCCCCAGCTGGTGCAGGCGTTCGGCGTCAACGTCCCGCGCATGATCACCCTGACCTACGGCTTCGGCGTCGCGCTGGCGGCCTTTGCCGGCGTGATGGCCGGCCCGATCTACCAGGTGAGCCCGCAGATGGGCTCGAACCTCATCATCGTCGTCTTCGCCGTGGTGGTGATCGGCGGCATGGGCTCCATCATGGGGTCCATCGTCACGGGCTTCGCGCTGGGCATCGCGGAAGGACTCACGAAGGTCTTCTATCCGGAAGCCTCCAACACGGTGATCTTCATCATCATGGCGCTCGTCCTGATCGTGAAGCCCGCCGGCCTGTTCGGAACGCAGAAATGATCCGCCACCAGCTGGTCGCCTTCCTCGTGATGCTGGCGTTCTTCGTCCTCGCGCCGCTGGTCCTGTACCCGGTCTTCCTGATGAAGGTGATGTGCTTCGCGCTCTTCGCCTGCGCCTTCAACCTGCTGATCGGGTTCGGCGGGCTGCTTTCGTTCGGCCACGCGATGTTCCTCGGCACGGCGGGCTACGCCGCGGCGCATTCGGCGAAGGTGTGGGGCTTTCCCCCGGAGCTGGCGATCCTGTTCGCCACGTTCTGCTCCGGGGTCCTCGGCGTCGTGACCGGCCTGCTGGCGATCCGCCGACAGGGCATCTACTTCGCCATGATCACGCTGGCGCTCGCGCAGATGATCTTCTTCTTCTGCCTGCAGGCCGAGTTCACCGGCGGCGAGGACGGTATCCAGGCCGTGCCGCGCGGGCGGCTCTTCGGCTTCATCGACCTGTCGAACATCTGGGCGATGTACGTCACCGTCGCGGTGATCTTCTTCGCCGGCTTCCTGCTCGTCTACCGCACGATCCATTCGCCCTTCGGGCAGGTGCTCAAGGCGATCCGCGAGAACGAGCCGCGCGCCATCTCGCTTGGCTACGACACCACTCGGTACAAGTTCCTGGCGTACGTCCTTTCCGCCACGCTCTCCGGCCTGGCGGGCGGCACCAAGGCGCTCGTCTTCCAGCTCGCCTCGCTCACCGACGTGAACTGGCCGATGTCCGGGGAGGTGGTGCTCATGTGCCTCGTCGGCGGACTGGGAACGGTGTTCGGCCCGGTCGCCGGGGCGCTCGTGATCATCACCATGGAGAACTACCTC
>DASPMF010000264.1:0-12716 GCA_035627155.1 Burkholderiales bacterium | reverse complement strand
GCGCCGGTGCTCGCGATCCAGGGCTACGACGACGAATACGGCACGATGCAGCAGCTGGACGACATCGAGCGCCGCGCCGGCGGGACGTGCAAGCTCCTCAAGCTCGAGAAGTGCGGGCACGCACCGTTCCGCGACCAGCCCGAGGCGGTCCTCGACGCGGCGGAGCACTTCGTGAAGGGGCTGAAGTGACCCGGGCGAGCGCCTTCGTCATCGGCCTGGTGTCGGTCGCGCACGGCATGAGCCATTTCTACCAGCTCGTCGTCGCGCCGCTGCTTCCCTTCATCAAGGACGAGCTGGGCGTCTCGTACGCAGCGCTCGGATTCGCGATGACGCTCTTCTACGCAGCGTCGGCGCTCTTCCAGCCGATCGCCGGGTTCGTGGTGGACCGGGTCGGGGCGCGCGGCGTCCTGACCGGCGGGCTGGCGCTGATGGTTGCGGGCATCGCGCTGGCCGGCGCGGCGCACTCCTATCCGATGCTGGTCGTCGGGCTCCTGCTCGCGGGACTCGGCAACAGCGCGTTCCATCCCGCGGACTTCAGCATCCTCAACGCGCGCGTGGACGCCTCGCACCTCGGCTACGCGTACAGCGCGCACGGCATGGCCGGGTCGATCGGCTATGCGGCGGCGCCGCTCTTCAGCGCCGCGATGGGCGCGGCGTTCGGCTGGCACGCGGCGCTCTTCGTCGCGGCGGCGATCGGGCTGGCGGTGCTGATCGTGCTCCTCGCAAACCAGCCGCGGCTCCACGTCGCGGTCGCGCCGGCGGCGGGGCGCGCGAGCGCCCGCGACGACGCGCGCGTGCTCCTGAGCGCGCCGGTGGTGCTGTGCTTCCTGTATTTCGTGATCTATTGCTGCGGCCTGGTGGGTGTGCAGCACTTCAGCATCACGGCGATGACCATGCAGCACGGGGTGACGGTGGCCTTCGCCTCCACCGCGCTCACCACCTACATGGCGGGCGGCGCGCTGGGCATGCTGGCCGGCGGGTTCATCGCCACGAAGGCCTCGCGCCACGACCTCGTCGCGATCGGCGGCCTCGCGCTCGGGGCGAGCTTCATGCTCGTCATCGCCTCGGCCGCGCTGCCGGCGGCGCTGCTGCCGCTGCTGTTCGGCCTGACCGGCTTCTCGATGGGCGTGACCAATCCTTCGCGGGACATGATCGTCAAGGCCTCCACTCCGCCGGGCGCGAGCGGGCGCGTGTATGGCTTCGTCTACGCCGGCCTGGACGTCGGCTCGCTGGGCACGCCGGTCCTCTTCGGGTGGCTCCTCGACCACGGCATGCCGCAGGCGGTGTTCTACGTCATCTTCGGCTTCTCGCTCCTCGCCATCCTGACGGTGATGCAGCTGCCGGGGCGGACACGCAGGGCCGCTGCGACGTAGACTAGGGGTCCTCTGGAGGAGGAACCCATGAAAAGACTGTTGTCGTTCATCGTCGGACTGTCGTTCTGCGCCGCGGCCGCGGCGCAATACCCGCAGAAACCCATCCGCATGGTGGTCCCGTTCCCGCCCGGCGGCGCGGCGGACCTGACCGCGCGGGTGGTGGCGCAGCCGCTCGGCCAGGTGCTCGGGCAGCCGGTGGTCCTGGACTACAAGGCCGGCGCGGATGGCGCGATCGCCGGCAACGACGTGAAGAACGCGTCGCCCGACGGGTACACGCTGCTCTTCGGCACCAACACCGGCATGTGCGCCGCGCCGGTGCTGCGCAAGAACCCGCCGTACGACCCGCTGAACGACTTCACGCCCGTCGCGCTCGTCGGCAAGTTCGGCTTCTTCGTCTTCGCACACGCGAGCGTGCCGGCGAAGGACATGAAGGGGCTGATCGAGTACGTGAAGCAGAACCCCGGCAAGCTGAACTACGGCACCGGAAACAGCACGAGCATCATCACCACCGCGCAGCTCGCGTCCATGGAGGGGCTGAAGATGCAGCACATCCCCTACAAGGGGGATGCCGCCGCCACCCTCGACCTGGTCGCAGGCCGCGTGCAGTTCCTGATCGCCACGCCGGGCTCGGTGATCCCGCACGTGAAGGACGGCAAGGTGCGCGCCCATGCCGCGCTGCTGCCGAGCCGCAGCCCGCTGCTGCCGGATGCGCCGACGATGAAGGAAGCCGGGCTGAAGGACATCCCGATCCAGCCGTATGCCGCGATCTACGGACCGGCCAGGATGCCGAAGGACGTGGTCGATCGCCTGGAGAAGGCGGTGCAGCAGGTGATGGCGATGCCGGCGGTGAAGGAGGGCGTCGCGCGCCACGCCTTCGAGGCGCAGAGCTCGACCACCGAGGAGCTCGTCGCGTTCCACCGCGAGCAGCTCGAGCTCTGGAGGAAAACGACGAAGGAAGTCGGGATCGTCCCCGACTGACCCAAATTCGGGGTCAGGCACCGAATGGAGTTCGGTGCCTGACCCCGATCTATTCAGGCAGCGTAGTCGATGCCGCGGCGCTCCAGCATCCTCAGGAGCGCCGTCCAGCCCTTGGCCACCGCCGGGCGGTTGGGGCGGTTGAATTGGGCGGCGGCGGTCTTCGCCGCCTGCTCGGACATCTTCAGCACGTTCTCCATCCCGCCGGACAGCGCGTCGATCTGGATCTGGCAGGCGCAGTCGAGGTAGTACATCGTTTCCCATGCCTCGCTCACGGTGCGCCCTAGGGCGAGCAGGCCGTGGTTGCGCAGAATCATGGCGCGCGAGGTCTTGCCGAGGTCGGCGGCCATGCGCGCGCGCTCGTCCATCTCGAGCGCGATGCCTTCGTAGTCGTGATACGTGACCATCTGCTCGCAGTACTGCGCGTGCTGGCTGAGCGGCAGCAGCCCGCACTTCATCGCGGAGACGGCGACGCCGGCGCGCGTATGCGTATGGATGACGCAGGCCACCTCCGGCCGCGCTTCGTGCACGCAGCCGTGGATGACAAAGCCCGCCTCGTTGTAGCCCAGGCCGAGCTCGTCCTCGAGCACCTTGCCCTCCGGGCTGATCTTCACCAGGCTCGAGGCGGTGATCTCGTCGAACATCAGCCCGTAAGGGTTGATGAGGAAATCCTCGGATCCCGGGACGCGCGCCGAGAAATGCGTGTAGATGAGGTCCGTCCACTTGAACAGGTGGGCGAGCTGATAGGCCGCGGCGAGGTCCACGCGGACCTGCCATTCCTCCCGGCTTACGCGCTCACGGACCCCGGAACGGCCGACTTCCTTGAGGTTGGCTGACATGCCTCGATCATACTCCCGCCGTTCTCCACGGCATCCAGCGCCTCCAGGAGCAGGCCGGGGTCGTTTCGACGCAGGCGCACGGAGTCCGACATCATCCGCCGCCAGAGACGGGCGCGCCGCGTGCCGTGGTAGAGGCCGAGCATGTGCCGGGCGACGTTGCGGACCGAGCCCCCTTCGGCGACGACCCGCTCCACGTACGGCACCATCGCCCGGACGACGTCCGCGCGCGTCTTCCCGCCATCGGCGAGCAACCACGGGTCGTGATACGCAGACCGCCCGATCATCACCCCGTCCACCTGCTCGAGGTGGGCGCGGACCTGCTCGGCCGTGGTGATCCCGCCGTTGATGACGACCTGCAGGCCGGGGAAATCCTTCTTCAACCGGTACACGTAGCCGTACTTGAGCGGCGGGACCTCGCGGTTCTCCTTCGGCGAGAGGCCCTTCAGGATCGCGTTCCTCGCGTGGACGATGAACGTGTCGCAGCCGGCGTCCTTGACCGTGGCAACGAATCCGGCGAGGAAATCGTAGTCCTGCACCGAATCGATTCCGGTGCGGTGCTTGACCGTCACGGGAATCTTCACCGCTTCTCCAATGGCGCGCACGCAGTGGGCCACCAGCTGCGGCTCGGCCATCAGGCAGGCGCCGAAGGCGCCGCGCTGCACGCGCTCGCTCGGGCAGCCGACGTTGAGGTTGATCTCGTCGTAGCCGTACGCTTGCGCCTTCTTTGCAGAGAAACTCAATTCGTGCGGATCGCAGCCCCCCAGCTGGACGGCGACCGGATGCTCTTCCGGACTGAAGGCGAGGTGCCGGTCGACGTCGCCGTGAACCAGCGCGCCGGTGGTGATCATCTCGGTGTAGAGGCGGGCGAAGCCCGACACCTGGCGCAGGAAGTAGCGGCAGTGCCGGTCCGTCCAGTCCATCATCGGCGCCACGGCGAGCGTCTTGCCCGCCGGGAGGCTTTCTACCGGGCGCGTGTCAACGCGAGCCAGATGCCGCCTCCGATGAGGAACGCGCCGCTGGTGCGCGAGACCAGGCGCACGCGCTTGCGCGAAAGGATCCGGCCGGCGCGCCCGGTCAGCACCGCATAGGCGCCGTCGGAGACGAAGGCGACCGCCATCGCCGTGACGCCGAGCAGCACGATCTGCGCGACGTAGTTGCCTTGCGGATCGATGAACTGGGGGATGAAGGCGCCGAACCAGAGCAGCGCCTTCGGGTTCGCCATCAGGACGAGGAAGCCCTGCAGGAAGAAGCCGCCGCGCGGCGCCGGGACTTTCTGCGCGTCGAGGTCGAAGTCGGGGCTGCGGATGAGCTTCCATCCGAGCCATGCGAGGTAGATCGCCCCGGCGATGCGCAGCCAGTCGAACAGCCACCCCATCGCCTCGATTACCGAGGCGAGGCCGACCACGAGGACGAGCATCATCAGCGCAAGGCCCGCCTGCGTGCCGGCGACATTCAGCAGTCCGGCGCGCGTGCCGTGCGCGAGGCCGTTGGCGACGATGACCGTGACGGTCGGGCCGGGCACGACCGCGATGAGAAAGCAGGTGAGGACGTAGGCGGCGTAGACGTCCAGGGCGATCATGCCGCCCCCGCGTACTGCTTCGTCGTGATGGCGCGTGCCCGGACGAGCCCGAACAGGCTCTCGGTGAAGGGCGCCCGCACGCCGGCCTTGCGGGCGATCTCGAGCGTGCCGGCGAGCAGGCCGTCGATCTCGAGCGACTTGCCGGCTTCGAGGTCCTGCAGCATCGAGGTCTTGAACTGGCCGAGGCGGCGTGCCATGTCGATGCGCGCCTCCGGATCGATGTCCGCGTCGACGCCGACCGCGCGACCGATGGCGAGCACCTCGCGCATGATCTCGACCATGTAGCCTTTCACGTGCTCGTCGGCGATGAGGCGATCGGCCGTGCTCATGGTGAGCGCGGAAACGGGGTTGAAGCTCACGTTGCCGAGGAGCTTGACCCAGAACTCCTTCTCGATCGCCTGGGACGCGATCGCTTCGAATCCCGCCTTGCCCAGCGCTTCCACGATCCGCCCGGTGCGCGCGCCGTTCCGGCCGCCGGGCTCGCCGAGGATCAGCTTGCGGCCCATGTTGTGGCTGATCAGGCCCGGCTCCGGCGTCGACGCGGCGACATGCACCACGCAGCCGACGATGCGATCCGTGGGCATGGCGCGGGAAAGCACTCCGTCGGGGTCGAGCGACTCCAGGCGCTGGCGTCCGCCGCCGAAGGCCAGGCGGTCGAAGAACCACCAGGGCACGCCGTTCATCGCGGTCACCACCGTGGTGTCGCGGTCGAGCAGCTTCTCGATGTGCCTGGCGACGTCCGTAAGGCTTTGCGCCTTGACCGCGACGATCACGTAGTCCTGCGCACCGAAGTCGGCGGGATCGGAGGCGGCGGCGACCTTGGACGCCTGCACGGCGCCGCTCTCGCGGTCGCGCACCCTGAGGCCGTCGCGGCGGATCGCCTCGAGGTGCGCGCCACGCGCGACGACCGAGACGTCATGCCCGGAACGCGCCAGCCAGGCGGCGATCAAACCACCGATGGCGCCGGCGCCGTAAACGCAGATTTTCATGGTGCTATTCTAAGGAAACCCGGAGGTCCTCCATGTTCGGATTCGCGAAGAAGGTCAAGAGCTTGATGCCGGCGTCCGCCACGCTTCCCGGGCGCGCTGAGAAGATGCGCGTGCCAGCGAAGCACTTCGTCAACGGCAACCGCCTCGAGGCGCCGTTTCCGGAGGGCATGGAGCTTGCGCAGTTCGGCATGGGCTGCTTCTGGGGCGCCGAGCGCCTGTTCTGGGAGCTGCCGGGCGTCTACTCGACCGCGGTGGGCTACGCCGGCGGCGAGACGAAGAACCCTTCCTACGAGGAAGTGTGCAGCGGGTTCACCAACCACACCGAAGCCGTGCTGGTGGTCTTCGACCCGAAGCGCATTTCCTACGAAGAGCTCCTTAAGACGTTCTGGGAGAACCACGACCCGACGCAAGGAATGCGGCAGGGCAACGACAGCGGCACCCAGTACCGCTCGGCGATCTACACCTACGGCCCCGCGCAGGCGCGCGCGGCACGCGAGTCGAAGGAGCTCTTCCAGAACGCGCTGAAGGAAAAGGGCTACGGCTTCATCACCACGGAGATCCGCGAGGCGCCGCAGTTCTACTACGCCGAGGAATACCACCAGCAGTACCTCGCCAAGAATCCGGGCGGCTACTGCGGCCTCGCCGGCACTGGCGCGACGTGTCCGGTCGGAGTGCTGGCCAAAGCCTGATGCGAATCGACAAGTGGCTCTGGGCGGCGCGGTTCTTCAAGACCCGCAGCCTCGCCCAGCAGGCCATCGAGGCGGGGCGGGTGAAGGTGGGCGACGCCCGCGTAAAGCCGGCGCAGGACCTGAAGGTGGGGCAGGACGTTTCGATCCGGATCGGCGAGTTCCGGTGGGCGGTCAAGGTCCGCGGGCTGAGCGACAAGCGGGGCCCGGCGGAGACGGCGCGCAAGCTCTACGAGGAGACCCCGGAAAGCCGCGCGGAGCGCGAAAGGCTGCTCGACGTGCGCCGTTTCAGCCCCGAGCCGGCGCTCGCGATCAAGGGCCGCCCGACCAAGCGCGACCGCAGGAAGCTAGACGACTTCCTGAACTAGCCTTAGCTTTCGCTTCCCGTGCGACGCACCCCGGCCGCCTTCGCGCTTCTCCTTGCCCCGGCCTGCCTGCTTGCGCAGGACGAAGACGGGGTCGTCGTCTCGGCCACGCGCAGCCCGCGCCCGAGCCTCGAGGTGCCGGCCTCCGTGGACCGGGTCTACGGCGAGGAGCTTCGCGACGGGCGCCCCCAGGTCAACCTTTCCGAGACGCTCGGCCGGGTGCCTGGCATCGTGGTGCAGAACCGGCAGAACTACGCGCAGGACCTGCAGATCTCGTCGCGCGGCTTTGGCGCGCGCTCGACGTTCGGCGTGCGGGGAATCCGCATCATCGTGGACGGGATCCCCGCGAGCATGCCGGACGGGCAGGGCCAGGCGGCCACGATCCCGCTCGGATCGACGCGCAGCATCGAGGTGCTGCGCGGCCCGTTCTCGAGCCTGTACGGCAACGCCGCCGGCGGCGTCATCGTGGCGCAAAGCGAAGACGGCCCGGAGTCGCCCACGATCGAGGCGAACGCCTTCGCGGGCGGCTATGGATCGAGGCGCGCCGCGCTCAAGTTCGGCGGCACCTGGGGCGTGCTGAACGGCATCGTCGACGCGTCGCGCTTCGAGACCGACGGCTACCGCCGGCACAGCGCCGCGGTGCGCGACCAGATCAACGCCAAGGCGCGGGTACGGATGAGCGAGGACACCTCCCTCACGCTGGTGGCCAACGGCCTGCGCCAGCCCGACGCCCAGGACCCCGGCGGCTTGACGCGCGCCCAGGTCGAGCAGGATCCGCGGCAGGTGCGCGCGCAGGTGCTCCAGTTCAACGCGCGCAAGACGACCTTGCAGGACCAGACCGGACTGACGCTCGCGCACCGCCTGTCGCCGGACACGCGCGCCGAGGCGACGCTGTACTACGGGGAGCGCCGCGTCGAGCAATTCCTGCCTTTCAACCCGAACGCCGTCATCAACCTCGACCGGGACTATGGAGGCGGCGCCTTGCGCGCCTTCCACGACGCGCAGTGGCTGGGGCGCCGGCTCCAGCTGGCGTTCGGCGCCGAGCACGAGCGCGCCGTCGACCGGCGCCGCGGATTCGACAACGCCAATGGCGTTCCCGCGGCGCTGACGCGCGACGAGGACAACCGGATGTTCAGCAACGGCCAGTTCGTCCAGGCGGAGTGGCACGCGGCGGAGCGCTGGCGGCTGCACGCGGGGCTGCGCCGCACGAGCGTGCGTTTCCGCAACGACGACTACTTCGTCGGCAACCAGGACGACAGCGGCAACCGCGCCTACCGCGCGACCACGCCCGCCGCCGGGGTGGCGTTCCTGGCATCGAAAACCACCGCCCTCTATGCGAGCGTGGGCCGCGGCTTCGAAACGCCCACGTTCCTGGAGCTCGCCAACCGCCCGGGGGCGACAGGGCTGAACTTCGAGCTGGAGGCAAGCCGCAGCCGGCACGCGGAGGCCGGGGTCAAGACCGTCCTGGCGCGCTGGCGCCTCAACGCCGCGGTGTTCGACGTCGTGACGTCGAACGAGATCGTGGTCGATCAGAACGTCGGCGGCCGGGCGACCTTCAAGAATGTCGGCCATACGGACCGCCGCGGCCTGGAGCTCTCGGCCGAGAGCGTCGGCACCGGCCCGTGGGAAGCGCGCGCGGCGTATACCTTCCTGGAAGCCGAGTATCGGGACGCCTTCACCACCGGCGTGGTCGCGGTGCCTTCGGGAAGCATGATCCCCGGGGTCCCGCGACACCTCCTCTATGGTTCCCTCGGCTACCGCCGGGCGCCCTTCGTTGCGCAGCTGGAGGGCATCCGCAAGTCCCGCGTAGCGGTCAATGACCTCAACTCGGAATTTGCGGACGCCTATACCGTGCTGAACCTTATGGCCGGGCTCGTTCAGGAAGGTGAAAGGTGGCGGCTGATGGAGTTCGTACGCCTGGATAACCTTTCCGACCGCAACTACGTAGGCTCGGTCATCGTGAACGAAGGAAACGGCCGCTACTACGAACCGTCTTCGCGCCGCAGCATGCTGCTCGGGCTGCAAGCGAGCCTGCGGTTCTGAGTTCACGCGCGCGGTAGTAGCATTCCCATCCCTCGCAGAAGGAGAAGGAAAATGAACTTGAAGATCGTTGCCCTTGCAGTCAGCACCGCCTTTGCGCTCACCGCGCAGGCGCAGGACAAACCCAAGCCACCGCCGGCGTGGCACCAGGGCAAGCCGCCCGCCCAAGCCGAGTCCAAGCTCGCGCCGCATGCGGGCAAGATGACCGAGACGCCGGCGAGCCAAATCCCGGTCAGCAAGCTAAAGGCGCCCAAGGGATTCAAGGTCGAGCTGTGGGCAAGCGGGCTCCCCGGCGGCCGGGCGATGGCCGTGTCCGAGGACGGCAAGAAGGTGTGGGTGGGAACCCGCTCCATCGGCCGCGTCTACGAGGTGACCGACGAAGGCGGCAAGCGCAGCGTGCGCACCGTCATCGACAAGCTGAACCAGCCGGCGGGGGTCGCGGTCAACGGGGGCGCGCTCTACGTCTTCGCAATCGACAAGGTGCTCAAGTTCAACGACATCGCGTCGAACGCGAACGCGCAGCCCGAGGACCTCACCGCGAAGTTCGACCTGCCGAAGGAGCAGCACCACAACTGGAAGTACGTCGCGTTCGGGCCGGACAAGAAGCTCTACGTGCCGTTCGGCGCGCCGTGCAACATCTGCGAGCTGCCTTCGGACGAGTACGCGCAGATCCGCCGCTACAACGCGGACGGGTCGGGCAAGGAGGTCATCGCGACCGGCGTGCGCAACTCGGTCGGCTTCGACTGGCACCCGAAGACCGGCGAGCTCTGGTTCACCGACCATGGCCGCGACTGGGCGGGGGACAAGGGCTTCCACGACGAGCTCAACCGGCTCTCCAAGGCGGGCCTCAATTTCGGCTTCCCGTACTGCCACAACAACGGCACGCCGGATCCGGACGTGAAGAAGGAGAAAGCCTGCGAAGGCATGGCCAAGCCCGCGTTGCTGCTCGGGCCGCATGTCGCCGCGATGGGCATCAAGTTCTACACCGGCAAGATGTTCCCCAAGGAGTACCGGAACGTCGCATTCATCGCGCGCAAGGGCTCCTGGAATCGCGAGAAGCCCTCGGGATTCGACGTCGTGACGGTGCGCGTGGGCGCGGACGGCAAGGGCGGCAAGATCACGCCGTTCCTGACGGGCTTCAACGAGAGCAAGGAGGCCTACAAGTTCTGGGGCCGGCCTGCGTACATCGCGCAGATGCCCGACGGGGCGCTGCTCGTGTCGGACGAGCAGGTCGGCGCGATCTACCGCATCAGCTACGGATCGGCCAAGCCCGCCGCCAAGAAATAGTGCAGGCGCCGGGGAAAGGGCGGTGGGCCTGGCTCGCCGCCCTTTTTGTTTCCTCCTTCGCTTTCTCCCAGGGAGAAAGGCTCTCGCAATGCACCGCGTGCCACGGGCCCGACGGCAATTCCGTCACCCAGGGCGTGCCGTCGCTTGCCGGGCAGCCGCAGCTCTTCCTCGAAAACCAGATGATCCTCTTCCGCGAGGAGCTGCGCCGCTCGCCCGTGATGACGCCGATCCTCGCCGGCATGAAGGACGCCGAGATCGTGGCGCTCGCCGAGCACTTTTCGAAGCTCAAGGCCCGGCCGGTCGCCCAGTCGCCTTCGGATAGGGAGGTTGCCCGGAAAGGGGAGGCGCTGGCGAAGAAGCTGCGTTGCGGGGTGTGTCACACCGCGAATTTCCAGGGCCAGAAGCAGATGCCGCGGCTTGCCGGCCAGCGCGAGGACTACCTCGTGTCCGAGATGCTCGCGTACCGGGACGGCAAGCGCTCGGGGGGCGACACCATCATGGCCGCCGCGCTCTACGGCGTGAAGGACGAGGAGATCCGGGCGCTCGCGCACTACCTATCCCGGCTGCCCTAGCCGGGCGCCTAGGGGTATCTCGCGGCGGTCCCGTCGCCCTTCAGGAAGCGGTCGATCTCGCGCGCGTCGAACCAGGAGAGGTCCTTGTCGATCTCGTCCTGCACGAGCTTCTGCACTTCCTTGCCGAGCTCCTTCCTCATCATGCCGAGGAAGCGGGGCGGCGCGACGATGAACAGGCGGTCGTAGCGCTTCTTGACGCGCGCGTGGTCCAGGTAGCGCCCGATCTGCCTGGAGAACTTCTCCGCCTCGAGCTCCGAAGCGCCCATGTCCTCGCGATCGTTGCCGGGCCCTCCGGTCGAAGCCGACCCGGGCTTGCCGACGCCGCCGTGCCCGTCGAACCGCGGGCGGGCGCCGTTCTCGAGGTCGCGGTCGTGCATGCGTCCCTTCGGATTGACGAAGCTCTCGATTTCCTCGACCTGGTTGCGGCCCGTTACTTGCAGGATGCGGGCGCGGGCCGCGTCGCCTGTGACGATCCATGTGGTAGGCATATGAGGATTGGAACGCTACCGATGCAACTTGGTTCTAAGCACGCATGAATAGACTTCTCTTCGGCGGCGCCGTGGGCGCGCTCGCGATGTACTTCCTGGACCCGGGGCTCGGCCGTCGTCGCCGGGCGCTGACGCGGGACAAGCTTGTGCATGCGGCGAAAGTCGTGAACGAAGCGGCCGACGTGACGATGCGCGACACGGCGCACCGGGCACAAGGCGTTATCGCCGAGGCGAAGCGCCTCTTCAACCACGACGACGTGAGCGACCCGGCGCTCGTCGCGCGCGTGCGCGCGGCGCTCGGCCGGGTGGTGTCGCATCCGCATGCCGTGCAGGCGTTCGTGGATCGCGGGCATGTCGACCTCTCCGGACCGATCCTCGCCGACGAAGTGCGCCAGCTCCTCGAAGCCGTTCGCCAGGTGCCCGGCGTGCGGGGCGTCAGCGACCACCTGGAAGTGCACCGCAGCGCGGAGGGCGTGTCGGCGCTTCAGGGCGGCGTGCCGCGGAACGGGCGGCGCTTCGAGCTCTGGCAGGACAACTGGTCGCCCGCGGCGCGCCTGCTGACCGGCGCCCTTGGCGCCGGCCTCATGCTGAAGAGCGTCGGCACCGGCCGGTTGCGCGGGGCGCTCCTCGGCGCGGCGGGCGGCGGCTTGCTGGCGCGCGCGGTGACGAACAAGGACCTCGCCACCCTGCTCGGCATCGGCGGCCGCGGCATCACGGTCGAGAAGCGCATCCAGGTCAACGCGCCGCCGCAGGAAGTGTTCGAGTTCTGGACCGACTACCAGAACTTCCCGCGCTTCATGGCCAACGTGAAGGACGTGCAGCGCGTCTCGGAAGGGCTGTCGCGCTGGACGGTGGCGGGGCCGGCGGGCGTGCCGGTGCACTGGACTGCGGAAGTGTCGCGCGTGATCACCAACCGCCTCATCGAATGGCGCGCGACCGCCGGCTCGGTGGTGCGCCACGACGGCAGCGTGCGCTTCGATCCGCAGAACGGCAGCGGCACGCGGATCACGGTGCGGCTGCGCTACTTCCCGCCCGCCGGCGAGTTCGGCCACGCAATCGCGGCGCTCTTCGGCGCCGACCCGAAGACCGAAATGGACGCCGACCTGCTGCGGATGAAGACGATGATCGAGACGGGGCGCGCGCCGCACGACGCCGCGCGCCCGGCCCCGAACTAGGCGGCCCGCGACTTTGCCGGACCGGCCTTCGAGATGATCTCGCGCAGCACGTAGGGAAGGATCCCGCCGTGCTTGTAGTAGTCGACCTCGATCGCGGTGTCGATGCGCGACTTCACCGTGATGCGCTTTTCTTCGCCTGAAGGGTTGCGGATGACGACCGCGATCTCCTGCTGCGGGCGCAGTTCGCCCGGAGTGAGGATGTCGACCGTCTCGTCGCCCTTGAGCCCGAGCGCCTGCGCGGAGTCGTCGCCCATGAACTGCAGGGGCAGCACGCCCATGCCGACGAGATTCGAGCGATGGATGCGCTCGAAGCTGCGCGCGATGACCGCCTTCACGCCGAGGAGCTGC
>DASPMF010000263.1:0-23843 GCA_035627155.1 Burkholderiales bacterium | reverse complement strand
ACGGCGTGAACGACGCGCCCGCGCTCGCCGCCGCGGACCTCGGCATCGCGATGGGAAGCGGCACCGACGTGGCGATGCACACGGCGGGCGTCACGCTGATGCGCGCGGACCCGCGCCTCGTGCCGGCGGCGATCGACGTCTCGCGCCGCACCTACGCGAAGATCCGCCAGAACCTCTTCTGGGCGTTCGTCTACAACGTGGTCGGCATCCCGCTCGCCGCGCTCGGCATCCTCAGCCCGGTGGTGGCCGGCGCGGCGATGGCGCTGTCGAGCCTGAGCGTGGTCTCGAACACCCTCCTCCTGAAACGCTGGAAACCCGGGGACGAAGCATGAACATCGGCGAAGCGGCCGCCGCGAGCGGCGTATCGATCAAGATGATCCGCCACTACGAGGCGATCGGGCTCCTGGCGAAGGTGGCGCGCACGCACTCGAACTACCGCGTCTACAGCCCGAACGACGTGCACGAGCTGCGCTTCATCCGCCGCTCGCGCGACCTCGGCTTCTCGATGGAGGAGATCCGCGAGCTCCTCGGCCTGTGGCGCAACAAGGGCCGCTCCAGCGCCGCGGTGAAGAAGATCGCCGGCAAGCACGTGGACGACCTGAGGAAGAAGATCGCCGAGCTGGAGTCCATGGTGGAGACGCTCGAGCACCTCACGCGTCACTGCCATGGCGACCACCGCCCCGACTGCCCGATCCTCGAAGACCTCGCGAGCGTCCATGGCCACCATCACGGAGCACATTGAAATGAAACGCTCGTTGCTTCTCCTGCTGGCGATTCCGGCGTTCGCATTCGCCCATGACGAGACGCCGTTCGGCCGGCCGGGCGACCCGAACGCGGTGACGCGGGCGATCGACGTCGACATGAGCGACCGGATGCGCTTCGCGCCTTCCGAGATCACGGTGAAGCGCGGCCAGACGGTGCGCTTTCGAGTGCGCAATTCCGGCAAGGTGCAGCACGAGTTCGTCCTCGGTACCATGCAGAGCCTGAAGGAGCACGCGGAGATGATGCGCAGGCATCCCGGCATGGAGCACGACGATCCGCATTCGACCCGCGCGGTGCCCGGGCAGGGGGGCGGCGTGGTCTGGCAGTTCACGAACCCGGGCGAGTTCTACTACGGCTGCCTCGTCCCGGGGCACTTCGAAGCCGGCATGATCGGAAAGGTGAAGGTGACGAAATGAAGCGGTTCGTTTTCTTTTTCATGCTCGTTCCGTTGACCGCGCTCGCGCAGTACGCCGGCCAGGAACATCGCGACCTCAAGGCCCTCTCGCCCGAGGAAGTAAAGCAGTACCTCGCCGGCGCCGGGATGGGCTACGCGAAGCCGGCGGAGCTGAACCATTTCCCGGGGCCGATGCACGCGCTGGAGCTCGCCGACCGGCTCGGCCTGTCGGAGGAGCAGAAGGCGAAGACCCGGGCGCTGATGGACGCGCACAAGGCCGAGGCGCGCGCCATCGGCGCGAAGCTGGTGCAGTCCGAGCGGGCGCTGGAAGCGCTGTTCCGCAGCGGCAAGGTCGCCCCGGAGGCGCTGGAAGATGCGGTACGCGCGACGGCCAAGCTGCAGGGCGAATACCGCCTCTCGCACCTGGAGACCCACCGCCGCATGCGCGCGCTCCTCACCGACGAGCAGGTCAAGCATTACGACGCGCTGCGCGGCTACGGCGCGGGGCCCGTCCACCATTCCGTGCCGGGGCACAAGCACGGGCACGCGGGCAGCGAGGAGCTCGCCGACGGCGAAGTGCGGCGCGTCGACAAGGGTGCGCAGAAGGTCACGATCCAGCACGGCCCGATGCCGCAGCTCGACATGCCGCACGGCATGACGATGGTCTACCGGGTGAAGGACCCGAAGCTCCTCGACCAGGTGAAGGCCGGAGACAAGGTGCGCTTCGGCGCCGAGAAGGTCGACGGCGCCTACACCGTCACCCGCATCCAGCCGGCGAAGTAGCCCCCTGAAAGGGCTATCCCGCCTGCGGCACGGCCGAAAAGGGCGCGCCCGAGAATGCCTCCATGCACGAGCGCATCGCCCGGGTTTTCGCACGCCATGCCGGCGTGCGCTTCTACCGTTTTTTCAAGCGGCCGCTCGATCCGGCCGCGCCGCCCGCCGTGCCGGAAGGCATCGACGTGCGCATGCTCGGCGCGGCGGATTTGCTGCCCTTCTGCGCGCAGCCGCGACTCGACCTTGCACCCGCCAAGCTCGCTGCCGCGTTCGCGCGTGGCGATCTTTGCGCCGGCGCCTTCGACCGTGGCGCGCTCGTCGGCTATTGCTGGTTCGCCTTCTCGCCGCTGCATCATCTCGACGGCGTGTGGGTCGATTTCCACCCCGGCGGCGTGTGGATGTACAAGAGCCTCGTGCTGCCCTCGCATCGCGGCCGCGGCATCGCCCGCGCGCTCTACCGGTTCACCGACAAACCCTGCGTCGAGCGCGGCCGCAGCTTCTCCATCAGCTGCGTCGAGACGCACAACCGCTCGTCGATCGCCGCGAAGCGCGGCACCTACGCGCCCGCCGGCTACGCGGCATGGCTGAAGCGCAACGACCGCGTGCGCACCTGGCGCTCGCCCGAAGCCGTGCGCCTGGGCATCCGCTTCTACATGCCCTCGGCCACCGCAAGTCGTGCGTGCCTGCGCGCCGGCGCCTCGGCGCTCTAGCCACCGTCGTGGTTTTCTTCCTCGCCGCATGCGGCGAGGGCACGGCGCCTTCGCAGGCCGATCCGAAGGACGCGGAGCAGGTCGCGCTCGGGCGCAAGGTGTACGACCAGCATTGCGCGAGCTGTCACGGCGCGAAGCTGGAGGGGCAGCCGAACTGGCGCCAGCGCCTGCCGAGCAACCGCATGCCGGCACCGCCGCACGACGAGAGCGGCCACACCTGGCACCACACCGACGAGGTGCTGTTCGGCATCACCAAGGAAGGGCTCGTGCCCGGCAAGTACGCGCCGCCGCGCTACACGAGCGACATGCCGGCCTTCGGCAACGTCCTGTCGGACGCCGAGATCTGGGCCGTGCTCGCCTACATCAAGAGCCACTGGAAGACGCCCGCCCTGCTCGAGGCGCGCGAGGAGATGATCCGCAATGCGAAAAGACGCTAGCCCTGCGAAGAAGGAACGGCGCAGCGACCCCGAGGCACGCGCGCGCGAGGACAAGGCGCTCGACAAGCGCGTCGACGACGGGCTGAAGGACACCTTCCCGGCGAGCGACCCGGTCGCGGTCGGCTCCTCCGCAGTGCGCGCCGCGCGCCGCAGGCGTCGAAACGCCTGAACGATGCGGCGAGAGCTTGCGCACGGCTTGACCTTGCCACGGCGGGAGGGTTCA
This sequence comes from Burkholderiales bacterium, assembly GCA_035627155.1. Lineage (GTDB taxonomy): Bacteria > Pseudomonadota > Gammaproteobacteria > Burkholderiales > SG8-39 > SCGC-AG-212-J23. Next base: position 20,543 of record DASPMF010000263.1, on the reverse strand, counting down.
TATTGGAAGCAACTGAAAGGAACCCCGATGATCGAACTGACCGTGAATGACATGACCTGCGGCGGCTGCGTCAATTCCGTGACGAAGGCCGTCAAGGCGCTCGACTCGAGCGCGGACGTGCGCGTGGACCTGGCGACGAAGCGCGTGAGCGTGGACGGCAAGCTGAGCGAGCAGGACGTGATCAGCGCGCTCGACGCGGCCGGCTATGAGGCCGTGAAGGCTTGAACCGCAGGCGGTTCCTCTCCGCTTCGGGGTTGCTCGCATCGCTTCCCTTCTGGGGAAAAGCGTTTGCGGACAACCCCCGCGTCCTCAAGCTCCGGCCCACGTCGCAACACCTGGTCGGGGCGCAGAACCCGAAGACGGACGTCTGGGCGTACGACGGCACGGTGCCCGGGCCGGTGCTGCGCTACCGGCAGGGCGACGTGCTGCGCATCGAAGTGGAGAACGCGCTGCCCGTCGCCACGACGGTGCACTGGCACGGCATCCGCCTGCCGAACGCCATGGACGGCGTGCCGGAGGTGACGCAGAAGCCCATCGCCGCGAACGGCGGGCGCTTCACCTACGAGTTCGCGCTGCCCGACGCCGGCACCTTCTGGTACCACCCGCACCTCGGCAGCGCCGAGCAGGTCGGCCGCGGCCTCGCCGGGGCGCTCATCGTCGAGGAGCGCGACCCGCCGAAGGTGGACCGCGAGCTGGTGTGGGTGCTCTCCGACTGGCGCCTCGACCGCCAGGCGCGCATCACGCCTGACTTCCTCTCGCCGATGGACTCGAGCCACAACGGCCGGGTTGGAAACACCGTGACGGTGAACGGTTCGATACAGGAAGTTTTTTCTTTAAGAAGCGGCGAGCGAATTCGCCTGCGGCTTATCAACGCCTCCAACGCCCGCATCTACGGCCTGCACTTCGAGGGCCATGCGCCGTGGCTGATCGCCTTCGACGGCCACCCGGTGGAGCCGCGCCGCCTCGAAGAGGAGCGCGTAGTGCTCGGCCCGGCGCAGCGCGCCGACCTGATCCTTGAATGCAATGGCGCCCCCGGAAGCCGCCACCGCGTCATCGACGACTTCTACCAGCGCCGCGCCTACCGGCTGCTTGACCTTGCGTACACGAACGACGAACCGCTCATGCGGACGATGGAAATACCGGCCCGCCTTCCGGTGAATCCTTTCAAGAGACCCGATCTCAACGGCGCGGAAAGGCATCGGATCGTCTTCGGCGGGGGGATGATGGGGGCGATGCCGAGCCAGCGCGAGCACCGCGGGATGTTCTGGACCATCAACGGCAGGCCCATCGACGAGCACGCCGCGCACGCCTCGCCGATCCTCCAGCTGAAGAAAGACGCTTCCTACGTGCTCGAGCTCGTCAACGACACCTCCTGGCACCATCCCATCCACCTGCACGGGCATGTGTTCGAGGTGATCTCGGGAAACCGCAAGGGCGTGGCCGGCGACACGGTGCTCATCGATCCCGACAGCCGCGCCGAGATCGCCTTCGTCGCCGACAACCCCGGCGACTGGATGCTCCACTGCCACGTCCTCGAGCACCAGGCCACCGGCATGATGGCCCTGGTGCGCGTCGGCTGAGGACTTGCCCTACAGCAGGTCGATTCCGAACCTTCTGCCGCCGGCGCGAACCCTGCGAAGCTCGCGACCGTGATGGCGGCGGAAGCGGCGAGCGCCCACCAGAAGCCGAGCTTACCTAGCAGGGTCGGGATCACGTACCAGAGCGCCCATCCCATCTCGCGTCTCCTAAAGCCACCTTCTGGCTTCGAGACAATAGCGGTCGTAGGCCTCGCCGAAGCGCGCGCGCAGGGCGCGCTCTTCAGCGGGGATCTGTAAAGCGTCCATCCACACGACGAAGAGCGCCACCCCGGCGAGGCCGAGCGGGTTGGAAAAGAACACCGCGACCGCCAGCAGGATCAGCACGTCTCCGACGTACATCGGATTGCGCGTGAAGCGGTAGATGCCGCCGGTCACGAGCGCCGAGGCGTCGTGCGGCTTCATCGGGTTCACGGTCGTGCGCGCCTTCCGGAATTCCAGGATGCCGGCCACCATGACGAGGAGGCCGAACCCGAGCAGAGTCCAGTAGATCGCGCGGCGACCCGGGATGAAGATCCCCATCTCGGGCCAGAGCCGCCGGATGCCCCAGATGATCAGCGCGCACACGATGACCGCGACCGGGGGCGGGACCAGCGTGCGAATGGAGAAAATGGGGTCAGACCCCTTTTTCGGCGAGCTCGACGCGCGCCTGCCGGATGACCGTGCGGCCGGAGGTCAGCCCCAGCGTGGCGAGGATGGCCGCGACGAGCACGTCCGGCCACACGGTGGCGGTGCCGAGGACACCCGCGGCGGCGACGAGCACGAGGAGGTTGGCGATCACATCGTTGCGCGTGCACAGCCAGACGGAGCGCATGTTCGCGTCGCCTTCGCGGAAGCGGAAAAGGAGCGTCGCCACGCCGAAGTTCACCGCGAGCGCCAGCACGCCGACGACGCCCATGGTGAGCGCCTCGGGCGGCCTGCCGAGCCAGGCGCGCCAGGCCGCGTAGGCGAGCACTAGGACGCCGTAGAGCGCCATGGCGACGCCCTTCAGCAGCGCGACGCGTGAGACCCAGAGGCCGCCTGCGGCGATCGCGCCCAGGCTCAGCGCGTAGTTCGCCGCGTCGCCGAGGAAGTCCACCGCATCGGCGGCGAGCGCGCTCGACCCGGAGAAGGCGGCGGCGGCGATTTCCACGAGGAACATCGCCGCGTTCGCGGCGAGCGCGATCCACAGCGCGCGGCGGTACGATACGCCGCGCGGCGGCTCCGGCAGGTGGCAGCACTCGTGGCTCATGCCCCCTATTTAAAACCCTCCCACCGAGGCATAGTCAACCGATGCACCGCAGCGCCCTCGTCCTCTTCTCCGGCGGCCAGGATTCCACCACGTGCCTCGCATGGGCTCTCGCGCGCTACGAGCGCGTCGAGACGATCGGCTTCGACTACGGCCAGCGCCACCGCGTCGAGCTGGACGTGCGTCCCGCGATTCTCGCCTCTCTAAAGAAGATTCTTCCCGGAAAAAACATTGAGAACGATGCGGTGGTGGACCTCGGCGTGATCGGGAAGATCAGCGAGACGGCGCTGACGCGCGACAGCGAGATCGCGCTGTCGGAGTCGGGCCTGCCCAATACCTTCGTGCCGGGCCGCAACCTGCTCTTCTTCACGGTCGCGGCGGCGCTCGCCTACCGCCGGGGCCTCGAGGTCCTGGTCGGCGGCATGTGCGAGACCGACTTCTCCGGCTACCCGGACTGCCGCGACGATACCCTCAAGGCGCTGCAGGTGGCGCTCGGCCTCGGCCTCGACCGGCGCGTGACGATCGAGACGCCGCTCATGTGGCTCGACAAGGCGCAGACCTGGCAGCTCGCGCAGGACCTCGGCGGCGACGCGCTCGTCCGGCTGATCGTGGACCAGACGCACACGTGCTACCTCGGCGAGCGCTCGCCGCACGCGTGGGGACGCGGCTGCGGCGAATGCCCGGCCTGCTCGCTCAGGAAACGGGGCTTCGAGCGCTGGCGCGGTATTCCGCCAGCTTCTTCTTGACCGCTTCCATGTCGGCGCCGCTCAGCGTCGGCAGCCACTCCTGGAGCTCGAGCGACTTCGCCTCGTTCCAGTTGCGCAGGCCTTCGACGAGCTCCGCCTCGGATGCGCCGGCGCACCACGACTCGATCGTCTTCAGGAGGATCGGGTCGGTCGTGAGCAGCAGCAAGGTCCGGTAAAGCTCCGCTTTGAGTTCGGTCGGCATGCCGCCCCCGCGAGCAGGTTACGTGCCCGGTTTTATGTGCCCCCGCAGGAGGCCGAGCACTACGAACGAGGCGAGGCCGAAGGCCGCCGTAACGCACAGCGCCGCAGTGCCGAAGGAGGCGAGCAGGAGATCGAAGGCAAACGGCGCACCGGCCTGCAGGAACCTCGCGGGCATCATCAGCACGCCCTGGCGCAGGCCATAGCCGCCCGGACCGAAGAAGTGCAGCGGCAGCGTCCCGTTCGCAATCGTCATCACGCCGTTCCCCGCCCCGTGCGCGACCGTGAAGAACGGCGCGGCGGGCGCGCCGGCCGCGAGGAGCAGGCCGACGCCCGCGGGATGGGCGAGCGTCGCGACCTGCGCGGAGGTGACCGGGGCGACGCGGCGCATCAGCCAGAACTCGAGCACGCGCGCGGCGACCTGCGCGGGACCGACGAGCGCCGCCGCGGCGATGGCGGCCGGCAGGCTCGCGCCGGCCTCCTGCAGCACGCGCGGCAGGTGGGCCGCCATGCTGGTGCTTCCGAACCACGTGCCGGCAAAGACGAACGCGAGCGCGGCCATCATCCAGCGCTGCCGCGCCTTTGCAGGCGCCGACCTCGACGCAGCCGCGGACGCGGCCGGCGCGTGCCGCCCGCGCGGCAGGGAAAGGTTGAGCGGGAGGCAGAGCGCGAGGTGCGTGGCCGCCCAGACGAAGCACGCGGTCCGCCAGCCGTAGGAAACCTCGAGCCATGCTGTGAGCGGCCATCCGATCGTGCTCGCGAAGCCGGCGATCAGCGTGATGCCGGTGATCGCGCGTCGCGCCTCACTGCCGTAGATCCTCGCGAGCGTGGAGAACGCGGCTTCATAAAGGCCGCAGGACATCGCGACGCCCATCAGGAGCCAGCTCAGCACGAGCGATGCCGGGCCGCTCGCCATGCCGAGCGCCGCGAGCGACACGGCAAAGAGCACGTTCGACGCGGGCAGCACGCGGTGACCGCCCTGGGCGTCGATCAGCCTGCCGGAGAGCGGGCCGCAGAAGCCGGACACCAGCAGGCCGAGCGAGAAGGCGACGAACACCCACGCCGTCGAGAGGCCGAGCTCCGCGGCCATCGCGTTCGCCAGGACCGCGGGAAGGTAGTAGCTCGACGCCCACGCAAGGGTCTGCGCCGCGCCGAGCTTCGCCACCACGCCCACACCCGCCGTCATGCCGTCATCTTGACCCAAGGGAAACGATTCGATTATTCTAGAAACATGGAAACGACACAAGCCGTCGATTCGCTCGCCGCGCTGGCGCACCCGTCGAGGCTCGCGATCTTCCGGCTGCTCGTGAAGACCGGACCGCAGGGCATGGCCGCCGGCGCGATCGGGGAAAAGCTGAAGGTTCCGGGCGCGACGCTCTCCTTCCACCTCGCGACCCTCAGCCATGCCGGCTTGGTGAAGGGCCGCCAGGACGGGCGCTTCGTCATCTACTCCGCCGACTTCCCGAACATGCTGGCGCTCGTCGACTACCTCACCGAGAACTGCTGCTCCGGCGCCGCCTGCAGCCCGGTGCGCCGCTCCACCGCCAAGGCCTGAACATGGTCGAGACGTTCAACCAGGACTGCTTCTGCGTCAGCCTCGACAAAGAGGCGCTGCGCCGGGGGATCGAGTCCGACCCGGCGGCGCGCGGGCTGGGCGGGCTGATCGCCGAGCGGTGTCCGCACCTCTTCGCCGCCCTGCCGGTGTTCGTTTCCCGCAGGCACGTGGACGGGATGGCGAAGGTGATCCGCGCCGTCGAGGAGGTGGCCGCCCTGCCCGCCTACCGCGAGGCGGCGCTTGCGTGGGCGCCGCAGATCGCCCGGCACGACCCCGGCACGGCGAGCGTGTTCATGGGCTACGACTTCCACCTCGGGGCGGACGGCCCGCGGCTCATCGAGATCAACACCAATGCCGGCGGCGCGCTGCTCAACACGGTCCTTGCGCGCGCGCAGCGCGCGTGCTGCGACGAAGTCGCGTCGCTCGAAAGCGGGCCCGTCCCCCCGGCGGAGCTGGAGCGCCGGTTCGTCGCGATGTTCGACTCCGAATGGCGCGCCGCGGGCCGCAGCGGAAGGCCGGCGCGCGTCCTGATCGTGGACGAGGATCCCGAAGGGCAGTTCCTCTATCCCGAGTTCCTCCTCTTCGCCCAGCTCTTTCGCCGCCATGGAATCGAAGCGGTGGTCGGCTCCCCGCGCGAGCTCGCGTTCCGCGCGGGCGACCTCGTCTACAACCGGCTGACGGATTTCTACCTCGAGGCTCCGGGCAATGCGGCGCTGCGCGCCGCGTACCTTGCGGGCTCGGTCGTGCTGACGCCGCATCCCCGGGCGCACGCGCTCTACGCCAACAAGCGCAATCTCGGCCTGCTCACCGACGCGGAGCGGCTGCGCGAATGGGGCGTCGCCGAAGCGACCCGCGACGTCCTGCTGCGCGGCATCGCCCGCACCGTGCGCGTCACGCCCGATCGCGCGGACGCGCTGTGGGCGGCGCGGCGGCAGCTTTTCTTCAAGCCGGCGGCCGGATACGGGAGCAAGGCGGCGTATCGCGGCGAGAAGCTCACGCGCCGCGTATGGGCGGAGATCCTGCAAGGCGACCATGTGGCGCAAGAGCTCGTCGTGCCCAGCGAGCGGCGACTCGGGCCCGGATCGAGCCTGAAGGTCGACATCCGCAACTACGTCTACGGCGGCGAGGTGCAGCTCATCGCCGCACGCCTCTACCAGGGCCAGACCACCAACTTCCGCACCGAGCGCGGCGGGTTCGCCCCGATCCTGACGGCGCCGCGCCTATCCCCGCCGGAAGCGGAAAACGAGCGCGAAGAGGAAGAGCGCCAGGCCGAGCGCGCAGGCGCCTGCGACTGCAGCCACGCGTAGCGACTGGCGCAGCTCGAGCTCCGGCAGTGCGAGGAGGAGCATCGCTGTGAAGGCGATGCCCGCAAAGGCGGCGAGTCCGCCGACGACGAGCTTGCGCGGGCGAGACGGCAGCACGCTGGCGGTGGACTTCGGCGCGTCTTTCAGCTTGCGCCACGTCCACCACGCGAGGAACGCGCCTCCGAGGAGCGTGCTGGCATGCTGCAGCACTCGCGCCACGGCCGGGTCGAGAAAGCGCGAGGCGAACGGCCCCGCATGGGTGAAGGCGTCCCACGCCTGGTGGGTCGCGGCGCCGAGGAGCAGGTTGGCGAGCACGGCCAGCCAGGCTGCACGCGGCAGCCCGTTGCAGGCGAAGCTTCGCGCCCGTACGGCGATGCCCGGCGGCAGGAGGTGCAGCAGCGGCTCCTTGAAGAGGAGATGGAAGGCCACGTAGGCCAGCAGGCCCGCGGGCAGGCAGAAGAGGAACAGGCCCGGCGCCGCATGGCTGAGCGGCCGGTCGAGGCCCGGAACGAGATACCAGGCATCCGGGATCACGCTGCCGATCGCCAGCGCCGACGGAACGGCGAAGCGCCCGAGCACGCGCGCGAGCGGGATCGCCGCCACCGGGTGCGCGATGGCGTAAGGCATGCGATACGTCCTAGTGCCTGGCGGGGATGATGCCGGGCGCCGGCGCCTGCTCGCGCGGGCGCTCGCCGCCGATGCGGCGCGCGATCTCGACCCCGATCAGCGTGTGGGTGAACTCCGAGATGTGCTGCTGCCCGTTGGGGACGTGCATCTCCGCGGTGCCCTGGTACGGCGCGAGCAGGTCCCCGCTGAGGATGAGCTCGACCCCGGAGGCGCGCAACCGCTCCGCCATGCCGGCGGGCAGCGACGAGCCGAACTGCAAGGCGCCTGGCCGCACCGGAATGTCCACGACCATGAAACGCATGCCGTTGGAGCGGCAGAACTCGTTCATGCGAAGCACGAGCGCCGTGGCGAGGTCGACCTCGAGCGGCGAAGGCCCGCCGTCCTTCGCCACGGCGTATTCCGTCGGCAGGGAGGCGCGGGCCGCCTTCGCCGCCAGCGTCTTGAAGTGCTCCCACACCGCGTTGAAGAACAGCGAGTAGAAGTACGAGTTCTCGGAGAGCCAGCGCACGGGGGCGAGGCTGTAGATCACGTTCTGGATCCGCACGCCCGGGATGTGCTCGTGCTTCTTCTCGACCAGCCGGCCCTCCTCCAGGGCGAAGAGCCCGGCCTTGAGGTTGTCCTCGAAGTCGTTGGCGTAGAAGCCGAGCACGACGACGTCCGGCCTGTACTTCACGCCCTCGTTCTCGAGGAAGGCGAGCGCCTCGCCGGTGCTGAAGCCGGACACGCCCGCGTTGATCCCTTCGGCGGCCGTCCCCCGCGCCTGCAAGGCGCGCGGGGCGACGGCGGAGAACGTGAAGTCCTGCCGCGCCTCGGTGCCGAGCGTATGCGAATCGCCCAGGTTGAGGATGCGCAGGGTGCCGGCGGGCTTCTCGTAGGGGAAGTCGGCGGCGTTGCGGAAGCCCTTGCTGTTCGTGACGAACTTCCACTTGCCGTCGATGCTCGTATAGGTGAACTCGGAGCTCGGCCGGGTGCCGCGCAGCGTATATTTCCCGTAGCGGTAGTCGGTGTGGTAGCGGGGATAGAGCACGTTCTGGTCGGCAAACAGCGTGCGCACCACCACCTCGCCCACGCCGAAGGCGAGCGCCAGCGCGCCGACCACGAGCGCCAGGTTGCCGAGGACCCGCTTCATGACAGCACCTCCACCTTCGAAGCCGCCGGCGCAGGCGCCCGCTCGACGCCGTATTCCTGCCAGCTCTTGATCTGCAGCTCGGCGAGCGTCTTGCGCGACAGCGCCTCGACCAGGCGCTGCGCGAGCTGGATGTTGGTCACGAGCGGGATGCCGAAGTCGGCCGCCTTGCGGCGGATGCGGTAGTCGTTCGCGAGCTCGTCCTCGGCCGTGCTCTTCGGGATGTTGATGACGAGGTCCACCTTGCGCTCGGCGAGGAGCTCGAGCGCGTTCGGCGAGGCGAGCTCGCCGGGCCAGCGGACCAGGGTCGCCTCGATGCCGGCCGCCTTGAGGAACGCCGCGGTCCCTTCGGTCGCGTACAGGTTCACGTTCATGGCGCGCAGGGTGCGCGCGCTTTCGAGGAACGCCGCCTTGTCCTCCACCGGCCCGGTGGAGAGGAGCACGTTCTTCACCGGAAGCCGGAAGCCCACCGAGAGCATCGCCTTGAGGAAGGCCTCCTCGAAGTCGTCGCCGATGCAGCCCACCTCGCCGGTGGAAGCCATCTCGACGCCGAGCACCGGGTCGGCGCCTTCGAGGCGCGTGAAGGAGAACTGCGGCGCCTTCACCCCGACGTACTCCAGATCCGTGGAGGAACCGTTCTGCGCTGCCACCGGCCGTCCCATCATCACCGCGGCGGCGGTCTCGATGAAGTTGGTGCGCAGCACCTTGGAGACGAACGGGAAGCTGCGCGAGGCGCGCAGGTTGCATTCGATGACGCTGACTTCGTTGTTCTTGGCGAGGAACTGGATGTTGAACGGGCCGTGGATGCCGAGCGCCTTGGCGATGCGCGCCGAGATCCTGCGGATGCGCCGCACCGTCTCCATGTAGGTGCGCTGCGGCGGCAGGACGAGCGTCGCGTCGCCCGAGTGCACGCCCGCGTTCTCCACGTGCTCGGACACCGCCGAGCACACGAGCTCGCCGTTGCAGGCGACCGCGTCCATCTCCAGCTCGCGCGCGTTTTCCAGGAACTTGCTGATCACCACCGGGTGGCGGGGCGACACGTCGGTCGCGCGGGCCAGGAAGCGCACCAGCTCCGCGTCGTTGGAGGCTACGCCCATCGCCGCGCCGGACAGGACATAGGACGGGCGTACCAGCACCGGATATCCGGCATCCCTGGCGAACTGGAGAGCCGTTTCAAGGGAAGAGACTTCCTTCCAGGCCGGCTGGACGATGCCGAGGTCGTCCAGGAGCCGGGAGAACTTGTGGCGGTCCTCGGCGCGGTCGATCGCCTCGGCCGGGGTGCCGAGGATGCGCACGCCCGCCTCGGCGAGCTGCAGGGCGAGGTTGTTCGGCACCTGCCCGCCGACGGAGACGATGACGCCGAGCGGCTTCTCGCGGCGGCAGATCTCGAGCACCGTCTCGAGCGTGATCTCGTCGAAGTAGAGCCGGTCGCACTCGTTGTAGTCGGTGCTCACCGTCTCCGGGTTGTGGTTCAGCATGATCGTGGCGTAGCCCATGCGCCGCAGCGCCTGGACGGTGTTCACCGCGCACCAGTCGAATTCCACCGAGCTGCCGATGCGGTAGGCCCCGCCGCCGATCACCAGCACCGCGTCCTTCATCGGCCCGGACACGTCGTCCTCGCTGCCGTTGTAGGTGAGGTAGAGGTAGTTCGTCTGCGCCGGGTACTCCCCTGCGAGCGTGTCGATCTGCTTCACGCACGGCACGATGCCCTTCGCCGCCCGCTCGGCCCAGATCTCCGCGGTGCTCTTGCCGGTCAGCTCGGCAATGCGCGCATCCGAGAATCCCGCGCGTTTCGCTTCTTCAAGCGAAACGCTTCTTTCAAGATCCACGATGCGCCTGATGCGCTGCAGAAACCAGCGATCGATGTGGGACAGCGCGTGGATGTCGTCCACCGAGTACCCGCGTCGGAAGGCTTCCGCGATGACGTGGATGCGCTCCGGCGTCGGCCGCGAGAGGAGCTCGTCGATCTTGTCCTTCTCGAGCACCAGGTTGCGGATGCCGCCCGCCTCGAGCATGCGCATCGCCTTCTGCAGGGCCTCCTCGAAGCTGCGGCCGATGGACATCACCTCGCCCACCGACTTCATCGACGAGCCGATCTGCATGGTGGCGCCGCGGAACTTCTGCAGGTCCCAGCGCGGCGCCTTCACGACCACGTAGTCGAGCGCCGGCTCGAAGCAGGCGCGCGTCGCGCCGGTGATGGTGTTCGGCAGCTCGGCGAGGCTGTAGCCGAGGCCGAGCTTCGCCGCCACGAACGCGAGCGGGTAGCCGGTCGCCTTGGAGGCGAGCGCGGAGCTGCGCGACAGGCGCGCGTTCACCTCGATCGCCCGGTACTCGTCCCGGCCCGGGTGCAGGGCGAACTGGATGTTGCACTCGCCGACCACGCCGAGGTGGCGCACCGTGCGGATCGCGAGCTCGCGCAGGCGGTGGTACTCCGCGTTGGTCAGCGTCTGGCTCGGCGCCACGACCACGCTCTCGCCCGTATGGATGCCCATCGGGTCGAGGTTCTCCATGTTGCACACGACGATGCAGTTGTCGTGGCGGTCGCGCACCACCTCGTACTCGAGCTCCTTCCAGCCGACGAGGTATTCCTCGACCAGCACCTGCGGGCTGTGCGCGAGGCCCTTGGTCACGCGCTCGCGCAGCTCGTGCTCGTCGCGGCACAGGCCGGAGCCGAGGCCGCCGAGGGCGTAAGCGACGCGCGCCATCACGGGAAACCCGATTTGATGTGCCAGAAGAATTGCTTCTTCGAGGCTGGTCGCGGCGGCGCTCTTGGGCACCTGCACGCCGATCTGCGCCAGCTTCTCGGCGAAGATCTTGCGGTCCTCGGTGGCGACGATCGTATTGATCGGGGTCCCCAGGACTTGGACGTTGTACTTTTCCAGGACCTTCTTTTCGTAAAGCGCAAGGCCGCAGTTGAGAGCGGTCTGGCCGCCGAAGCTGAGCGCAATCGCATCCGGGCGCTCGCGCTCGATGACCTGGGCGACGAAGTCCGGCGTGACCGGCAGGAAGTAGATGCGGTCGGCGAGCGGCGCGGAGGTCTGGATCGTCGCGATGTTCGGGTTGACGAGGACCGTATGGATGCCTTCTTCCTTGAAGGCCTTGATCGCCTGGCTTCCCGAGTAGTCGAATTCCCCGGCCTCGCCGATCTTCAGCGCGCCGCTTCCGAGGATGAGGATCTTCCTGAAGCTCACGTTCTTCACTTGAGCATCTCCACGAACCGGTCGAACAGGGGCTCGCAGTCCGTCGGGCCGGGCGCGGCCTCGGGGTGGAACTGCACGCTCAGGAACGGCTTCGTCGCATGGCGGATGCCTTCGTTCGAGCCGTCGTTGGCGTTGCGGAACCACTCGTGCCAGCCGGCCGGCAGCGTGTTGCCGTCGACTGCGAAGCCGTGGTTCTGCGAGGTGATGTAGCAGCGCTGCGTGCCGACTTCGATGCACGGCTGGTTGTGGCCGCGGTGGCCGAATTTCAGCTTGTAGGTGTTCGCGCCGGCGGCGAGGGCGAGGAGCTGGTTGCCGAGGCAGATGCCCATGATCGGCTTGCCGCGCTCCATGGCGCGCCGCAGGCTCGCGATCGCAGCCAAGTTGACCGCCGGGTCGCCCGGGCCGTTGGTTACGAAGAGGCCGTCGTAGTCTTCTGCGGCGAAGTCGCTCGACGCGGGCACCCGGACCACGCGCAGCCCGCGCTTGAGCAGGTGGCGGACGATGCCTTCCTTGGCGCCGCAGTCGACGACCACGACGGTCTTGCCAGGATTCTCGTAAACCATCCGCCCCGAAACGGAGACTTCGCCGACGAGGTCGCGCTGGTTGGGATCTTCAAAGGGGATGTCCTCTTCGGTGACGATCTTGCCGAGCTGGGCGCCCTTCTCGCGCAGGCGCTTGGTGAGCGCGCGCGTGTCGATGCCCGAGAGGCACGGGATGCCCTGCTCGTCCAGCCATTGGGGCAGGCTCTTCTGCGAGCTCCAGTGGCTGTGCTCGTAGGCGAGCTCCGAGACCACCAGGCCGCTCGCCTGGATGCGGTCGGACTCGAACGCCGGCGGCACGCCGTAGTTGCCGACCAGGGGGAAGGTGCTGACCAGGATCTGGCCGCGGTAAGAGGGGTCGGTCAGCGCCTCGGTGTAGCCGACCATCCCGGTGTTGAAGACGACTTCGCCGGCGACCGGCCGGGCGCGGCCGTGGAGGTGGCCCTGGAACGAGGTGCCGTCCTGCAGTACGAGCTTGGCTAGCATGACTCCGGATCGATCAGGTGAGGTAGCGGGCGGCGGGCCGCGCGTAGCGCGCGGCGAGCGCCCGGACGAGCATCGGGACGAAGACGCCCGCGAGCGTCAGCACGGGAAAGAAGAGGAGGAAGTTCACGCCGTGCCACGGCATGACCTTCAGCATGAGCGCCTTCGCGACGCCGATGGCGAGGGTGTTCATGAGGTAGATGGCCAGGCTCGCGAGCCCGAGCGCCACCAGCCACCGCTTCGCCGGCCCGTGCAGGCGCTGCATCCAGCCCAGCGCCGGCAGGACCGAAGCGGCGCCGACGCTCCACTTCGGCGCGTCGAGCGCGAGCAGGACGAGGAACAGCGCAGTCAGGGCCCAGAGCGCGGGCAGCGGCATGCGCGTCCACCGTTCGCGCTCCATCCACAGCAGCATGCCGCCGGCGAAGAACGGCAGGTATTCGACCACCCGGTCGAGCATGAACTCTTCCGGCCAGGGCCCGGCGAAGTTGAGCGCCACCGCGACGAGGAAGAGCGGCATGGGACGGCGCCCCATCACCTGGAAGAGCGCCGGAATGAAGAGGAGGTAGACCGACAGCACGTAGATGAACCAGAGGAACGTCACGCCGCTTTCGGTCGGCTTGACCACCAGGTTGAGCAGCGCCGCGTCGCCGGGCGGGTTGTCCACGTGCACGTAGCGCGCGGCGAGGATCTTCCCGCCGATGATCAGCAGGCCGAAGACGACGTAGGGGACGAACAGGCGTTCCACCCGCTTCATCGAGAACCGGCCCGCTTCCGCCAGGTTCCGGAAGCGCGGCAGCGACAGGGCGAACGTGATGCCGGTGAGCGCCATGAACAGCGGCATGTGGAAGAGGTAGATCGCCTCCTTCAGGACCGCATACCACGCGTTGCCGGCCGGCATGTCGTTCGACCGGGCGACGACATGGCCGACCACCACCAGCAGGATCGCCAGCCCGCGCGCCGCGTCGAGCTCCAGCAGGCGCTCCCGCGGCCGCTCCGCGGGGATCTCGCGGAAAAGCGGCGGCGCTGCGAGCTCAGTCGAGCTCGAAAGCCGACTCATAGTTCTTCTTCAGCGCCGGGTTCTGCTTCTCCTTGGTCAGGAAGCAGTTGCCCACCGCGAGCGCCTCGATGTCGGTGCCCATGAAGCAGCGGAAGGCGTCCTCCGGGGAGCCGACGATCGGCTCGCCGCGAACGTTGAAGCTGGTGTTCACGATGACCGGGCAGCCGGTCTTCTGCTTGAAGCTGGAGATGAGCGCGTGGTACTTCGGGTTCGTCTCCTTGTGCACCGTCTGGATCCGGGCCGAGTAGTCCACGTGCGTGACCGCCGGGATCGACGAGCGCGGCACGTTCAGCTTCTCGATGCCGAAGAGCTTCTTCTCCTCCTCGGTCATGGCGATGCGGTGCTCGGGCCGCACGTCGGCGACGAGCAGCATGTAGGGGCTTTCGTCGTCGATGTCGAAGTACTGCGGCGCATCTTCGGCCAGCACCGAAGGGGCGAAGGGGCGGAAGCTCTCGCGGTACTTGACCTTGAGGTTGAGCGTCTTCTGCATGGACGGCGAGCGCGCGTCGCCGAGGATCGAGCGGCCGCCGAGGGCGCGCGGGCCGAACTCCATCCGGCCCTGGAACCAGCCGACCGCCTTGCCTTCGGCCAGCGCGTCGGCGCAGGCCTGCACGAGCGCGTCGTCGGGCAGCGTCTCGAACACGGCCCCGGCGCGCGTCAGCTGCTCCTGGATCTCCTGCAGGGAGAAGTCCGGCCCGAGGTAGCCGCCGCGCATGGCGTCGGCCTTGCCGTTGGCGCGCCGCTCCTTCTTGTTGAACAGATGGTAGGCGACCAGCGCGGCGCCGAGCGCCCCGCCCGCGTCGCCGGCCGCCGGCTGCATCCAGATCCTGTCGAAGTACTTCGCGCGCAGCAGCTTGCCGTTGGCCACGCAGTTGAGCGCGACGCCTCCGGCAAGACAAAGGTTCTTCTCATTCGTCTCTCTTGCTATGCCGCGAGCCAGTTTCAATACGACCTCTTCCGTGACGGCCTGGACGGAGGCTGCGAGGTCCATCTCGCGCTGCGTGAGCTGGTCCTCCGACTTCCTCGGCGGCCCGCCGAAGAGCTCGTTGAACTTCTCGTTCGTCATCCGCAGCCCGGTGCAGTAGTCGAAGTAGTCGAGGTTGAGCTTGAAGCTTCCGTCCTCCTTGACGTCGATCAGGTGCTTGAGGATGAGGTCGGCGTAGCGCGGCGTGCCGTAGGGCGCGAGGCCCATGACCTTGTACTCGCCGGAGTTCACCTTGAAGCCGGTGTAGTAGGTGAACGCCGAATAGAGCAGGCCGAGGGAGTGCGGGAAGTGGATCTCCTGCGTCACCTTGAGCTCGCGTCCGGAGCCGATCGCGCACGAGGTGGTGGTCCACTCGCCCACGCCGTCCATCGTCAGCACGGCGGCGCGGGAGAACGGCGACGGGTAGTACGCGCTCGCTGCATGGCTGAGGTGGTGCTCGGAGAAGAGCAGCCGCTTGCCCCAGTCGACCGTGGGCTCCAGGTCCTTCAGCTCCTTCACGATCTGCGCCTTCTGGAAGAGCTTGTCCTTGACCCACACCGGCAGCGCCGCCTTGAAGCTCTCGAAGCCGCGCGGCGCGAACGAGAGATAGGTCTCGAGCAGGCGCTCGAACTTGAGGAAGGGCTTGTCGTAGAAGGCGACGAAGTCGATCTCGCTCGGCCGCGTGCCGGTGGACTTCAGGCAGGACGCGACCGCGTGGTACGGGAAGCGCGAGTCGTGCTTCTTGCGCGTGAAGCGCTCCTCCTGCGCCGCCGCCGCGACCCGTCCGTCGACGAGCAGCGCCGCGGCGCTGTCGTGGTAGTACGCCGAAATGCCCAGGATCTTCATGCGCGTCCTAGAAAAGTGTGTAGATGAACGGCGCCACCACGGACCCCTGCGCGAGCACGAGCAGGCCGCCGACGAGCACGGTCACCAGGATGATCGGGAGCAGCCAGAACTTGCGGCGCACGGCAAGGAAGCGCCACATCTGGGCGACGAATTCCATCGAAAACCTCCTCTGCGACTGGTTCGGATGACCTAAAACAGGTCTTTGAAGCTGTCCTCGGCCGGGCCCGGCGGGTCGCGGCGGATCCAGTAGCTCTTCGCCGCCGGATCCCAGGCGCGGTGCATCGCGTCCCAGCCGAAAGCCCGCATCACCACGCCCATGGGCGTGAAGACGCCGAAATAGATGAGCCCCATGACCACCGGGCTGACGACGTGGTGCAGGGCCGCGCCGAACTTCATCCACGCCCGGTTGAGCGGGGACAGCGTCTTCGCGTGCGTGAGGGTGAGGACGGCGAAGACGGCGGCCAGCGCGAAGGCCCAGGGCGACAGGAAGAACCCGACGATCAGGAAGACGCCGGTGAAGGTCCAGCCGAAGGACCGGTCCGTGGGCAGGGGATTCTTCATCTGGGGCAGCGTGTTCTTCATGGGGAGCAGGTCTTTCATGGAGGGCGTCAAGTTAGCGCGCTTGTGAAACCTGGGACGCGTCCGCCGCCCGTGCCGGATGGACTAAGCCCTGCTCCAGGCGGCCTGCGAGCGCGCGCGCCGCGATGAGGTTGTAGGCCTCGTTCGGATGGGAATCGAGCGGGTTGAGGCGCAGCGCGGCTTCCTTGACGCGCGCGGCGATGAACGCCTCGAGGGCGTTGAAGCAGGGAATCGCGTGCTCGGCGCAGTAGCGCTGGACGCGGTCGTGCATCGGCCGCTGGCTGGTGAAGTTCCACGTGTGCGGCAGCGTCGCCACCAGGAGCGGCAGCTTGCGCTCGCGCGCCGCTTCCGCGATCCGGCCCAGGGCGGCAATGTTGTCCGCCCAGCCGCTGTCGCCTTTCGCGGGACGGACTTCGCCCTGGAAAAGGGAGGCGACCTTGGCCTCGACCCGGCCGAGCCAGGCCTGCCAGACGTGGAGGCTGCGCGGGAAGGCCGGCTTGGGCGGTTCCGGCTCCCCGCGCGCGCGCCGGTAGTTGGCCTCGAGGGTCTCGTTCGAGAAGTCGTTGGTCGGGAACACCGAGACGAGGACGAGGTCCGGCCCGAGGGCCAGCGCCACCTCGTGCAGCACCAGCTCGTACTGCAGCACGTTGTAGCCGGCGACGGCGAGGTTGATGACCTTCACGCCCGGATAGCGCTGCTGCAGCATGCTTTCCAGGAGCGTCGTGTAGATGCGCTCGTATTCGACCCCGGCCGAGACGGTGAACGAGTCGCCGATCACCACGATGCGGAACTCGCCGGGCTGCTTGGGCGGGATGTCCGAGTCGTTGTCCCGGAAGCCGAGGCGGTTGGTGCGCAGCGGCTTGCCCCACGCCACGATCTCCGCATCCGGCCGCATCAGCTTGTACCGCTTCGTCTCCAGCGTGTACTGGAAGATGGATTCCGAGGAGGATTCCGGCACCGTGAAGCGCAGGTACGCCTCGGCGGCGCCGAGGGCGACGAGCAGGAGCAGGAGGAGGACGGCGGCGTTGATCGCCGCCAGGCGCAGGAGTCTCATGTGGCGGGCCTCACCTGGGTGTGCTTTTGCGGCCAGAGGGAGCGGTACGCGGCGAGGAGCTTCGGCGCCTCGTAGCGCCATTCGAGCTCCTCGACCACGCGCCGCCTCCCGAAGGCTCCCATTGCCTTCCTCTTCTCCGGATCGTCGAGCAGCTCGAGGATCCTCGCCGCGAAGTCGTCGACGTCGTTCTTCCTCGCGTACAGCGACGCTTCGCGCGCCGAGAAGCGGCCCTCGGCGAGGTCGAACTGCACGACCGGCTTGCCGAGCGCCATGTACTCCATGATCTTGTTCATGGTCGAGATGTCGTTCATCTCGTTGGCGACGTCGGGGTTCACGCACACGTCCGCGGTGTTCAGCATCGCCAGCATCTCCGCGTCCGGCGCGCGGCCCGTGAACGTGACGTAGTCGGCCACGCCGAGCGAGGCGGCAAGGTCCTTCATCTCCTGCAGCGACGTCCCGCCGCCCACCAGGCCGAAGTGCACGTCCTGCCTTTTCTTTTCGAGAACTATTCTTTTCACTGCAAGAAGCAGGAGATCGATCCCTTCCTGCCTGCCCATCACGCCGACGTAGCCCACCAGGTACCTGCGCCCTTTCTTCAGCTTCTCATCCGGCGGTACGACCCGCATGCGCTCGAGGCTGGGACCGCTGCGCACGACGAACACCTTGTCGGGCGGCATGCCGCCGCGCGTCACCGCGATGCGCTTGTAGGACTCGTTGGTCGCGAGGGAGACGTCGGCGGTGCGAAAAGTGAGCTTTTCAAGGAGCACCATAAGGCGGTAAAGCGCGTCGCGCCTGCCGAACTTCGCCTCGTAGAGCTCTGGGTTCGCGTCGTGGTGGTCGAACAGGAACTTCCTGCCGAAGAGCTTCCAGAACCCGCCGATCAGGAAGAAGAGGTCCGGCGGATTGCACGCATGGATGACATCGAAGCCTTTGCCGAAAAACACCCTGATGGAAAGAAGAAACGTGAAGGCCAGTGCGACGGAATATTCGACCAGGTAGCCGAGCGCGCCCTCGCCTTCGGTGGGCAGGTCGTAGCGCCAGATGTCGATGCCGTCGATCGACTCGAACTTCTGCTCGCAGCCCTTGCCGGTCGGGCAGATGATCGAGACGCCGTAGCCCGCGTCGCGCAGGGCGTTCGCCTCCTGCCACACCCGCCGGTCGAACGGCGAAGGCAGGTTCTCGACGAGAATCAGGACTTTCTTCACTTCACCGCGGCGACGAAGTCTTTTCTCGGGAATACCGCGAAGAACGCGGGGAAGCGAACCGCGGAGAAGCCGGCGCCGGTGAGCTCGCCGCGCAGCGCCTTGGCCGTCTGCACGCGCAGCGGCCGGAAGAGGTACACGCCGCCCTTCGCTAGGCAGCGCGCGATGTCGCGCAGCCGGCCGCTCGCCAGAGTCTCGCTGTAGGCGACGTGCACCGTGCCCGCCTGCACGCCGAGGCCCCCGGGGCCGGCGAACGTCAGGCGCAGGTTCACCGGCAGGCGGCGCCGGCGCAGCGTCTCCTCGATCGGGTCCACCGCGTACACGCGCTCGCAATAGCCCGCCGCCTGCAGCGCGAGCACGCAGTCGCCCGCGCCGACGTGCATGAACACCGTGCGCGGCTGCAGGAAGCGCTGCAGCGACGTGAACTGGCGATGGGTGGCCGCGCTGCGCTCGCGCAGCGCCCGCAGCTCGCCCTGCGCGACGGCGGCGGCGCGGTCTACCAGCACAGGCCCTCGTACACGCCGAGGACGGTGCGCGAGGTCGACACGCGCACGAAGTCGATGATCGTCTGGCCCTCGGCGACGCGCCGCGGCACGTCGGCGAACTCCGGCGCCGCGTTGCCGATGACGATCGTCTGCCCGTGCGCGAGCACCTCGTCGATGGACGAGACCATGAGGCGCGAGATGTGCGGGATCTTGTTTAGGATGTAGTCGCGGTTCGCGCCGTGCACGCTCGCGATGCTCACGTTCTTGTCGTAGATCTTCAGGTGGTAGCCCTTGCCGAGCAGGCGCTCGACAAGCTCCACCATCGGGCTCTCGCGCAGGTCGTCGGTGCCGGCCTTGAACGAGAAGCCGAGCACGCCGACCTGGCGGTTGCCCTTCTCCACCACCGCCTGCACGCCGCGCGCGATCTGCAGCTCGTTGGAGGGGAGGATCGAGGCGATGATGGGCACCTGCACGTCCATCACCTTCGCCTTGTAGAGGAGCGCGCGCACGTCCTTCGGCAGGCACGAGCCGCCGAAGGCGAAGCCGGGCTTGAGGTAGTACGGCGAGAGGTTGAGCTTGCGGTCCTGGCAGAAGATGTCCATGACCTTGTGGGCGTCCACGCCGGCCGCCTTGGCGATGTTGCCGATCTCGTTGGCGAAGCCGACCTTGAGCGCGTGCCACGTGTTGTCCGCGTACTTCACCATCTCCGCGGTCTCGACGTCGGTGCGGATGAGCGCGCCCGGCATCTTCGCGTACAGCGTCGCCAGCAGGTCGCCGGAGGCCCGGTTCATCTCGCCGATCACCGTCTTCGGCGGGTGGTAGTAGTCGTGCACCGCGGTGCCTTCGCGCAGGAACTCGGGGTTGATGCAGACGCCGAATTCCTCGCCCGCGCGCTTGCCGGAGTACTTCTCCAGCGTCGGGATCACCACCTCGCGCATCGTCCCGGGCAGCATGGTGCTGCGCATGACGATCACCGGCGCGCCGTGGTGCTTGGCGAGGGTGCGGCCGATCTCCTCGCAGACCCGGCGGATGTAGCGCAGGTCGATGCCGCCGTTCGGCAGGCTGGGCGTGCCGACGCACACGAACACCAGGTCCGTATGGCGCACGGCGCTCTCGACGTCGGTGCTGGCGGCCAGGCGGCCGGCCTTCACCTGCTCGGCGATGATGTCGCCGATGTCGGTCTCGATGATCGGCGAGCGGCCCGCGTTGATGAGGTCGACCTTCGTGCGCTCCGGGTCGACGCCGATGACTTCGTGCCCGTCCTTTGCAAGGCAGCCCGCGGATACGGCGCCGACGTACCCGAGCCCCAACACGCTGATTTTCATAGCCGGCGAGGATGCGGGACGAAGGTTGTGCGCCTTGCAGGCGCCGCGCCCCGCGCCGTAGTCCGCTAAGGTTGAGCCGATGGGAGCATCGCTTGCAGGCGACAAGCGCGATGCCTGCATCGGACACAGCGCTCGCCTGGTTCTTCGGCCGCGGCGTCGCGAAGGCCTTCGGCTTCGCGTGGCGCGTGCCGCCGGAGCACTACGCCGCCTTCGAGCAGGGCCGGATCTCGCGCCGGGTTTTCGAAGATCGAATCCGCAGCGCGCTGGCGCGCTTCCAGGAGCAGCGCGGGCTGGACCCGGCCCGGCTGGAGCGCTTCCTCGACGCCCTTTCGCCCGATCGCGAGCACCGCTTCGTCACGACGAACTGGAACACGCTGCTCGACCGCGAGCTCGCGGCGCGCGGCTACGGCGTCTGGCACCTCAACGGCTC
>DASPMF010000262.1:0-2853 GCA_035627155.1 Burkholderiales bacterium | reverse complement strand
CACGAGGAACGGCAGGTCGAGGACGAAGGAAACGGCGGCGCCGGTGATGAAGTCGCGGATCGTCTCCACGCCGTGCAGGCGCGCCACCGTCACGCCGGTGGGCCGGCGCTCGAAATAGGGCATCGGCAGGCGCAGCAGGTGGCCGAGCACGCTGGTCGCGAGCACCGCGTCCACCCGGTTGCCGGTATGGATGACGAGGTACTGGCGCATCCAGGTCATCGCCGCGTTGAAGACGAGGAACACGCCGAGCGCCGAGCCGATGACGAGGAGCGTGCTGGTGGTCTGGTGCACCACGACCTTGTCCACCACCACCTGGGTGAAGAGCGGCGTGGCGAGGCCGACCACCATGATCGCCGCCGACGCGATCAGCACGTCGCGCCAGATGTCCTTGTGCTTGAGGATCTCGGGGACGAACCAGCGGAAGCCGAACTCCGAGGGCTCGTCTTCGAACCCGTCGACCGAGTCGTCACCGGGCTCGGGCTGGGAGACGGCGAGCAGCACCGGTTCGCATAGCGCCTCGAATTCGGCCACCGGGACGGTATGGGGGTCGTTGCTGCCGGCCTCGAAGTAGAGGATCCGTTCACGGTCGCTCTTCACCACGAGCAGCGGCACGAGCGCGCCGGAAGCGGCGCGGCGGAAGGCGATGGCCCAGGACCGCAGGCTTGCCGTCCCCGAGGCTATTTCGCCGACGCGGAAACCGGAGGTGCGAAGCGCCTGGAGGAGGACGACCCTGTCGTACGGCGGCGGGAAGCGGGAGAGGAAGAGCGCCGGGTCGAAAGGCAGGCGGGCGAGGCTGTGCAGGCTGGCGAGCAGCCACACGAATCCCTCGGCCGCGATCTCGGCCTCCCCTGCCTCGGTTCCCCTGTCCAACGCCTCCCCCAGACAATCGGACTTGCAGGCTCTATGTACAGGACGACCGGTAAATTCGCCTTATCGAGAAGTCCGAAAGTTCGGGAATAAGCTAAAGCTGGAAATCGCGGATTGCGTGCTCGCGGAGCTTCGTCTTCTGCACCTTGCCGCTCGCGGTCATGCCGATAGCCTCGAAGTCCTCGACGATGCGCAGGTAGCGGGGCGTCCGGAAGTTCGCCATGCGCTTCTTGCACCAGTCCAACAGATCCTTTTCCTGGAGGGCATGGTTTGATTTCAAGGTGACGTAGGCGGCGGGCACTTCGCCTAGGCGAGCGTCGGGTACGCCGACGACCTGCGCGGTCTGCACCGCGGGATGCTGGAGGAGGACTTCCTCCACTTCCGCAGGCGCGACGTTTTCTCCGCCGACGCGGAAGACGTCCTTCAGCCGGCCCGTAAGGCGCAGGCGCCCGTCTTCGGTGAGCGCGCCGAGGTCGCCGGTCTTCAGCCAGCCGTCCTCGGTGAAGGTCTTCGCCGTCGCCTCGCGGTTGTTGTAGTAGCCCTTCATGACGTTCCAGCCGCGCACCTGGATCTCGCCCTCGCTGCTGATCCGCACCTCGACGCCGTGCAGGGGGAGCGGCAGGCCGTTGATCCGAAATTCAGGCGGGTCGCGCCAGTCGCTCATCACGCAGTTTGGCGACGCTTCGGAGAGGCCATAGGCGGAGCAGATGTGCTCGGCGCCGAGGACCTCGATGATCCGCTGCATGGTCTGCGGCCCCGCCGCCGCCCAGCCGCCGCGCAGCGAAAGCTTGCGCTTCGGAAAATCCGCGTGCCCCATGAGCATCTGGAACAGCGTGTCGTTGCCGGAGATCAGCGTGCAGCGCTCGCGCTCCATCATCTCGAGCGCCGCGCCCGCGTCGAAGGTCGGCAGCGTGACCAGCGTGCAGCCGTGCGTGAGCGCCATGAGCGCCGAGAGGGTCGAACCAGCGGCGTGGAAGAACGGCCGGCAGTTGAAGTAGCGGTCGTCCGGCCGCACGCCCACCCGCGCGCCCGCCTCATACGCGTCGCGCAGCATGTTGTGATGCGTGAGCATCGCGCCCTTCGGGTACGCCGTCGTGCCCGAGGTGAATTGAATCAACAAGGAATCATGCTCGCCGACGTCCACAGGCACGAAAGGCCCGGAAGGGAGAGAGTCTGTAACTTCAACGGCGATTCCCGGCTTGATTCCCTGCAGCATCGATTCGAAGTCGATGTTGAGGAAGCGCTTCACGTAGAAGAGCGCCTTGCAGTCGGACTTCTTCAGGCAGAACTCGATCTCGGCGGCCTTGAAGCGCGTGTTCACCGGGACGGTGACTGCGCCGATGAGGGCGGCGCCGTACCAGAGCGCGAGCCACTTCTCGTCGTTGCCCATGAGGATGCCGACGTGGTCGCCCTTCTTCAGGCCGAGCGCCTGCATGCCGCCCGCCGCCGCCTTCGCCATTTCGAGCAGCTGCGAATACGTGAGGCGCGAAGTCTGCGTGACCAGCGCTTCCCGCGAGGAGGCGTGCTTCTCGAGGAACTCGCGCAGGACCCAGGTCATTTCTTGCCGAGCCACGTTCCCGCGGCGAGCTGCTCGTCGATCGCCGCAACCTCGAGGGCCAGCGCCCCCGCGCGGTCGGTCTCGAACGCGCCGCTGATGCAGCGCTTCGCCTGGCGCATGGCGAGGGCGGGGGCCGAGGAAATGCTCGCCGCGATGGCCGCCACTTCCTTTTCCAAGGAATCTTTTTGTATCACCCGCGAAACAAGCCCGGCCTCGCGGGCCTCTTCGGCGGTGAGCCGGCGGCCGGTGTACATCATGTCCTTCGCGAGGCCGCGGCCGATGATCTTCGCGAGGCGTTGCGTGGCGCCGATCGTGCCGCGCTGCGCTTCCGGCGTGCCGAAGAAGGCTTCCGGGGTGGCGACGACGAAGTCGGAGATGGTGCACATCTCGACCCCTGCGCCCATCGCCGCGCCGTGCACGACGGCGAT
>DASPMF010000261.1:0-27340 GCA_035627155.1 Burkholderiales bacterium | reverse complement strand
CGAGGGGCAGACCGAGATCCAGCGCATCTACCACCTCGACCGCGGCTACGAGGGCCTTGAACGCAAGCTCTCGGCCCTCGGCGCGCGCGTGGAGCGCGCCGGCTAAAGGTTTAGTCTTCTCCGGCCGCGGGTCGGTGCGCGGCAACGAGCTTCTGCTGCAGTTGGGGCGGCGCCGGCTCGTAGTGGCTGAACTCCAGGCTGTAGGACCCGTGCCCCGCGGTGAGCGACTTCAGGCGCGCCGGAAACTGCTCCATCTCCGATAGAGGCGCCTGCGCGCTGATCTGCACGAGCCCCGGGCGCGGCGTATCCGAGCCGCGGATATGCGCGCGATGGCCGGAAAGCTCGCCGGCGATGTCGCCCATCTTCTCCTCCGGAGCGGTGATCTGGACGTTGACGATCGGCTCGAGCACGATCGGCCGCGCCTTGGCGAGCGCGTCGAGGAACGCCTTGCGCCCCGCCGACATGAAGGCGACGTCCTTCGAATCCACCGGATGGCTCTTGCCGTCGTACACGATCACCCGCACGTCCTGGATCGGATAGCCGGCCACATAGCCGCTTTCCAGGACGCTTCGCACGCCCTTTTCGACCGACGGAATGAACTGGTTCGGGATCGCGCCGCCCTTCACCGAGTCGACGAACTCGAACCCCTTGCCGCGCGGCAGCGGCTCCACCTTGAGGAAGACCTCGCCGAACTGTCCGGCGCCGCCGGTCTGCTTCTTGTGCCGGCTGTGGCCGTCCGCGCGCGAGGCGACGGTCTCGCGGAACGGGATCGCCGGCGGGCGCGATTCCAGGTCGAGCTTGTACTGGGTCGCCATCTTGTCCAGCACCGCGCGCAGGTGCATCTCGCCCAACCCGCGCATCACGGTCTCGTTGGCCTGCGCATTGTGCTCGATGCGGAAGCACGGGTCCTCCGCCAGGATCCGGTGCAGCACGTCGGAAAGCTTCTGCTCGTCGCCGCGCCTTTTCGCCTGCACGGCAAGGCCGAACACCGGGGTGGGCAGTCCGAGCGGCCGGGCGTGGACGTGCGCGTCGGAGGGTGAGTCATGCAGGATGTGGTCGAACTGGATCTCGTCGACCTTCGCGATGGCGACGATGTCCCCGGGAAGCGCTTCATGCACCTCGGTTTGCATCTTGCCGCGGAGCATGAACAGATGGCCCGGCCGGATCGGCTTGCGTCCTTCGCCGATGTAGAGCTGCGTGCCGGCGGTCACGCGCCCCTGGTGCACGCGGAAGACCGCCAGGCGGCCGATGTAAGGATCGATCTCGATCTTGAACACGTGGGCGAGCACGTGCCGGTTCGGATCAGGGATGGGCTGAAGGTCGCTCGCTTCTCCGCCGTCCGTGGGAACGCTGATGTAGGCGGGCGGGTTGCCCTCCGTGGGATCCGGAAGCAGCTTCTCGATCACCTGCAGGAGCTCCGCGACGCCCGCTCCGGTCCTTGCCGAGGTGAAGACCACCGGGATCAGGTGCCCTTCGCGCAGCGCGCGCTCCAGGGGCTCGTGCAGCGCTTCCGGGTCGATGTCCCCGTTTTCGAGATAGAGCGCGGTGAGCTTCTCGTCCATCTCGACGACCTGGTCGACCAGGCGGCGGTGCACTTCCTCCACGGAAGAAAAATCGGCCTCTCCCGAGGGCGCGAAGAAGCAGTCGTTCACGCGCGTGCGGTTGCCCGCCGGCAGGTTGAGCGGCAGGCATTCCTTGCCGAACGCCGACTGGATCTCGGCGAGGAGCGCCTCCAGGTCCACGTTGTCCGCGTCGATCCGGTTGACGACGACGAGCCGGTCCAGGCCGCGCCTGGCCGCCCATTGCATGAAGCGGCCGGTCATCATCTCGACGCCGTTCTGGGCGTTGATCACGACGGCTGCCGTCTCCACCGCCGCAAGGGCCGGAAGCGAATGCCCGAGGAAATCCGGATACCCGGGCGTATCGAGCAGGTGGATCTTCGTGTCGCGGTAATCGAAGCTCGCCACGGCGAGCTTGAGCGAGTGCTGGAGCTGCTTTTCCTGCGCGTGGTAGTCGCAGACTGTGGTGCCGCGCTCGACGCTGCCGGCCGAGGCGAGCGCCTTCGCCTCGGCGAGCAGCGCTTCGGCGAGGCTGGTCTTTCCGCTGCCAGCCTGGCCGACGAGCGCGATCGTCCGGATACGTCTGATGGTATGGGGCACGGGGGCTGCCTCCTCGAGCAGTTGGGCCGCGACGTCGGGACCCGGACGTCAGATAGTCCCGCTCGCCGCAGCGCGAATCAACCGTGCCTGATGGCGCACCGCGGGCGCGCGCCTAGCGCGGCGCATGCCGCGGTGCGGAAACCGCGAGGAAAATCTCCCGTAGAAACAACAGCAGGCAGGCAATGAGGGCCAGCATGGCGCAGACAAACATCGCCGCGATGGTGCGCGAAAGATCGACCGAAACGAAGGCGCCGACGAACGCGCCGGCGATCAACAGGCAGATGAACAGGCCCGAGATCACCGCGGCGAGGATCGCGCGGTAGACGAAGCGGATGCGCCGCTCGATGACCTCGAGCTCTGCCTGCGCGGACGGCGTTTCCTCGCCCGGCAGGCGGGGCAGCCGGCCTTCCAGGTCGCGCCGCCGGTCGATCGCGCGGCCAAGCCGGGCATTCAGCGCCGCGATGATTCCCGCAAGCGCCGTGAGCATGAACACCGGCGCGAGCGCGAGCTGGATGACGCCCGCGATTTCCGGGGCGTGGAGGTCGACCGGCACGCGCGGAGTTTACCCGCGCAGCGGCATCCCTAACGCCGCAGGGCGAAGCAGCTCGCCTGCACCTGGCACGGCGTGGGGCCGCCGTTCGCCGCAGCCTGGGCCACCGCGGCCTCCTGCTGCGCCCGCTGCGTTTCGACCGAACTGTCCTTGCTGCCCGCCAGGACGGCGGTGCCGGCGGCTACGGCGCCGACGATCAGCCACTTGGCCTCGATGGCGCCGCTGCCGATCAGGTTCATGAGCCGCGTGTCCATGCGAACGGCCTGGTACGGGCGCGACCCCTGCAGGGCAAAGCCGACGACCGGCTCGCGCTCGGCGCGCGACTGGGCGCCGAGCGGAATGCTCACGAAGTACAGCACCGACGGGTCCGTCGGGCGCAGGTCCTGCGCCTGGGCATGGAACGGAAGGAATGCGAAGAGGACGAGGAGCACGCGTTTCATGGCACCGCACGTTAGCGGCCGCGCGTTGCATGGGCCATCGTGGCCCGGGCGCGAATCGTGAGCCGCCAGGGGGAAGCGGCTACTTCTTCGTGTCTTGCTTTTTCTCCAGCATCTCCTCGCGGCGCTTGAGCGTGTCTTCGAGCTTGGATTTCGGGATGAGGAGGACGTGCTGCGCGAGGCGCTTTTCGAGCGGGTCGTCGCCCGGTCCGGAAAACGAGACGTAGTAGTCCTCGCCGGCGAGCTTGCCGACGCGAAGCTCGTAGCGCTTGCCCTGGAGCGTCGTGGCGTGCACGAGGATCGGCTTGTCGAGGCCGGTTTCTTCCGGCTTGCTCCCCGGCGCGGCGACGTCCGCCAGCTCCTGCTGGCCGAGCATGTAGGAAGCGGCGTTGGCACGCGCGATGTCGAGCTTCTCGCCGGCTTTGGCGCCGTCCAGCTTCCAGTCGGCGTTGTCGGCGTTGCGCTCGATGCGCCAGCCGCCCCCGTCCGGAAAGCGCACTTCCAGGGCGCCCACTTTCTCGATCTTGAAGGCGGTGTGGTCGATCCACGAGCGGCTCTGCGCGCTCGCCTGGACAAGCGGCTCGGCGACGACGTGGACGCGGTCGGGCGATTCAGGTAGCACGACGAAACGGCCGTCGGCGGTCGCCTTCGCCGCATCTTCGGGCTCGCGCTTGAAGTACTTCTTGCCCACGATCATGCGCGCGAGCGCCTTGCCGTCCGCGGACTGGAACTCGACCTGCGTCCCCGAGGCGTCAACGTTGAGGCGCGAGCGGTCCTTCTCGCCGATCGGCTCCGTGCGCCCGGCCTTGAGCTCGATCGCCCTCAGCACGAACTGCCGCACGGCGCCGAGGCTGGCCGGAAACTCCGCACGCTCGGCGATCACCCAGCCGTCCTCCTTGCGCTTGAGCGTCAAGGCGGCTTGCGGCTCGGTGATGCGGATCGCCGCGATGTCGGCCGCCCGCAGCCCTTTCAGCAGCGGCTGGCCGAGCTCCGTGGTCGGTGCCGGCTTGTCCTGTCGCTGGTAAAGGAGCGCCGCGCCGCCCAGCACGACGAGCAGCAGGACGAGGATGCCGGCGACGCGCGCGTTCATGCCGGCCGGGCCGCCACCCTGCGGCGGCGCCAGAAAGCGACGAGCAGCCCGGCGAGCGCCACGAGCAGCGGCACCACCGCGATGTTGGCGACCTTGGTCCAGAAAACCAGGCTTTCCGCGTCCTGGCGCAGGTTCTTGCGCACTTCCTTCAGCGCAAGCCGCGTCTCGGCGACGGTCTTCTTGAACCGCTCGAGCTCGGCCTGCTGCTCGGGGCTCAGTAGCTGCGCCGCCTTGCCGGCCGGGCCCTGCGCCTTCTGCAGCTCCTGCAGCTTTTCGCTCGTCTTCTGCAACTCCGTCTCGAGCGCCTGGATCTTGCCGAAATACTGCTTCTGCGCCTCGGCCTCCAGCTCGCGCACGACGGTCAGCGGCCGGAACGACGCCGCCCGGCTGCGCAGCGAAGTGAGGTCCGCGCCCGCGGCGAGCTGCTCGACGAGGCCGACCGCAAGCGCGAGGTTGCCGTTGGAGGGCACCACGATCCGCCGTCCGAACACCTCCTGTACATCCACGGCCGCCCCGTCGGCGAGCAGGTCGACGTCCGCGACCAGCACCACCGTGTTGTCGCCCGATTCCTTGAGCTGCGCCTCCGGGAAGGCGCTGCGGAACTTGCCGGAGAGCCGCAGCGCCAGCGGCCACGCCTTGCCGGAGGGCTTGAAGTTCTTCGTCGCCTCGTCCCCGGACTTGGTCGCGTCCGCATTGTCCACGAGCATCGAATCGGGCGAGCTCACGACCAGCGGGGTGACCGAGAGCCCTTCCGCCGGCTTCACGTCGAACGCGCCGCCGAATGCGTAGAGCAGGGTCTCGATGCTGCCCATCACCACGTCGTCGCGGTTGAAGGCGGTGCGGTTGAGCGACAGCACCGTCGGCGTGTAGCGCTGGCCGCCGCCGGACCCAAACACCACGTCGGAGAGCACCTTGCCGGGATCCATCGTCACGCCCCAGGCCTTGAAGAGCGTCGGCAGCGTCGAGGACGAGGGCTGCGGCGGCATTCCGGGCATCTGCGTGCTCTGGTCGAAGTACGCGTACGGATCGACGAAGGCGATGAGCTTGCCGCCGCGCATCACGAACTGGTCGAGCGCCTGCTCGGTCTCCTTCGCCAGGTCGCGCGGATGGACGAGGAGCAGCGTGCCGATGCTCTTGTCGATCTCCTTCGCGCTCAGCGGCACCTGCTTCACCTCGTAGTCGCGCTTGAGCTCGTTCGCCAGCACCCACGGCTCGGACGCCTGGCGCGTGAACGGATTGAACTTCTCGCCGAGCACTGGCAGCCCCGCCATGAGCCCGATCACCGGGCGCTCGCTGCTCGCCACGCGCGAGATCGCGCGCAGGAGGTCGTACTCGAGCTGCCGTTCGCGCTGCGGCACGATGGCCGCAAGCGTCTGCTTGCGGTCGAGCTGGGTGACGGCGAGCCCGAGGTAGAACGATTCGCCGCTCGCCAGCTGCTGCGGCTCGACCCCGTCGAGCTGCGCCGCGTCCTCCGCCTCGGAGTCGGGCCGCGGGTCGAGCTTCTCCACCACGAGCTTGGCGCCCGCCTGCTGCTTGAACTCGTCCACCAAGTCCTCGACGCGCCGCGCGAAGCTGCGCAGGGGCACCGGCACCGCTTCGCCCTGGGACATGTAGAGCTTCAGGCGGACCGGCGTCTCCAGGGCGCCGAGGATCTGTTTGGTCGCGGGCGACAAGGTGTAGAGGTCGCCTTCCGTGAGATCCACGCGCGCCGGCGCACGCGCGAGCAGGAAGTTGAGCGCGACCAGGATCAGGAACAGCGCCGCGAGGCCGATCGCGGAGTACACGAGGTGCTCGTATTTTTTCATGCTGAGCGATGCCCGCGCAGGATGACGCCGGTCGCGAAGAGTGCGAAGCCGATCACCGACAGGAAGAAGAAAAGGTCGCGCGTGTCGATGACGCCGCGCTGGAAGCCGTCGAAGTGCGTGACCACCGAGAACGCCGCCACCGTATCGACCACCGCGGGGCTCGCCCAGCGCACCATCAGGTCGGTGACGGGGTTGAACCCCGCCAGGACCAGGAAGAGGCAGATCACCACCGAAAGGATGAAGGCGACGACCTGGTTGCGCGTCATGGCGGAGGTCATGCAGGTGATGGCCAGGTAGGTGCCGGCGAGCAGGAAGCTCCCCAGGTAGCCGGCGAAGATCTGGCCGTTGTCCGGGTCGCCGAGCACGTTGACCGTGACGACGGTGGGGAAGGTCAGGAGGAGCGCGACGCCGATGAAGAGCCACGAGGCGAGGAACTTGGCCACGATGGCCTGCCAGGTGGCGATGGGCATGGTGAACAGCAGCTCGAGCGTTCCGGAACGCCGCTCTTCCGCCCACAGGCGCATGCCGATCGCCGGCACGACCGCAAGGTAGAGCCAAGGGTGCCAGCCGAAGAAGGACGCGAGGCTCGCCTCGCCGCGCTCGAAGAAGCTGCCGGCGGTGAACGTGAAGAATCCGGTGAGCAGGAGGAAGATCACCAGGAACACGTACGCGACTGGCGAAGTGAAGTAGGCGCCGAGCTCCCGCTTGACAATGGTCTTGACGATGCTCATGCGCGGCCTGCCGTCGTCGCGGGCATGCGCCCGGCGGTATCCGGAAGGGTGATCCGGCGGAAGACTTCGTCCAGCTCGCCGCGTTCGCTGTACATGCCCTGCACCTTCCAGCTGCGCCGGTTAACGAGATCGATGACCGCCTGCGCGAGCTCGCCCGCCCTGGCTTTTTCCCTCGGGAAGATGCGGAAGGCACCGTCGAGCTGTTCCACGCGGCCGAGCACCTCGAGCTCCTCGCGCGTGGCGCCCTGGGCCTGCAGCGTCACGGCACCGGCGAGCTCCGACATGGCGCGCAGCTCCTCGGGCGTGCCGTTCGCGACCACGCGGCCGCGGTCGATGATGATGGCCCGCGTGCACGCCGCGTCCACCTCTTCCAGGATATGGGTGGAGAACACGATGGCCTTCGTCTTGCCGAGCTCGCGGATGAGGTTTCGCACCTGGTGCTTCTGGTTCGGGTCGAGACCGTCGGTCGGCTCGTCCATGATGAGCACGTCCGGGTCGTGGATGAGCGCCTGGGCGAGGCAGGTGCGGTGCTTGTAGCCCTTGGACAGCGTGTCGATGGACTGGTGCAGGACGTTGTCGAGGAAGCACAGGTCCACCACGCGCCGCACGGCGCGCTTGCGCGCCTCGCCCGCGAGGCCGCGGATCTCGGCGGCGAAATTCAGGAAACCGGCGACCGTCATGTCCGGGTACGACGCCGCGTTCTCGGGCAGGTAGCCGATCAGGCGCTTCGCTTCGAGGGGCGATTCGGCGACATCGTGCCCGCCGACGCTCACGCGGCCCGCGGTGGGCGGAATGAAGCCGGTGATCATGCGCATCGTGGTGGACTTCCCGGCGCCGTTGGGCCCCAGGAAGCCGAGCACTTCGCCGCGCTCGACGTTGAAGGAAACGCCGTCGACGGCGCGCTTGGCGCCGAACGTCTTCACGAGATTTTCTATGCGAATCATGGGCTTCTTTTGGCGGCCCGCCGTGCGGACGCGAAAGTGGGGACGCCGGATGGACTCTTCAAGGGGGCGAATTATCGCCCAGAAATCGCGCAGTAGAATTTCGCCTCCCGAGCATCAACCCCCCAAGTTCAAGGACCTGCATGGACAAGCAACTTCTTTTCAACACCGCGGCCGCGATGGTTGCCCGGGGCAAGGGCATCCTCGCCGCGGACGAGTCGAGCGGCACCTGCGAGAAGCGTTTCAAGTCCGTCGGCGTGGACTGCACCGAGGAGAACCGCCGCAGCTACCGCAACCTGCTCTTCAGCACGCCGGGCGTGGAGCAATACCTCTCGGGCGTGATCCTGTTCGACGAGACTGCGCGCCAGAAGGCGAACGACGGCAAGCTGATCCCGCAGTACCTCGAGGCTAAAGGCATCATTCCGGGCATCAAAGTGGACAAGGGCACCGTGGACCTGCCGTTCACGGCCGGAGAAAAGGTCACCGAAGGGCTCGACGGGCTGCAGAAACGCATGAAGGAGTACTTCGACATGGGGTGCCGCTTCGCCAAGTGGCGCGCGGTCATCACCATCGGCCCCGACATGCCGACGCATGCCTGCCTGTACGCGAACGCGCACGCGCTCGCCCGCTATGCCGCCATCTGCCAAGAGGCCTCGATCGTGCCGATGATCGAGCCCGAAGTGCTGCTCGACGGAAGCCATACGGCGGAGCGCTCCGAGGAGGTGCACGAGGCGACGCTGCGGGTGACCTACGCCGCCATGGCGGCCTGCAACGTCCTCCTGGAAGGCCTCATCCTGAAGACCAGCATGGTGGTCTCCGGCAAGGACAATCCGCGCCAGGCCGCCGTCGAGGAAGTGGCCGAGCGCACCGTCCGCGTCCTCAAGCGCACCGTGCCCGCTGCCCAGCCCGGCATCGTCTTCCTTTCGGGCGGCCAGTCCGACGAGGCGGCGACCGCGCATCTCAATGCGATGGCAGCGATGAAGGGCCTGCCCTGGCCGCTTACGTTCTCGTATTCACGGGCGCTGCAGAACCCGGCGCTCAAGACCTGGCGGGGGCAGGCCGGCAACGTCTCCGCCGCGCAGAAGGCGTTCCTCCACCGCGCGCACATGAACGGCCTCGCGGCGCAAGGCAAGTGGAGCGCCGACCTCGAGAAGAAGGCCGCCTGAGCACCCTGTTCGAGTCTTCGCTGCGCAGCCTGCCGCGCATCGGCCGGGGCAAGGTGCGCGACCTCTATGCGGTCGGCGACGACAAGATGCTCATCGTCGCGAGCGACCGCCTCTCCGCCTTCGACGTCGTGCTTCCGGACCCGATTCCGGAAAAGGGCCGGGTCCTGAACGCGATGGCGGGCTTCTGGTTCGAGCGGCTCGGCCACATCGTCCCGAACCAGCTGACGGGAATCGACCCGGAAAGCGTCGTCGCCGCGGACGAGCAGGCGCAGGTGCGCGGCCGCTCGATGGTCGTGAAGCGGGTGAAGCCGCTGCCGATCGAGGCAGTCGTGCGCGGCTACCTGATCGGCTCCGGATGGAAGGACTATCTCAAGACCGGCAAGGTCTGCGGCATCGAGCTGCCGAAGGGCCTGCGCCAGGCGGAGAAGCTGCCCGAGCCGATCTTCACGCCCGCGACCAAGTCCGCCGAAGGCCACGACGAGAACATCAGCTTCGAGCAGGCCGCCGGCCTCATCGGCGGGGACCTGGCGGCGACCGTGCGCGAGATCAGCATCCGGCTCTACAAGGAGGCGGCCGAGTATGCCGCGACGAAGGGAATCATCATCGCCGACACGAAGTTCGAGTTCGGCCTGGACGAGAAGAACGGGCTCGTCCTCATCGACGAGGTCCTGACGGCCGATTCGTCGCGCTTCTGGCCGGCCGACTCGTACCAGGTCGGCATTTCCCCGCCTTCGTTCGACAAGCAGTACGTGCGCGACTACCTCGAGACGCTGGACTGGGACAAGACGCCGCCGGGCCCCGCCCTGCCCCCCGACGTCGTTGCGCGCACCGCCGCGAAGTACCGCGAGGCCCTCGAACGGCTCACCGGCGGCCGCCTCGCATGAGCACGCGGGGGCGTAAGGGAGCGGCGCGCAAGGCCGCGGTCGCGGTCGGCGTGGTCATGGGCTCGCGCAGCGACTGGGAAGTGATGCGCGAAGCTTGCGCGGTCCTCGCCGAGTTCGGCGTGCCGTACGAGGCGAAGGTCGTCTCCGCGCATCGCACGCCCGATGCGATGTTCGCGTACGCCGAGCGCGCGAAGGGCCGCGGCCTGCGAGCCATCATCGCCGGCGCCGGCGGTGCGGCGCACCTGCCCGGCATGATCGCCTCGAAGACGACGCTTCCGGTCCTCGGCGTGCCGGTTCCGAGCAAGCATCTCGCGGGGCAGGACTCGCTCCTTTCCATCGTGCAGATGCCGAAAGGCGTCCCGGTTGCGACGTTCGCCATCGGGCCCGCCGGCGCGGCGAACGCCGGGCTCTTCGCCGTCGCGCTTCTCGCCACGTCCGAAGCCGCGCTCGCCGCCAAGCTCGAGCGCTATCGCGCCGGCCTGCGCCGCATGGTGGCGAAGATGCACCTCGACGGGGCGCCGTAGTGCCGCTCGCTTCGCCGATCCTGCCGCCGGCCTGGCTCGGCGTGCTGGGCGGCGGCCAGCTCGGGCGGTACTTCGTCATCGCGGCGCGCAACATGGGGTACCGCGTCGCGGTCCTCGATCCGCACGCAGACAGCCCTGCAGGCGCCCTCGCCGATCGCCACATCGCCGCGCAGTACGACCAGGGCGACGCGCTCGACGAGCTCGCCGGTCTCTGCGTCGCCGTTACCACCGAGTTCGAGAACGTCCCCGCGCAAAGCCTTTCCTACCTTGCGCGGCGCGTGCGCGTCGCGCCGTCTTCGGAGTGCGTCGCGGTCGCCCAGGACCGGACGCGCGAAAAGGCCGCGATGCGCTCGCTCGGCTTCCCGGTGGGTGAGTACGCCGCCGTGGAAGCGCCGCAGGATCTCGCCCGTCCGGAGCTTTATCCGGCCATCCTCAAGACGGCGCGGCTCGGCTACGACGGCAAGGGCCAGGCGCGGGTTGCGGATCCCGCCGACGCCGAAGCGGCGTGGTCGCGCTTTGGCCGCGTGCCGTGCGTGCTCGAGAAGCGCCTCGCGCTCGAGCGTGAGGTCTCGGCGATCGTCGCGCGCGGCGCCGACGGCGAGACTCGCGCGTTCCCGGTGGCGGAGAACCGCCATCGTAATGGCATCCTCGACGCGTCAATCGTGCCCGCCGGCATCGCGCCGCAGCTCGCGAACGACGCGCAGACCATCGCCGCGCGCCTGGCCGAAGGGCTCGGCTACGAAGGGGTGCTGGCGGTGGAGTTTTTCGTGGTCGAGGGGCGCTTGTTCGTGAACGAGATAGCGCCGCGGCCGCACAACAGCGGGCACTACACCCTGGACGCTTGTCCGACGAGCCAGTACGGCCAGCAGGTGCGGGCGCTGTGCGGCCTGCCGCTCGGCGACGCGCGGCTGCTCTCGCCCGCCACGATGGTCAACATCCTCGGCGACGCCTGGCACGACGGCGAGCCCGACTGGACCATCGTCCTGCGAGAGCCCGCCGCCAAGCTCTACCTGTACGGGAAATCGGGCGCGCGGCCGGGGCGGAAAATGGGTCACTTCACCGTGCTGGGGGAGCAGGCGTCGGCCGCGGCGCTTCGCATTCGCAGCGCGCTTGGCATCGAGGATGGCGACGGACACTGAGATCGCGCACGCCGCCCGGATCCTGCGCGAAGGCGGCCTCGTGGCGTTCCCCACCGAAACGGTGTACGGGCTGGGGGCCGATGCGTCGAACGCGGCCGCGGTGGCGCGAATGTACGCGGTGAAGGGCCGGCCTGCGGACCATCCGGTCATCGTGCACTTCGAGTCAATGGAACCCGCGCTCGCCTGGAGTCGTGACATTCCGAAGGTGGCTTTCGACCTGGCGAAGCGCTTCTGGCCGGGACCACTCACCTTGATCCTGAGGGCGTCGGACAGGGCGAAGCCGTTCGTGACCGGAGGGCAACCGTCCGTAGGAATCCGCGTGCCCTCCCATCCGGTGGCGCAGCGGCTGCTGAAGGCGTTCGGCGACGGGATCGCGGCGCCCTCGGCGAACCGGTTCGGCCATGTTTCCCCGACCAGCGCGTCGCACGTACGAGCGGATCTGGGCGATGACGTGGAGCTCGTCCTCGAGGGCGGGCCGAGCGAGGTCGGGATCGAGTCGACCATCGTCGACCTCTCCGGCGACGGCGCGGTGCTCCTCAGGCCCGGACGGATCTCGCGGGCCGAGCTCGAGGAGCTGGTTTCGCTGAGAGAAAAGGACGCGTCCGCGCCGCGCCATTCCGGCGGCCTGGAGCGTCACTACGCACCGCGCACGCCTGCGCGCCTTGTGCCGACGCATACTCTCGACCAGGAGATCGCGCGGCTCGGCGACAAGGTGGCGGTGCTCGCGTTTTCCCGCCCGGACGAGCGCGTGGACTACTGGTTGCGCATGCCGCGGGACCCGCAGGCCTACGCGCAGCGGCTGTATGCGGCGCTGAGGGAGCTCGATGGCGCCGGCTGCGAGCAGATCCTGGTCGAGGCGCCGCCCGAAGCCCTGGACTGGGCGGCGGTCGCCGACCGCCTGCAGCGGGCCTGCGCGCGGGCATAGAATCGCCGCATGCGCAGCTTCCTCATCGCCTGCATTGCCGCCGCGTCGCTTGCCGGATGCTCGTCGGCTCGGGTCCAGGTCAATTCGGCGACCGGTGGCGTTCCCGCAAGCCCGGCGGCCGGGACATCGGTCAGCGCCGGTGGCGGCGGATTGCACGTCCGCAGCTCCGGCGCCGTCGCCACCGCGATCGTGGTGATCAGCCTCATCGCCGCGGGGATCGAATACAACCGCGAAGAGCGGCCCTTCCCGGATCCGCGCGCGCTCCTCCCGGGCAACTCGGAGCCCGCGGCACCGCTTGCGGCGGACCGGCCGACCAACGAACAGGACTGCTCGAAGCCGGTCGCGGATCCGTACGCGAACCTGAAGTGCCGCTGACGCGCCGCTAGATCGCGGCGGCCTCCGCGACCAGGCGCCGCAGCTCCCGTTTCAGGCCCGCGCGCACCTTCGCGTGCGCGCGGCTGCCGTTCAGGTTCTTCAGCTCGTACGGGTCCTTCTCCAGGTCGTAGAGCTCGTCGAGCTCCCCCGCGCGGCCGCGATTCACCCAGTGGATGTACTTGTAGCGGTCGGTGCGCACCGCCTTGTAGGTCATTCCCACGAGCCACGGCATCGCCTGCTCGGCCCAGTACTCCACCAGGAGCGACTTGCGCCACGCCGCCTTGCCCCGGGAAAAGAGGGGCAGCAGCGAGCGGCCCTGGATCTGCGGACCCGGCCTGCCGCCCGCGAGCTCGATGAACGTGGGCGCGATGTCCTGGCATATGACGAGGCGCTCGATGCGCGTGCCGGCGCGCACGCGCTTCGGATAGCGGACCGCGAACGGGGCGCGGATGCCCGCCTCGTAGGCGAAGCGCCGCTCGGGCCCGAGCCCGTGCTCGCCGAAGAAATAGCCGTTGTCACCGAAGAACAGGATGAAGGTGTCGTCGAGCTCGCCGGAGCGCTCGAGGGCCTCGAAGATCCTGCCGACGCCTTCGTCCACCGACGCCATCATCGCCGCGCGCAGGCGGATCTCCTCCTGGCGGCCGGCGTGGATCGGCTCGAGCAGCGCGCGCGCCCTGTCGCTGCGCTTGAGCTGGAAGGCCTCCGCCCAGGCAGGCTTCTGCTTCACCACCTGCTCGGGCGGCAGCATGTTCGGCAGCTTCGGGAACACGCAGCCCTTGTAGAGATCCTTGTGCCGCTCCGCGGGGAAGTAGCCGGTGAGGTCCAGCGTACCGTCGGCGGCCTGCTCCGCGTCCGGATGCACGGCCTTGTGCGCGAGGAAGAGCGAGAAGGGCTTGCGGTGCTTGCGCTCGAGGAACTCGAGCGCGCGCTCGTTCAGGAGGTCCGTCATGTACCCGGCGCGCTTCTCGTACTTCCCGTTGACGTTCAGCTGCGGGTCCTGCAGGCGGCCGTGCCCGTCGAACGAGATCCAGTGGTCGTACCCCGGCCGCGGCTTGCCATCGTTGCCCATGTGCCACTTGCCGACGTGCGCGGTCTCATAGCCGAGCTTCTGCAGCGCGAGGTGGTAGTTCTCGAGCCGGTGGCTCATGGCGTCGCGCGCCACGTTGTCGATGATGCCGTGGCGGCTCGCGTACTGGCCGGTCATCACGGAGGCCCGGTTCGGCGAACAGATCGGCGTCGTATGGAAGGCGCGCTCGAAGAGGGCGCCCTCCCGCGCGATGCGGTCGATGTGCGGCGTCTTCATGTACGGATGGCCGCCCGCGCCGTATTCGTCGAAGCGCAGGTCGTCGATCAGGATCACTACGAAATTCGGCTTCTTCTTCATCGCACCTCGTGCCTTCAGGGGTTGTTCAATGCGCCCGTTGGGGACCGGGGCGCCCGTCCTCGACGACGAACGACGCGAGCGTGCTGCACGGCGCTTCGCGCACCTTCGTGGTCTCCAGTGCGCGCAGGTCGGCGCTCCAGCGCCGCGGCGTCACGTCGACGCGCACGTAGCCGCGGCGGCGGCCTTCGGTGAAAAGGATGTGCGGATTGTCGGGCAGCAGCCGCTCGAGGCGCTCCTGCGAGGGTCCGTACGAGCTGATCGACGTGCCGACGAACTCGGTCGCGACGACCGGCGATGCGGGATCATCGAAGTCGCGCTTGAGCTGCGCCACGTTGAACGCATGTACGTCGCCGCCGATCACCACGGGGTTGCGGATCGCGTCGTGCGACAGGAGGTCGAGCAGTCGCCGGCGTGCGGCCGGGTAGCCGTCCCAGCCGTCCGTCCATGCCGAGCGGCCGGGACCCGGCTTCTGGTCCCAGCGCGCCATGCGGGTCTGCTGCGCCAGAACGTTCCACGCCGCGGACGACGAGCGAAGCGATGCGGCGAGCCAGCCCTCCTGCTCGGAACCGAGCATTGTCCTTGCGGGCTCGTCCAGCTCGGGGCATTGCGCAACATCGAGCGTCGTGGACGCGCCGCCGCGCCGGCGCGGCACGGGGCAGGCGTGTCCCGAGCGGTACTGGCGGTCGTCCAGCACATGGAAGCGCGCGAGCGTACCCCAGTCGAGAGTCGCATGCAGGCGCAGGCGCGGCCCGCGCGGCCGCATCGCCGCCGGAAGCGGCATGTGCTCGTAGTAGGCCTGATAGGCTGCGGCGCGCCGCGCGAGGAAGTTGCCGGACGGGAATTGCGTCGTGCCCAGGTCGTCCGCGTAGTCGTTCACGACTTCGTGGTCGTCCCAGGTTGCGATCCACGGACAGGCGGCGTGCGCGGCCTGCAGGTCCGCGTCGCCCTTGTAGAGCGCGTAGCGGGCGCGGTAGTCCTCGAGCGTGAACGCTTCCGGCGAGCCGTGGCTGCGCACGAGCTCGCGGCCCCAGGTCGCCTCGTACACATAGTCGCCGAGGAAGGCGACGAGGTCCGGCGCGTCGGCGACGATGTGGCGGTACGCGCCGTAGTAGCCGTGCTCGTACTGCTGGCACGAAGCAAAGGCGAAGCGCATGCGCCGCGCCGCGGCGCCTGCAGCCGGCGCCGTGCGCGTGCGCCCGATCGCGCTTTCGGCGCCGCCGGCGCGGAAGCGATACCAGTACCAGCGATCGGGCTCGAGGCCCTCCACGTCGACGTGGATCGAGTGCGCCCATTGCGGGCTCGCCAACGCTTCCCCGGAGCGCACGACTTTGCGCATGGAATCGTCGGCCGCCAGCTCCCAGGTCACCGGCACCGGGGCCTGGAGTCCGAGCAGGCGCGTCCAGAGGGTCATGCCCCCCGGCGTGGGATAACCGGAGGCGACGCCGAGGGCGAACGGATCGGCTGCGGCGAGCAGGCTCGGCACCGGGACGCCGAGGGCCAGCGACCCGAGAAGAAAGCGCCGGCGGCCGTTCATGCGCGGCTCAGGTCGGAGAAGTAGTCGTGCGCGGCGGTGTTGACCAGGCTGCGGCGCAGCTCGACCGGGGCGTCGTCGTAGGTGAGCGCGGTGCGGTGGATCTCGAGGAGCGGCGCGCCCTTCTTCACGCCGAGCAGCTTCGCCGCCTCGGCGTCGGCGAGCACGGCGCGCAGGCGCTCGCTGCTGCGCAGCACGTTGATGCCGTAGCGCGTCTGGTACAGGTGATAGATGGTGTTGTCCCGGGTCGTCAGCATCTTCTCCGTGAGCTCCGGAAACAGGCCGCGCGGCAGCACCAGGTCGTCGAGGATGACCGGCTCGCCCTGGAGGTGGAGGAGGTTGCGGATGCGGTACACGCCTTCCCCGGGCGCGAGGCGCAGGCGCGCCGCCTCGCCGGCTTCGGCGCGTGCGCGGCGGAAGGCGAGCGTGACGGTGCGCGGATACTGCTTGTCCCCGCTGCGCGGCACGATGTGGAAGAAATGGAACATGAGCCGCGTCTGTCCGTGCGAGGCGACGAAGGTGCCCCGCCCCTGGTGGCGCACCACGATACGCTCGGCGACGAGCTCATCGATCGCCTTGCGCAGCGTGCCGATGGAGACCTGGAAGCGCTCGGCGAGCTTCGACTCCGAGGGCAGCGCCTCGCCGGCCGACCATTCGCCGCCGGCGATGCTTTGCGTCAGGCGCCGTTTCACGTCGCGATACAGCGGCGCGGAGGCGCCGAGCTCGAGGTCCGGGCTCATGCAGGCGCGAGCGTAACACCCCTATGTCATCTAAGTCATATAGTTGACTTGTTGACGCGCCCCGCGCGGCGGGGCTACAGTTCGCGCTTCCTTTAGGAGGCGCGTCTTGATTCATTTCGTGGTGCACGAGGAAGGCGACGGAGTCGGCGTCGTCGTGGTGGAAGGCGTGAAGGCCGGGCAGTCGCTCAACGGCTGGATCATGGAGGACGACCAGGACATGGAGCTGAAGGCAAGGAGCGACATCCCGATCGGCCACAAGGTGGCGCTGCGCGACTACAAGCCGGGCGACACCGTCATCAAGTACGGCGTGGACATCGGCAAGGTGGTGCAGCCGATCGCCAAGGGCGAGCACCTGCACGTCCACAACGTCAAAACCAAGCGGTGGTGATGCAAATGGATCTTTCGAAAGCGTCGTTTTTCGGTTTCAAGAGGGAGAACGGCAGGATCGGGGTCAGGAACCACGTCCTCATCCTTCCCGTGGACGACCTGTCCAACGCCGCCGCCGAGGCGGTGGCGAACAACGTCAAGGGCGCGCTCGCCATACCGCACCCGTACGGGCGCCTGCAGTTCGGCGCCGACCTGGACCTGCACTTCGCGACGCTGATCGGCACTGGCTGCAACCCGAACGTCGCCGCGGTGGTGGTGATCTGCATCGAGGACGGCTGGGCGAAGAAGGTGGCCGACGGCATCGCCGCGACCGGCAAGCCGGTGGCCTACTTCGGCATCGAGCAGCACGGCGACCACGACACGATCATGCGCGCCTCCAAGGCGGCCAAGGAGTACGTGCAGTGGGCCTCCGAGCTGCGCCGCGAGGAGCGGCCGCTGAAGGACCTCTGGGTGTCGACGAAATGCGGCGAATCGGACACGACTTCCGGCTGCGGCGCGAACCCGACGGTCGGCAACGCCTTCGACAAGCTCTATCCGCACAAGGTGACGCTCGCTTTCGGCGAGACCACCGAGCTGACCGGCGGGGAGCACCTCGTCTCGGCGCGCTGCCGCAACGAGGAAGTGCGCAAGAAGTTCCAGTTCATGTTCGACCGCTACCAGGCCATCATCGAGAAGCACAAGACGAGCGACCTTTCGGACTCGCAGCCGACCAAGGGCAACATCGCCGGCGGCCTGACGACGATCGAGGAGAAGGCGCTCGGCAACATCCAGAAGATCGGGCGCCAGTGCAAGATCGACGGCGTGCTCGACAAGCACGAGCGCCCGAGCGGCCCGGGGCTCTGGTTCATCGACTCCTCCTCGGCGGCCGCCGAGATGGTCACGCTGTGCGCGGCCGCGGGCTACACGGTGCACTTCTTCCCGACCGGCCAGGGCAACGTCATCGGCAATCCGATCCTGCCGGTGATCAAGCTGTGCGCGAACCCGCGCACCGTCCGGACGATGTCCGAGCACATCGACGTCGACGTCTCGGGGTTGCTGAGGAAGGAACTGACGCCCGATCAGGCCGGCGACAAGCTGCTCGATTGCATGTTCCGCACCGCCAACGGCCGCCTCACGGCCGCCGAGGCGCTCGGCCATCGCGAGTTCGTCCTGACGCGCCTCTACGAGAGCGCCTGAGCCCGCATCCTTTCATCGGGCGGCACGCACGCGAGCCGGTCGAGGGCCTCTTCGCCGCGGAGGAGCTCGGCCTCGCCGCGCGCAACGCGGGCCTGCCGCTCGAGGCCCTGCGCTACGACGTCACGCCGCTCGGCCTGCATTACACGCTCTCGCACTTCGACATCCCGGCGGTGGACGCGCAGCGCTTCCGGCTGCGCATCAGCGGCGCCGTCGGGGAAACCCTCGCGCTGAGCCTCGATGAGGTGAAGGCGCTCGGGCCCGCGCGCACCGAGCGCGTCACGCTCGAGTGCGCGGGGAACGGCCGCGCAGGCATGTCGCCGCGCTATCCCAGCATGCCCTGGATCTTCGGCGGCGTGGGGACCGCGGAGTGGACGGGCGTGCCGCTGCACCGTCTCCTGGATCGCGTCGGTTCAAAACCCTCGGCGAAGGAGGTCGCCTTCATCGGCGCAGACCGCGGCTTCGACTCCGGCGTCGAGCATCCTTTCGGCCGCAGCCTTGCGCTGCCGGAGGCGCAGCGCGAGGACGTGCTCCTTGCCTGGGCAATGAACGGACAACCGCTCGCGCCCCAGCACGGCGCGCCGCTGCGGCTCGTCGTGCCCGGCTGGTTCGGCATGGCGAGCGTGAAATGGCTCTCGGCGATCGAGGTGCGCGAGCAGCCCTACGACGGCTACCAGCAGGTGGTCGGCTACCACTATCGGCAGAGGGCCGGCGAGCGGGGCACGCCGATCACACACGCGAAGGTGAAGTCCCTGATGGCGCCGCCGGGCATGCCCGACTGGTATACCGGACGGCGCCTGGTCGAGCGCGGGCGGGTCCGGGTCTGCGGCCGGGCGTGGAGCGGCGGCGGCGAGGCGGTGGTGCGCGTCGAGTTCGCCGT
Organism: Burkholderiales bacterium; assembly: GCA_035627155.1. Taxonomy (GTDB): domain Bacteria; phylum Pseudomonadota; class Gammaproteobacteria; order Burkholderiales; family SG8-39; genus SCGC-AG-212-J23. The sequence goes on along the minus strand of DASPMF010000261.1, from coordinate 8,519 downwards.
GGACGGACAGTGGCGAGACGCGCAACTGGATGCGGCATCGCACCCGCACGCCTGGCAGCGCTGGGAGTGCGCCTGGGACGCCGAGCCCGGCGAGCACGAGCTTGCCTGCCGGGCCACCGATGCGTCCGGTGCGACGCAGCCGGCGACCTGCGAATGGAACCGCGCCGGCATGGGCAACAATGCGTTCCATACCGTGCAGGTGACGGTCCGATGAGCTCCACGCTTCATGTGCGCGTCTGGCGCGGGCCGCAGCCCGGCGCGTTCCAGCGCTTCGACGTGCCGCGGGCGCCGAGCCAGACGATCCTCGACGTCGTGACCTACATCCAGCGCGTCCTCGATCCAACGCTCGCGTACCGCTTCGCCTGCAGGGTCGGCATGTGCGGCTCGTGCGCGATGACGGTGAACGGGGTGCCGCGCTGGACCTGCCGCACGCACGTGGACAAAGTGGCGCAAGCCGGCGAGCTCGAGATCGCGCCGCTCAGGAACCTTCCGCCCATTCGCGACCTGGTCGTGGACATGCGCGAATTCTTCGACAAGTGGACGCGCGCCGAGGGCCGGTTCAAGGGCGCCACCACCAAGCAGAGCGACTTCGCGCGCGTCGCACCGGACTCCGAAAAGCGCCGGGATGCCGACGCCGGCATCGAGTGCATCGGCTGCGGCGTGTGCTACAGCGCGTGCGACGTCGTGGCGTGGAACTCGGATTACCTGGGGCCCGCTGCGCTCAACCGCGCGTGGACCCTGGTACAGGACGAGCGCGATGCGGCGCGCGTGGAGCGCCTGCAGGCCGTGGCCGGCGACGCCGGCTGCCACGCCTGCCACACGCACGTGAGCTGCACGGAACGCTGCCCGAAGAACATCTCCCCGACCGCCTCCATTGCGGGCCTGAAACGGGCCGTGCTGAAGGCGGCGCTGGAAGGCGAGCTGTGACGCGCAGGGGGGAGGCGGTCCTGTGGATCGCGCAGCGCGCCAGCGCCGCGGTCCTGGCCCTTTGCGTCCTCGTGCACCTCGTGACCATCGTGTACGCGATGCGGGGAGGACTGAGCGGCGCGGAGATCCTCGCGCGCACGCGCGGCAACGCAGCGTGGCTCGCGTTCTACTCCGTGTTCGTGGTCGCCGTATCCGTACATGCGCCCATCGGCTTGCGCGCCGTGCTGCGCGAGTGGGCGGGGTGGCGTGGCCGCTCGCGCGATGTCCTGCTCGGGTTGTTTGCGTTCTTCCTTTTGGCGATCGGCCTGCGCGCCGCGTGGGCGGTGTTCGGATGAAGCAGCACGCGTCCTACTGGGTGGCGATCGTGCATCGCATTTCCGGCATCGCGCTCGCGGTGTTCCTGCCCTTTCATTTCTGGACCCTCGGCAACGCGTTGCAGCTGGATGCGTTCCTGGCGTGGTCGCGCCAGCCGCTGGTGGTCTTCGGCGAATGGCTGATCGTCGTCGCGCTGGCTGCGCATCTCGGCGCCGGCTTGAGGGTGCTGGCGCTCGAGCTTCTTCCATGGCGCGACTGGCAGAAGAGCCTTGCCGCGGCCGCGGCTGCGGCCACGTTCACCGTCGGCCTTGCATTTGCGCTGGCCCTGTAGGAATCTTCGGACGAGGAGGAAAACCCATGATGAAAAAAGTACTCGCATCGCTCGCGCTGTCGCTCTTCGCGGTCGGCGCTCCCGCGCAGAACTGGCCCGACAAGCCGGTGAAGTTCATCGTCCCCTTCCCGCCCGGCGGCGCCACCGACATCTCGGCGCGCCTGCTCGGCGAGCGGCTCACCAACATCTGGGGCCAGCAGGTGGTCATCGAGAACCGCGGTGGCGCGGGCGGCGGCGTCGGCGCCGCGGAAGCGGCCCGGGCGGCGCCCGATGGCTACACCCTTTTCTTCCCGTCGGGCTCGGTGGTCACCGCGAACCAGCACATCTACGCGAAGATGTCGTACAACCCGGAGAAGGACTTCGTCCCGATCACGAAGGTGGTCTCGGGCCCGCAAGTCCTCACCGTGCCGGCCTCGTCGCCCTACAAGACGGTGAAGGATCTCATCGAAGCGGCGAAGAAGGAGCCCGGCAAGCTGACCTTCGGCCATGCCGGCATCGGCTCCCAGACGCACCTCGCCGCGGAAAACTTCGTCTGGCAGGCGAAGATCGACGCGATCGCGGTGCCGTACAAGGGCGAAGGCCCCGGCCTCGCGGCGCACGTCGGCGGCGAGACATCCTTCTTCGTCGGCAACATGGCCGCGGCGATCGGGCACATCAACAGCGGGCGGCTGCGCGCGCTGGGCGTGACGAGCAAGACGGAGGCGCCGCAGCTGCCCGGCGTGCCGCCGATCGCGAAGACGGTTCCCGGGTTCGAGAACACCGGCTGGTTCGGCCTCGTCGCCCCCGCGGGCACGCCGAAGGCGGTGATCCAGAAGGTCTACCAGGACACCAAGAGAGCGCTGCAGGACACGACGATGAAGGCGCGCTTCTATGCGCAGGGCCTCGCGCCGGTCGGCAACAGCCCCGAAGAGCTCGCGAAGGAGCTCAAGGAAGAGACCGCGCTGTGGGCCAAGGTCGTCAAGGAACGGAAGATCTCGGTGAAGTGAGAGTCGATCCGGCGCAAGTCGAGGAGGCGGCGAAGGAGCTCTACATCCGCGCGCTGAAGCGGCTGCCGCCGGACGTGAAGCGCGGCTTCGATGCGCTCGCCCGCCGCGAGACCGATGCGGGGGCGAAGCGCATGCTCGGCACCATGGTGCGCAACATCGCCGTCGCCGAGCAGGCCGACAACCTGCTCTGCCAGGACACCGGCATCCCGATCTACAACGTGCGCATCGGTCGCGGCGTCGAGGTGGACGGGGCGGCGATGAAGCAGGCGATCCGCAAGGGCTGCGAGCGCGCCACCCGCGAGCATCCGTTCCGCTCCTCCGTGGTCCACCCGGTCACTCGGGAGAACGCGCACACGTCCTGCGGCCGGGGCGTGCCGGTGATCCACGTGGATTTCTGGGACGGCGAGGGGCTGGAGATCGAGATGGTCCCCAAGGGCTCGGGTTCCGAGAACAACTCCTGGCTGAAGATGGCGATCCCCGCAGAGGGCGTCGATGCGATCAAGAGCTTCGTGGTCGACTGCGTGCTCGATGCCGGCGGCAAGACGTGCCCGCCGACCATCGTCGGCGTCGGCATCGGCGGCACCGCGGACCTCTGCGTGCACCTGGCGAAGGTGGCCGCGACGCGGGCGCTGGGCTCGCGCTGCGAGGATCCGGAGGGCGCGAAGCTGGAAGTCGAGCTCACCAAGGCGGTCAACCTCCTCGGCGTCGGGCCGCAGGGCCTGGGCGGCGATTCCACGTCGTTCGCGGTGCACGTCGAGACGGCGGCGACGCACATCACCATGAACCCGGTCGCCGTGAACATGCAGTGTCATTCCGCGCGCCGCGCGCGGGCCGCCTTCCGGGGCGGCCGCGTCGAGTATGGTTTCTAGGGCCTTCGCGCTTTTCCTCCTCGTGCCGCTCGCCGCGAGCGGCGCCGAGCTCGAGGGCGTGCGCATGGACGAGCAGCTGCGCGTCGGTTCGCAGGCGCTGCAGCTGAACGGGATGGCCCTGCGCACGCGCGTGTTCTTCAAGGTCTACGTCGCGGGGCTGTACCTCCCGCAGAAAACCCGCGATGCGGCGCAGGCGCTTCGCATGCCCGGGGCGAAGCGCGTCGCGCTCGTCCTGCTCCGCGACGTCGGCGCCGACACCTTCGTGAGCTCGCTCGTCGAGGCGCTGAAGGAGAACCTGAACGACGCGGAGCAGGCCCGGCTCAAGCCGCAGGTCGAAGAGCTGACCGGCCTGATGCAGAAGATCGGCGAGGCCAAGAAGGGCATGGTGATCGGCCTGGATTTCGCGCCCGGCGCCGGCACTTCGGTGCTGGTGAACGGCGCGGCCCAGGGCCGGCCCATCGCCGGCGACGAGTTCTATCCGGCGCTCCTTCGCATCTGGCTCGGCGAGAAGCCGGTGTCGGACGACATGAAGAAGCGGCTCCTCGCGGGCGCGTGATGCACCACGACCTCGACATGCCGATCGCCGAGGCGCAGGCGCGAGCGCTGCGCGTCAACGACACCGTGACGCTGAACGGCCCGCTCTTCGGCATCCGCGACGCGACCCAGATCCACATGTTCGACCGCGGGCGCACGACGCGCTTCGACCTCAAGGGCCATGCCGTCGTGCACACGGCCCCCAACGTGCGCAAGGTGGAGAAGACCGCCCGGCATCCGGCCGGCTACGAGCCGCTTTGCATCGGCACGACGACGAGCGACCGCATGGAGCGCTTCACCCGCCCGCTGCTCGAGAAGAACGGCGTGCGCCTCGTCATCGGCAAGGGCGGCCTTCGCGAGGGCTCCCTGCAGGCCTTCCGCGACCTCGGGGGCGCCTATCTCGCGCTCGTCGGCGGCGCCGCGGCGCTCGAAACGACCTGGATCGAGGCGATCGACGACGTGGACCTCGACGACCTCAACCCGGAGTCGCTGTGGAAGTTCCGCGTGCGCGGATTCGGACCGCTCGTCGTCGCCATGGACAGCCACGGCGGCAACCTTTATTCGGACGTGGATCGGGCGGCGCGCGGCCGCCGCGCCGCGGCGCTCGAGGCGCTGGGCGTCAAGCCGCGCTAGAGCAGCGCCGCGCTGACTCGCTCCGCCACCATCGCGCTGACCCGTTCGTTCGATTCCCGCGTGAGCCCGGCTATGTGCGGCGTGAGCAGCAGGTTCGGCGCCCCGGCGAGGGGAGAACCGGCGGGCAGCGGCTCGTTTTCGAACACATCCAGCGCCGCGCCGCCCAAGCGACCGTCGATCAGCGCGCGGGCGAGCGCCGCCTCGTCCACCACGCCGCCGCGGGCGGTGTTGATGAGGATCGCCCCCGGCTTCATGAGCGCGATGCGTTCCCGGCCGACGAGGTTGCGCGTTTCCGCGGTGAGCGGCATGTGCAGCGTGACGACGTCGCTTTCGGCAAGCAGCGCATCGAGGCCGAGACTTCTCACGCCCTGCGGCGGCTGCGCGGGATCGAAGGCGCAGAGGTGCATGCCCAGGCCGCCCGCCAGGCGGCCGACGGTGCGGCCGATCAGGCCGAAGCCGACGATTCCCAGCGTCTTGGCGCCGAGCTCCCGGCCGCTCGAGAGCGGTTCCCGCGGCCACGCGCCGGCGGCGACGGCCGCGGACGAGAGGTACGCGCCGCGCAGCAGCAGCATGGCCGAGCAGATCACGTATTCGGCGACCGAGAGCGCGTTGGCCCCGGTCGCCGGGAATACGGCGATGCCGCGCGCCTTGCACGCCTCCACGTCGATGTTGTCGAGGCCGACGCCGAGGCGGCCCACCACGCGGACCCGGCCGGCGCGCTGCAGCAGCTCGCGGTCGACCTTCGTGCGGTTGCGCACGATAAGCGCATCGGCCTCGCCGACGGCGTCGAGGAGCGCGGCGCGCTCGGCCCCCAGCGACGGCGAATACGCGACCTCGAAGCGGCCCCGCAGGGAAGCGACGGCGGCCTCGTCCATGAATTCCGTAATGACGATTTTGTTCACGCCGCGATGCTAGCCCAGCTCCACACCGACATTCTGGTCCTGGGCTCCGGCGGGGCCGGGCTTTTCGCAGCGCTGCATGCGAAACAGGCGGATCCGCGCCTCTCGGTGACCGTGGCGGTGAAGGGCCTGCTCGGAAAATGCGGCTGCACCCGCATGGTCCAGGGCGGCTACAACGTCGCGCTGGCGCAGGGCGACTCCGTGGAGCGCCATTTCATGGACACCATCGAGGGCGGGAAGTGGCTGCCCGACCAGGACCTCGCATGGAAGCTGGTGACGCTCGCCGTCGAGCGTATCCACGAGCTGGAGAACGAGCTCGGCTGCTTCTTCGACCGCAATCCCGACGGTACCGTGCACCAGAAGGCGTTCGCCGGGCAGACGTTCGACCGCACGGTGCACAAGGGCGACCTCACCGGGATCGAGATCATCAACCGCCTCGCCGAGCAGGTCTGGGCACGCGACATCGGGCGCCTGGAAGAGCACCGCGCCGTCGAGCTCGTCCGGGCGGCCGACGGAGACGGCATCGCGGGGGTGCTGTTCATCGACATGCGCACCGGCGAGTACCGTTTCGTGCGCGCGAGGGCGGTGCTGCTCGCCACGGGCGGCGGGCCGACGATGTACAAGTACCACACGCCCTCGGGCGACAAGAGCTGCGACGGGCTCGCCATGGCGCTGCGCGCCGGGCTGGCGCTGCGCGACATGGAGATGGTGCAGTTCCATCCCACAGGGCTGCTGGCCGGCACGCACACGCGGATGACCGGCACCGTGCTAGAGGAAGGGCTCCGCGGCGCGGGCGGCTACCTCCTCAACGGCGACAAGGAACGGTTCATGTCGCGCTACGACGCGAAGGGCGAGCGCGCCACGCGCGACATCGTCTCGCGCGCGATGTTCGCGGAGATGCGCGCAGGCCGCACCACGCCCAACGGGGGCCTCTACATTTCCATGCAGCACCTCGAGCGCGCCGAAGTCGGCAGGCAGTTCAAGGGCATGGTCGAGCGCTGCGCGGACTGCGGATTCGACCTCGCCGGCGGCCTGGTGGAGGTCGTGCCGACCGCGCACTACATGATGGGCGGCGTGGAGTTCCGCGCCGATTGCTCGACTTCGTTGCGCGGCCTCTACGTCGCCGGCGAGGATTCCGGGGGCGTGCATGGCGCCAACCGGCTCGGCGGCAACGGGGTGGCCAACTCCACCGTGTTCGGCGCCGTGGCGGGCGACACGATGGCCGCCCACGCGAGGGACTTGCCGCTGCGCGCGCCGGACCGCGCGGCGATCGACGCGGCGATCGCGCGCTGCGAGCGCCCGTTCTCCGCACCGGGGGGCAATGTGAACGAGGTCCGCGAAGCGCTCTACGAGCTCATGTGGGACAAGGTCGGCATCATCCGCAGCGGCGCCGACCTCCAGGCGGCGCGCGAGCGCCTGCAGGCCTTGCGCGACGCGCTCGCAGCGAGCGGCATCCGCGATGCGACGCGCGCCTACAACCTCACCTGGCACGACCGGCTCAACCTGGAAAACCTGCTCGAAGTCAGCGCTGCGATCACCGCCGCCGCGCTCGCCCGGGAAGATTCACGCGGTGCGCATTTCCGCGAGGACTTTCCCGAGGCCGGGCCCCTGGAGCGCTCGGCCTATACGAGCGTGAGGCAAGTCGAGGACGAGCTCGTCGTCGCAATGAAGCCGGTGGCGTTTACCCGCGTACGGCCGGGCGAGTCCCTGCTGTAGAATTTCCCGCACTCAAAACCTGGAGGAGGCCATGAGGATTCTCTCTCGCATTGCAGCATTCCTGATCGGCGCGCTCGCGCTCACCGCGCAGGCGCAGAACATCTCGATCGCAACCGGCGGCACGGGCGGCGTGTACTACCCCATGGGGGGCGGCATGGCGGCGGTGCTTTCGAAGTACGTCCCCGGCATGCAGGCGACCGCGGAGGTGACCGGCGGCTCGGTTGCCAACCTGCAGCTCATCGGCACCGGCAAGCCGTACATCGCGCTGTCCATGAACGACGCCGCGCTCGATGCGCTGAAGGGCCAGGACAAGTTCAAGGGCAAGCCGGTTCCGGTGCGCACGCTCATGATCCTCTACCCGAACCGCATGCACGTGGTGACGATCGAAGGCACCGGGATCTCGAAGATGTCCGACCTCAAGGGCAAGCGCGTGTCCACCGGCTCCGGCGGCAGCGCCACCGAGGTGATGGCGTTCCGCGTCATCGAGGCCGCGGGTCTCGACAAGGACAAGGACATGACGCGCGAACGCCTTGGCGTGGCCGAATCCGTGGCCGCCATCAAGGACCGCAAGATCGACGCGTTCTTCTGGGTCGGCGGCCTGCCGACGGCCGCGGTGACCGACCTCGCCAACACGCCGAACGTCAAGATCAAGTTCCTCGACCATGCGAACCTGGTGCCGGCGATGAACAAGAAGTACGGCAACCTGTATGTCGAGGACACCATCGCCAAGGACGTCTACAAGGGCATGGAGGCGGACAACAAGATGGCGACGGTGATGAACATCCTCGTCGCGCACCAGTCGATGGACGACAAGACCGCCTACAACATCGTCAAGACGATCTTCGAGAAGAAGGACGAGCTCGTGCGCGTCCACAAGGAGGCGGAGAACTTCAAGCTCGAGAACCAGAAGGCCTCCGCTTCGGCGCTGCCCTGGCACCCGGGCGCGGTGAAGTACTTCGCGGAGAAGGGCATCAAGATCAAGTAGCCGCCAGGTCGTCGGAAGCCCCGCCAGAGGCCTGGCGGGGCTTTTTGTTGAAGGGGGAGGCATGAGCGAGACCGCGCGGCTGCACCCGTCGTCGGAGGACGTCAGCGAGGAGGCCCTGAAGCGCGCCGAGGAGATGATCGAGCGCGAGGAAGGCGTCCAGAACAAGCTCAAGGGATGGCTGGCGGCGCTGGTCGGCGTCGTCGCGGTCGTGATGTCGCTCTTCCATCTCTACACCGCCTACGCGATCGTGCGGCCGGAGCACCTGCGCGCCACCCATGTCGCGTTCGTGCTGTTCCTGACTTTCCTGATCTTCCCCGTGGCGCA
>DASPMF010000260.1:0-13733 GCA_035627155.1 Burkholderiales bacterium | reverse complement strand
CCCGCTGCACCGAGCGGCGCTTCACCGCCTCCTTCATGGTCTTGCGGCGGTCCAGGCGCGAGCGCGCCCCGCGCTTGTCCCAGCCCTCGCGCACGTAATCGGGCTCCATCATGGTCGCGCTGCGCCGCGGCTTGAGCTCCGGGAGCTTGAGCTCCTCCCACAGCCAGTCGACGATCTCCTCGACCTTCAGCTCGACCACGAAGCGCATCTCGCCGTTCTCGGTTCCGCCGGACTGCCCGGGCTCCTGGCCCTTGTCGCGCCCCTGCTGCAGGATGTCTCCGGGCTCGCCGCGGCCCTGGCCGACGCCCTGGTGCGCGTTCTCGTCCGCGAGCCGCAGGCGCGCGTGCTCGAGCATCTTCACCGGCACGAGCACCGACTTGCTGCCCGGCCCGGTGATCAGGTCCTCGCTCGCCACCAGCTCCGGCAGGGTTTCGCGCACCGCCTCGCGCACCTTCTGGTTGTGGCGCAGCCAGTCCCGCGCCCCGCGGGAGAAGAGCTCGTACCACGGCGTTTCGGCGGCAATGCGGATGGTCATTCCTGGGCCAGCAGGGTCGTTACGTAGTTGAGCGCCTCGCGCGCCGAGTGCGAGTCGTAGCCGTATTCGTCCACCAGGCGCTTCTCGACCACGGAGATCTTCTGCCGCGTCTCGTCGTCGGGCCGGGTCGAGGAGCTCACGAGGCGCAGCACGTCGCGGCGCTGCTCGAAGAGGTACTGCTCCACCGCGTCGTGCAGCGGCGCGTGGCTGTCGAGGGTGAACTTCTCGCCGCGCTTGTACGCGCCCATCGCCTTGCGCACCACCTCCTGGCGGAACGACAGCTTGCCGGACTCGGAGATGCGGATCTTCTCCTCGACGCTGCGCAGGAAGCGCTCGTCGGGCTTCCTTTCCTCGCTGGTGATCGGGTCGCGGATCGTGCGGTTGTCGAGCGTCGCCTCGACCTCGTCCAGGTACTTGTCGAGCAGCTGCTGCGCTTCCTGCTCGAAGGAGACGAAGAGCGCCTTGTGCACGTCCTCCTTGACCCAGCGGTTGTAGAAGTCCTTGCGCACCTGCACGAGGAAGTCGATCCACTTCCGCTTCTTCTTGCCGTCCATGCGCACGTCGGACTCGATCGCGTCCTTGAGCGCGAGCAGCACGTCCATCGAGGTCAGGCTCTTCGCCTGCGACTGGATGATCGCGCCGGAGAGGGCGTTGATGACGAAGCGCGGCGAGACGCCGGAGAGGCCTTCCTCCGGGTTGCGCGCGCGGATCTTGCCCACCTCGCCGGGCGAGACGCCTTCCACGTCCTCGCCCGCATACAGCCTCGCCTTCTTCACGTTCTCCGCGCCGTCCCCGCCGTCCTCCGCCAGGCGCGTGAGCACCGCGAAGGCGGCCGCCAGGTGCAGCGCGTGCGGGTCGAGGTGCACCTCGCGGAACGCCTGCGTCGAGGAAGTGAGCTTGCGGTAGATGCGCGCCTCTTCCTTGTAGGAGAGGGTGTAGGGCACCTGGATGATCACCATCCGGTCGAGCAGCGCCTCGTTCTCGGGCTCCTGCAGGAACTTGCGGAACTCGGCCAGGTTGGTGTGCGCGATGATCGTCTCGTCGAGGTGGATGAGCGGGAAGCGCGACACCTTGACGTTCTTCTCCTGCGTGAGCGTGAGCAGCAGGTAGAGGAACTCGCGCTTCACCTTCAGGATCTCGATCATCTCGAGCATGCCGCGGCTCGCCGCGAACACGGCGCCCGACCAGGACCAGGCGCGCGGGTCGCCCTCGTCGCCGAACTCGGAGACCTTCGAAAGGTCCACCGAGCCGACGAGGTCGGCGATGTCCGCGGTGCTCGGGTCGTGCGGCGCGTACGTGCCGACCCCGATGCGGCCGGCTTCGGAAAGGAAGATGCGCTGCACCGGCATCTGCATGAAGTCGCCCTTCAGCTCGTGCTGCAGGCGGTGCGCGCAGAAGGGGCAGAGCTCGCCGTGGATGTCGACGCCGTGCGTCTGGCGGAACTGCCCGCGCAAGGTATGCGGGACGAGGTGCAGCGGCGACTCGTGCACCGGGCAACCGTGGATGGCGTAGAGCGCGCCGGCGTCGCTGCGGCTGTACTCCTCGAGCCCGCGCTTGAGCAGGATGACCATCGACGACTTGCCGCCGGAAGGCGGGCCGAGCAGCAGAAGGAGGCGCCTGCCAACTTCGGAGCCCGCCGCCGCGGCCTTGAAGTAGTCCACGACGCGCTCGAGGGTTTCGTCGATGCCGAAGAGCTCCTCCTCGAAGAGCTGGCAGCGCAGCCCGCCCTTCGCGTCCTCGAAGCCCTGCGCGCGCATCATGTCCCAGATGTACTGGTGGCTGGTGCGCGCGATGCTGCGCGCGTCGTTCGGGAATACGGACTCGAGGAAGCTCGCGAAGCTGCCGTGCCAGTGGGCGGCGCGGTGCTCCTTGGTGAAATCCGACAACGACTGGATCAGCTCGCTGTGGCGCTGCTGCGGGGCTCCGGCGTTCGGGTGATTCATGCTCGCACCTCTCGGTCGCTAATGTTTCATGCTCCTGTTAGAACACGCGCGCGCGCCTTCTATCCATCGTTCCGAACAAGCAATAAGCACTCCAACGGGCTCAGTGCTTCGCGCCTTCAGTACACAAACGCGCGCTAGTAGCGGGGCGATGACATGAAGTAGAGTGCGAACCGAATGACCACGGCGTGGTCAAACCTGCGACGCGATAACTGACGAAACGATGATGCGGGAGATCCTCGGCGTAGCGGACGACCCGCCGGCGCGGCGGCGCTGGTTCCACGATGACTACTTCGACCTGTTCGTCTGGGAGTCCGACGGTCAGGTGACGCTCTTCCAGCTCTGCTACGGCGGCGATTCGCGCGAGCGGGCGCTCGTCTGGGACCGCGGGCGCGGGCTTTTCCACGATGGCCCCGCCAACGACGCGGAGTTCGTGTCGCGCTTCGAGGACGCCGCCGCAGAGCTTCCCGACAACATCCGGCGCGAAGTGCGCGAGAAAGTCCACGAGTACGCGGGGCGCCGCATCCTCGTGCAGAACCGCCGCAAGAAGTTCCGCCCGGCCGGCTGGCAGCGCAAGGCCGGCTGACCGCTGTAGAGGATCCTCTACAGCCCCTGCGCCGAATAGCCTCCGTCGACCGGGATGGCGGTTCCGGTTACGAAATCGGAAGCGGCGGAGGCGAGGAAGACCGCAATCCCGGCAAGGTCGGCCGCCTCGCCCCAGCGCCCTGCGGGCGTGCGGGCGAGGACGCGCTCGTTCAGGCCCTTGAGCTCCACGCGCGCGTTGCGCGTGAGGTCGGTGTCGATCCACCCGGGCAGCACCGCGTTCACCTGGATGTTGTCCTTCGCCCACGCGCTCGCCAGCGACTTGGTGAGCTGCACGATGCCGCCCTTGCTGGCGGCGTAGGCGGAGACGTACGCCGCGCCGAAGATGGACATCATCGAGCCGGTGTTGATGATCTTCGCCGAGGTCCTTCCCGAGGCCGCGCGCTTGAGGTGCGGGTAGGCCGCCTGCGAGCAGAGGAACGCGCTGTCGAGGTTCACGGCGAGCACCTCGCGCCACTCCTCGAACCTGAGCTCGTCGGGCGCCTTGCGGATGTTCATGCCGGCGTTGTTGACGAGGATGTCGAGCCGGCCGGCCTTCTCCGCCGCCGCTTCGACGACGCGCCGGCAGGACCGCTCGTCCTTCAGGTCGCCCTCGACGCAGAAGCAGGCCGAAGCGAAGGTCTTCAAGGCAGCCTGGTTCTTGGCGGCGTTCCGTCCCGCGATCACCACGGTGGCGCCCGCCTCCGCGAGGCCGCGCGCCATGCCGAGGCCGATGCCGCCGTTGCCGCCGGTGACGAGGGCCACCTTACCAGCCAGGTCGAAGAGGTCCATCGGCGAAGTATGCAATACTTGACTATGGCAAGTAATTCCCCGGTGGACGCGGTGCGCCGCTTCAACCGCTTCTATACGGGGCGCATCGGCATCCTGCCCGAGGACTACCTCGGCTCGAGCCACACGCTCGCCGAGGCGCGCGTCATTTTCGAGCTCGGCGCGCGCAGGGCGGCGACCGCGACCGAGCTCGGCCGCGACCTCGACCTCGACCTCGGCTACCTCAGCCGCCTGCTGCAGGGCCTGAAGCGGCGCGGCGTGGTGCAGGGCCGTGCGGCCGCCGAGGACGCGCGGCGCACCGTGCTCACGCTGACTTCGAGGGGCCAGAAGACCTTCCAGGCGCTGGACGCGCGCTCGCGCAAGGAGGTCGGCGCGCTGCTCGAGAGTCTTTCCGCCACCGAGAAGGCGGCGCTCGTGGAGGCGATGGGCACGGTGGAGCGGGTTCTCGGGAAGGCGCCAGCGCCGGTCGCCCTGCGGCCGCACCGGCCCGGCGACATGGGCTGGGTGGTTCAGGCGCACGGCCGGCTCTACTTCGAGGAGTACGGTTGGGACGAGCGCTTCGAGGCGCTGGTCGCGCGGATCGTCGCCGACTTCATCCAGCGGTTCGACGCGAAGCGCGAGCGCTGCTGGATCGCCGAGATGGCCGGCACGCCGGTGGGCTGCGTCCTCATCAAGAAGCAGTCCGCCGCCACGGCGAAGCTGCGCCTGCTCCTCGTCGAGCCGCGCGCGCGCGGCCTCGGACTGGGGAAGCGCCTGGTCGCGGAGTGCATCGCCTTCGCGCGGGACAAGGGCTATCGCAAGCTCGTCCTGTGGACGCAGTCGAACCTCGCTGCGGCGCGGCATATCTACCGGGCGGAAGGGTTTCGCCTCGCGAAAGCGTATCGGCACCGGGAATTCGGCTACGATCTCACGGGCGAGTACTGGGAGCTCAAGCTCCGGTAGGCGCCAGCAGGGTTTCTTCCGTTTTACCCCCGGCGGAGTCCATGGCAGCGGCGCAAGGCAAGGTCATCATTACCTGTGCGGTGACGGGCTCGATCCATACGCCCAGCATGTCGCCGTACCTCCCGGTCACGCCGGACGAGATCGCCGAGGCGGCGATCGGCGCTGCGCAGGCCGGCGCCGCGATCGTCCACCTGCACGCGCGCAACCCGAAGGACGGCAGCCCGACCCAGGACCCCGAGCTCTTCCGCCAGTTCGCGCCCAGGATTCGCGCCGCGAGCGACGTCGTGCTCAACTTCACCACCGGCGGCGCCGCGACGATGACCATCGAGGAACGGCTGCAGCCGGCGCTGCGCCTGAAGCCCGAGGTCGCCTCGCTCAACATGGGCTCTATGAATTTCGGGCTTTACGAGATGCTCGGCCGCTACAAGGAGTTCCAGCACGGCTGGGAGAAGCCCTACCTCGCGGGCTCGGACGACCGCATCTTCAAGAACACGTTCAGGGACATCCAGACGATCCTGGAGAGCTGCCGCGAGAACGACACGCGCTTCGAGATCGAGTGCTACGACATCGGCCACCTCTATACGGCTGCGCACTTCCTCGACCGCGGGCTGGTGAAGCCCCCGCTCTTCATCCAGTCGGTGTTCGGCATCCGCGGCGGCATCGGCCCGCATCCCGAGGACGTCATGCACATGAAGCGCACCGCCGACCGGCTCTTCGGCGACGCGTACTACTGGTCGGTGCTCGGCGCCGGCCGCAACCAGATGTTCGTCGCTGCGATGTCGGCGGTGATGGGCGGCAACGTCCGCGTCGGGCTGGAGGACAGCCTGTGGCTGGGCCGCGGCCAGCTCGCGAAATCCAACGCCGAGCAGGTGGCGAAGGCCAAGCGCCTCATCGAGGAGCTCGGTTTGCAGGTCGCCACGCCCGACGAAGCCAGGAAAATGCTGAAGCTAAAAGGAGGAGCGAATGTGGGTTTTTAGGATTCTTGCCGTTGTTTTTCTGGGTCTCGTTTCCTTGACGGGAAATGCGCAGACCTGGCCCGACAAGGTCGTGAAGTTCGTCTCGCCGTACCCGCCGGGCGGCTCGGTGGACCCGCTGGCGCGCCTGCTGGCCGCGAAGCTGTCGGACTCGCTGAAGCAGCAATTCATCGTCGAGAACCGCACCGGCGCCTCCGGCATCATCGGCACCGACTACGTGGCGAAGAGCGACCCGGACGGCTACACGTACGTGTTCATCTTCGACACGCACGCCGTGCACCAGGCGCTCAACCCCAAGCTCGCCTTCGACCCGATCAAGGACTTCGCGCCGGTGATGATCGTCGGCACGGCGCCGATGGCGTTCGCGACCGCGTCGTCCAAGCCGTACAGGAACTTCCAGGACCTCCTCGCCGCCGCCAAGGCGAAGCCGGACACCATCACGGTCGGCAACGTCGGCAACGGCTCGCTCGGCCACCTTGCCACGATCCTCGTCGGCCAAGCTGCCGGGGTGAAGCTGGTGTCGGTGCCCTACAAGGGCGGCGGCCCGATGCAGGTCGACGTGCTCGGCGGGCAGGTGGACCTGGGCATCGCCTCGGTCGCCGCGCTCGCCAACAACGTGCGCGGCGGGAAGCTGCGCGCGCTGGTGCAGACCGGCGAGAAGCGCTCGCAGCTGGTGCCGGACGTGCCGACCCTGGCCGAGGCGGGCGTGAAGGGCGTCGAGCCCGCGTACGCGCTGTGGGGCATCCTCGCGCCGGCGAAGACGCCGCAGCCGATCATCGACAAGCTGAACGCCGAGCTGGTAAAGGTTCTGCAGCTTCCCGACGTGAAGAAGACGCTCACCGAGACCCTCGGGATGGACATCCAGGCCATGTCGCCCGCCGAGTCGCAGAAGTTCCTGGTGGCGCAGATCGAGCGCTGGGGCAAGGTTGTTCGCGACAACAACATCAAGAACGACTGATGCGGATCGTCGCCTTCCTGCTGGGCCTCTTCGTTTCGGGAAGCCTGCTTGCGCAGGCCTTCCCTTCGAAGCCCGTCCGCCTGGTGGTGCCGTTCCCGCCGGGCGGGCCGACGGACGTGGTGGGCCGCATGATGGCCTCCGGGCTGCAGGCGGCATGGGGCCAGCCGGTGATCGTCGAGAACAAGCCGGGCGCCGGCACCGTGATCGGCACCGACGCGGTGGCGAAGTCGGCGCCCGACGGGCACACGATCGGCATGGTGATCACCGCGCACTTCATCAACCCGGCGCTTCGCTCGAGCATGCCCTACGACACGCTGAAGGACCTGGCGCACGTCACCCAGCTCGTGCAGCAGCACGTCGTGCTGGTGGCGAACGCGGGCGTGCCGTTCGCCACGCTCGCCGAGCTCATAGCCCACGCGAAGAAGAACCCCGGCAAGCTGCGGTATGCCTCACCCGGCACCGGCACCTCCGCGCACCTTGCGGGTGAGCTCCTCAAGGGCGAGGCCGGCATCGACCTCGTCCACGTGCCCTACAAGGGCAGCGGGCCGGCGCAGACCGACCTGCTCGGCGGACGTGTCGAGCTGATGGTGGACGTCTTCCACTCGGCCAAGCCGCACGTGGAGGCGGGCAAGCTGAAGGTCATCGCGCTCACCGCCAAGGACCGCCCGGTCAACATCCGCGGGTATCCGCTCGTGGCCGAGACGCTGCCGGGCTTCGACGTGCGCAGCCTCTTCGGCTTCGTCGTCGCGGCGGGCACCCCCAAGCCGGTGGTCAGCCGGATCCAGGCCGACACGGCCAAGGTGCTGAACCAGCCGGAAGTGAAGTCGAAGCTCGAGGCCATGGGCCTCGAGGTGGTCGCCTCGTCCCCGGAGCAGTTCGACCAGCTCGTGCGCACGGAGATGGTGAAGTGGGCGAAGGTGGTGAAGGACAACAACATCAAGGTCGACTGATGCTCGAGCTGCGACCTCTGCTCACATCCATAGGTTTCGCCGCCGAAGCTTCCGGGGCGGACCTGAAGAACGTTTCCGAGGAAGAGGTACGCGCGATCGAACGGGCGATGGACCGGTACGGCGTCCTGGTCTGGCGAGGGCAGCCGCTCAGCGAGGCGCAGCAGATCGCCTTCGCCAGGAATTTCGGCCCGCTCGACCTCGGGCTGAAGAAGGCGCGCAAGAACCCGGACCGGCACGCCAACGACGAGATCATCGACATCTCCAACGTCTCGCCGGAGGGCGGGATCTACGACCGCGGCCACGCCAAGATCGTCAGCAACCTCGCCAACCAGCTCTGGCACTCGGACAGCTCGTTCCAGAAGCCGGCCGCGAAGTACTCGATGCTCTCGGCCGTCGTGGTGCCGGGGGAGGGCGGCGAGACCGAATTCGCGGACCTGCGGGCGGCTTACGATGCCTTGCCTTTTCCCCTCAAGAAACAGATCGAAAACCTGGAGGCCGAGCACTACGCATGGCACACGCGCCTCTGGCTCGGCGACACGGTGAGCGAGGAGCAGAAGGCTAAGTTCCCGCCGGTGCGCTGGCCGCTGGTGCGCACGCACCCGTCCGGGCGCAAGGTCCTGTTCGTCGGCGTGCATTGCACCCACATCCCGGGCATGACGCTCGCCGAAGGCCGGGTGCTGCTCGCCGACCTGCTCGAGCACGCGACGCAGCGCGAGTTCGTCTATCGGCACGTCTGGCAGCCCGGCGACCTGGTGATGTGGGACAACCGCTGCACCATCCACCGCGGGCGGCGGTTCGACCTGTCGGCGCGACGCGAGCTGCGCCGCGTGACCAACGAAGACACTGCCTCAGTTTCCGAGCCATCTTGAAGCTCGCGATCCTCGACGACTACCAGCGGGTTGCGCTGAAGTCCGCCGACTGGAAGAAGCTGGGCCTCGAGATCCAGGTCTTCCATGAGGCGTTCCGGTCGGAGGACGAGGCGGCACAGAAGCTCGCGCCGTTCGAGATCCTGTGCCTCATGCGGGAGCGCACTGCGTTTCCCCGCACGCTCGTGGAGCGCCTGCCGAACCTCAAGTTCATCTCGCTCACCGGCCTGCGCGCCGGAAGCATGGATTCGAAGGCGCTCGGCGAGCGCGGCATCCCGGTGAGCAACACGCGTCCCGGCGACTCGACCGCGTCGACCTCCGAGCTCTGCTGGGGACTCATCATCGCCGCGGCGCGCGGCCTCGAGCGCGGGCTGCAGAACATGCGCGCAGGGCGCTGGCACGAGGGCGTCCCGGCGGGTATCGGGCTGTCCGGCAAGCGCCTCGGCCTCATCGGGCTGGGCCGGATCGGCGCCTACGTTGGACGGGTGGGCAAGGCCTTCGGAATGGACGTGGTGGCATGGAGCCAGAACCTCACGCCGGAGAAAGCCGCGGAGCAGGGCGCGACCTATGTCTCGAAGGAAGAGCTTCTCGCCACCTCCGACGTGGTGAGCATCCACCTCGTCCTTTCCGAGCGGACGCGCGGCCTGCTCGGCGCAAAGGAGCTCGGGCTCATGAAGCCGGGCGCGATCCTCGCCAACGTGTCGCGCGGGCCGATCGTCGACGAGCCGGCCCTGCTGCAGGCGCTCGCCGAAAAAAGGATCCATGCCGCCCTCGACGTGTACGACCGCGAGCCGCTGCCGGCGGACCATCCGCTGCGCAGGATGGAGAACGTCACGCTCGCGCCGCACCTCGGCTACGTGAACGACGAGACCTACCGCGTGTTCCACCAGGACTCGGTGGACAACGTGGCGGCGTGGCTCGCCGGCAAGCCGATCCGCGTGATGAACGCCGAGCACCTGAAGTCGAAGTGAAGCTCTGCATCGTCCGCCACGGCGAGACGGCCTGGAACGCGGAGGGCCGCGTGCAGGGCCAGCTCGACATTCCGCTCAGCCCGACCGGCCATGCGCAGGCGCGCGCCCTCGCCCAGGTGCTGGCGCAGGAGCGCTTCGACGTCGTCTACTCGAGCGACCTCACGCGCGTGCGCCAGACTGCCGAGCCGCTCCTGCAGCTCCTGCGGAAGAAAGCCCGCCTCGACGAGCGGTTGAGGGAACGGCACTACGGCATCTTCCAGGGCGTCACCTACTCCGAGGTGCGCGAGCGCTTCGTCGACGACTGGCTGCGCTTCAAGAACAAGGACCCGGACTACGACTTCCAGACCGGCGAGTCGCTGCGGACCTTCGAGCAGCGCTGCCTCTCGTTCTTCAGGGAGCTGCTGGAGAAGGAGAAGGGCAAGGACGTGCTGGTGTTCTCGCACGGCGGCGTGCTCGAGATCCTCTACCGCCATGCGACCGGACGCGGGCTTTCGACGCCGCGCGACTTCGAGATTCCCAACGCCGCGCTGAACCGCCTCGAGCACGCCGGCGGCGCGTGGAAGGTGTGGTGCTGGGCCGACGTGGCGCACCTCGCCGCGGCCCTGGATGATCTGCCCGATGGATAGAAGCGGATAGCCGTCGATGAAGGGCTTCCGGCTCTCCTACCTGCCGCCGCTGATGGTGTACGTGGCCTTCGGCGTGCAGGGCCTCACCGCGATCGTCGGCACCTTCTTCATCAAGGACTACCTCGAGGTCTCCGCCCAGTTCATCGCCGCGCTCGGGTTCTGGGCCGGCATCCCGTGGGCGTTGAAGATGCCGGTGGGCCACCTCGTCGACCTGATCTGGCGCTGGAAGGCGTTGCTCGTCTGGCTCGGTGCCGGCATGCTCGCGGCCGCGATCCTGATCATGCTGGGCCTGGTCACGCGCATGGACGAGATGGCGGCGGTGCTGCCGCCGGTCACCTGGTTCGTCATCGCCTCGCTCCTGACGCCGACCGGGTACATGATCCAGGACGCGGTCGCCGACGCGATGACCGTCGAGGCGGTGCCGCGCGTCGACGAGCGCGGCGAGCCGCTTTCCGACGCGGCGCGCCGCGAGATGCACACCACGATGCAGACGCTCGGCCGCGTCGCGGTGATCGGCGGGCTCGCGCTGGTGGCGCTGGCGAACGTCTACCTGTTCCACGGCACCGAGGCGCTGCCGAAGGAACGCAAGCTCGAGCTCTACGCGACGGTCTATGCCGCCGCGCTGGTGGTCCCCGTCCTCTCGGTCCTGGGCGTGATCCTGCACCGCTTCGTGCGGCACGAGCGCGAGGCGGTGGAGAAGACGACGCCGAACTGGTGGGTGCTCGGCGGCAGCCTGGCCTTCGCTGCCTTCACCCTGTCCGTGGGCATCGGGGGCGTGCCCAACGCGCAGGAGATCATCTTCGCCGGGTCGTTCGCCATCGTCCTCTTCCTGCTCTGGCGCCTCGCGCTCGAGCTCGACCGGGAGGCGAAGGAGACGCTCGTCGCCACGGCGCTGGTCATCTTCATCTACCGGGCGATGCCGGGCGTCGGGCCGGGTTACCAGTGGTGGACGATCGACATCCTCAGGTTCGACGAAGCCTTCCTCGCGAAGCTCGGCCTGATCGTCTACGCGCTGACGCTGGTCGGCATGTTCGCGCTGCGCCGCTACATGGCGCGCACCCGCATCCCGGCGATCATCGTGATGCTCACCGTGGTCGGGACGCTGCTCACCCTGCCGAACATCGGCATGTACTACGGGCTGCACGAATGGACCGCGCGCCACACCGGCGGCGTCGTGGACGCGCGCTTCATCGCCGTCATCGACACCGCCATCGAGTCGCCGCTCGGGCAGATCGCCATGATCCCGATGCTGGCGTGGATCGCCAATTCGGCGCCGAAGAACCTCAAGGCCACCTACTTCGCGGTGATGGCGTCGTTCTCCAACCTCGCGCTCTCGGCGGCCCAGCTCGGCACCAAGTACATGAACCAGGTCTACGTCGTCTCGCGCGAGGTGCGCGACCGGGCGAGCGGCGCCGTCAAGGTGGCGCAGGACTACAGCCAGCTCGGCGAGCTGCTGATCGCGGTGACGCTGATCGGGCTGGTGATTCCCCTCCTGGCCGTGCTGTTCGTCAAGGCGATGAAGCTCAGGACGGCGTAGCGGCGCCCTAGGGCGCGAGGGGCTCCTCCTGCATCAGCGCAATCTGCTCCTTCAGCTCGAGGATGCGGTCCTGCCAGTAGCGCTGGGTGCCGAACCACGGGAAGGCCGCCGGGAACGCCGGATCGTCCCAGCGCCGCGCGATCCAGTAGGAATAGTGGATGAGCCGCAGGGTGCGCAGCGCCTCGAGAAGGTTCAGCTCGCGCGGGTCGAACTCCATGAACTCCTCGTAGCCCGCCAGCACGTGGTGCATCTGCACCGCCATTGCTTCGCGGTCGCCCGAGAGCAGCATCCACAGGTCCTGCGCCGCGGGGCCCATGCGCGCATCGTCGAGGTCGACGAAGTGCGGACCCTGATCGGTCCAGAGGATGTTGCCCGGATGGCAGTCGCCGTGCAGGCGCAGGAACTTCACCCTGCCCGCGCGCGCATAGCAGGCATCGATCGCCTCGAGGCACTGGTCGATCACCGCCTTCCACGACGGGAAGAGATCTTCCGGAACCGAGCGATGCCCGGTGAGCCAGCGCTCCGGTACCCGGCCGAATGATTCGGCATCCAGGCTTTCCCGCACCGAAAATTTCCTCGTGCCGCCCACGGCGTGGATGCGTCCGATGAAGCGGCCGATCCATTCGAGCACCTTCGGATCCTCGAGGTTCGGCGCCCGTCCCCCGCGCCGCGGGTAGACCGCGAAAACGAATTCCTTGAAGACCGAACAGGAAATCGGCGCGATGACCGGGATTTCCCGCTCGGCGAGCTCGCGGGCGAAGGCGTGTTCCTCGTCGATCTGCTCGCGCGTCCACCGGCCGGGGCGGTAGAACTTCACCACGACCGGCGCGCCTTCGTCGAGGTACACCTGGTAGACGCGGTTCTCGTAGCTGTTCAGCCCGAGCAGGCGGCCGTCGGGACGCAGCCCGGCCTCGGTGCAGGCGTCGAGCACGGCTTCCGGCGTGAGCGTGGAATAGGGGTGCTGCGTCGGGTCGGCGTGCGGCATGGGGGCGGTATAGTACGGCCATGCCTCAGTCGCCTCACATCGTCCAGGTGGAAGGCCTGCGCTTCTCGTACGGGGACCTCGACATCTTCCGCGGCCTCTCGTTAGACGTGGAGCGCGGCAAGGTGACGACGATCCTCGGCGCAAGCGGCAGCGGCAAGTCCACGCTGCTGAAGCTCATCGGCGGGCAGCTCACGCCGGAGCGCGGGCGGGTCACCGTGGAAGGCAAGGACATCCACCGGCTCGACCCCGCGGCGCTCTACAAGCTGCGCCTCGAAATCGGCATGATGTTCCAGGTCTCGGGCCTGTTCACCGACCTCTCGGTCTACGACAACGTCGCTTTCCCGATCCGCGAGAACTTCGACGTCCCGGACGAGCTGCTGCGCCAGCTTGTCCTCATGAAGCTGCATGCGGTGGGCCTGCGCGGCGCGCGCGACATGAAGCCGGGCGACCTTTCGGGCGGGATGAACCGGCGCGTCGCGCTCGCGCGCGCGGTGGCGACCGACCCGAAGCTCATGATGTACGACGAGCCCTTCGCCGGGCTCGACCCCATCTCGCTCAACCACATCGTGCGGCTCATCCGCGAGCTGAACCGCTCGCTCGGGCTCACGTCCGTGGTCGTCACCTACGACGTGCAGGAGGCGCTCAAGGTCGCCGACTACGCGTACATGATCTCCGACGGCGTGGTGATCGCGAAGGGCACGCCGGACGAGCTGGTGCGCTCGACCGATCCCTACGTGCAGCAGTTCCTGAAGGCCGAGCCCGACGGCCCGGTGCGCTTCCACTTTCCCGGGCCGCCGATCGCCCGGGAGCTCGACGTCAAGCCTTAGGCAGGAACTTCAGCGCGACGCCGTTGTTGCACCAGCGCTGGTTCGTCGGCGGCGGGCCGTCGTCGAAGAGGTGGCCATGGTGGCCGCCGCAGCGCTTGCAGTGGTATTCGGTGCGCGGATAGATGAGGAAGTAGTCCTTCTTCATCTCGAACACGCCCGGGATGGTGGTGAAGAAGCTCGGCCAGCCCGTTCCGGACTCGTACTTCATCTCGGAAGTGAAGAGCGGCAACCCGCATCCCGCGCAGGCGAAG
>DASPMF010000259.1:0-4570 GCA_035627155.1 Burkholderiales bacterium | reverse complement strand
GGGCAAGTACTTCCAGGCGACGGACGAGAACGGCGCGCCGGTGAAGCCGGAACGCAACGCCTCCAAGCCGAAGGAAGTGCGGGTCCTCCTCCACCGCCGGCCGGATGGCCGCTTCATGAGCTTCTTCGGCGACCTCCACCCGTCCTACTTCGGCAACGTCGTGAAGGCGATGGGCAGCGCCAAGCAGGGCTATCCGGTGGTGTCGCAGGTCCTCGCGCAGGTCAAGCCGGCCTCCGCGCTGGGCGACGAGGCGTTCCTCGACGCGCTCAACCGCAGCCTGCGCGCGGTCGTGCACGAGGTCCGGCGCCTCACGCCGAGGATCGTCGAGGTCGTGCTGCGCGCCCCGGTGGCGGCGCGCCGCTTCCATCCGGGCCAGTTCTACCGCATGCAGAACTTCGAAACGCTCGCCCTGCGCGTGCCGGGCACCACGCTCGCCATGGAAGGCCTCGCCCTCACGGGCGCTTGGGTGGACCGCGAGAAGGGCCTGATCTCGGTGATCGCGCTCGAGATGGGCGGGTCGGCGGACCTCCTCGCCTACCTCAGCCCCGGCGAGCCGGTCGTGCTCATGGGGCCGACGGGCACGCCCACCGAGATTCCCCACGGCGAGACCGTGGCCCTCGTTGGCGGCGGCCTCGGCAACGCCGTCCTCTTCTCGATCGGCCGCGCGCTTCGCGCCGCCGGCTCCAAGGTGATCTATTTTGCCGGCTACAAGCAGCTCGCCGACCGCTACCGGGTGGACGACATCGAGGCCTCCTCGGACGTCGTGGTGTGGTGCTGCGACGAGGCGCCGGGCTTCCCGCCGCGCCGCCCGCAGGACCGCAGCTTCGTCGGCAACATCGTCCAGGCCATGCACGCGTATGCCTCCGGGGCGCTCGGCCCCCAGCCGATCGCGTTCACGAAGACCGACCGGATCATCGCCATCGGCTCCGACCGGATGATGGCCGCGGTGGCCCGTGCGCGCCACGAGATCCTGGAGAAGTACCTCAAGCCCGGGCACACGGCGATCGGCTCCATCAACTCGCCGATGCAATGCATGATGAAGGAGATCTGCGCGCAGTGCCTGCAGCCCCACGTCGATCCCGCGACCGGCAAGACAAGCTACGTCTTTTCCTGCTTCAACCAGGACCAGCCGCTCGACCAGGTGGATTTTGCTGCGCTCGCGCAACGGCTCGCCCAGAACGGCGTGCAGGAAAAGCTCACCGCCCTGTGGATCGGCCGCTGCCTCGAGGCGCTCCCGCCTCCGGCGCAGCGCAAGGCGGCGTAGCG
Organism: Burkholderiales bacterium; assembly: GCA_035627155.1. Lineage (GTDB taxonomy): Bacteria > Pseudomonadota > Gammaproteobacteria > Burkholderiales > SG8-39 > SCGC-AG-212-J23. The sequence continues at coordinate 3,304 of DASPMF010000259.1, read as the reverse complement.
CACCTATAGAATAGGGGCCGGTGTATCTCCGGCCCGCAAGACTGAGCGAAGCGCAAGAGGCTCTCGCCTCGCGGCCGTTCACGCTCGTCGCCGGCGGCACCGACCATTACCCGGCGCGCGTCGGCCGCGCCCCCAAGGAAGACATCCTCGATCTCACCGGCATCCCGGAGCTGCGCGGCATCCGCCGCACCTCCGGCGGCTGGCGCATCGGCGCCACCACGACCTGGACCGAGGTGATCGAGGCGAAGCTGCCGCCGCTTTTCGACGCGCTGAAGGTCGCGGCACGCGAGGTCGGCGGCATGCAGATCCAGAACGCCGGCACCGTCGCAGGCAACCTGTGCAACGCCTCACCCGCGGCCGACGGCGTGCCGGCCCTGCTCGCGCTCGACGCAGCGGTCGAGCTGGCAGGCCGCGGCGGCGGCCGCACCCTGCCCCTCGAGGCGTTCATCGTCGGCCCACGCAAGACGGCCCTCGAGCCCGGCGAGATCGTCACCGCGATCCATGTACCAGCGCCGCACGGCGCCGCGCACAGCCATTTCGCGAAGATCGGGGCTCGCAAGTACCTGCTCATTTCCATCGCCATGGTTGCGGCGGTGATCGAAACGGAACGCAAGGTCGTCCGCGCCGCGCGCATCGCGGTGGGCGCGTGCTCGCCCGTTGCCATGCGGCTGCGCGCGCTCGAGGACGCGCTCCTCGGCGTGCCGGCTGCGGAGCTGGGCCCCCAGGTGCAGGCGGAGCATTTCGCGAAGCTGGCGCCGATCGACGACGTCCGCGCGAGCGCGGCGTATCGCCTCGATGCCGCGCTCACGCTGGTGAAGCGCACGCTGGACGAGCTGGGAGGCCGCTCTTGAACCGCCCGGGCGCGGACTTCATCGCCGAAGCCGTGGAGCTCACGGTCAACGGCAAGAAGGTGCGGGCGCGGGCCGAACGCAGCGAACGGCTGGCCGACGTGCTGCGCGACGAGCTCGGCCTCACCGGCACCAAGATCGGCTGCAACGCCGGCGACTGCGGCGCCTGCACCGTGCTGCTCGACGGCCGCCAGGTCTGCGCGTGCCTGACGCCGCTCGGACAGGCCGAAGGCCGCAAGGTGCTCACGGTGGAAGGCCTCGCGCGGCGCGGCAGCGTGTCGCGGCTGCAGGCTGCGTTCCAGCGCCACGGGGCGGCCCAATGCGGCGCCTGTACGCCCGGGATGCTCATGGCGGCAACGGACCTCCTCGCCCGCAACCGCAATCCCGATGAGCAGCAGGTCAAGGATGCGCTGGGCGGCGTGCTGTGCCGCTGCACCGGCTACCAGAAGATCATCGAGGCGGTGCTGGACGTGTCGCGCAGCGATCGCCTGCCGGAGGCGCCGGTCGCCGGACGCGCAGTAGGCGCGCGCGCCGGGCGCGTGGACGGACTGGCGAAGCTCGACGGCTCGGAGAAGTACGGCGCGGACTACATCCCCGCCGACGCGCTCTGGCTGCGCGTCGTGCGCTCGCCGCATCACCACGCGCGCTTCGCGCTGGGCGATGTCGAGGCGTTCGAGAAGGCGCATGGCGTGCGCATCTTCACCGCGCGGGACGTGCCCTCCAACGGCTTCGGCATCTACCCGCACATCAAGGACCAGCCGGTCCTCGCAGACGGCATCGTGCGCTTTCGCGGCGAGGCGGTCGCAGCGATGGTCGGCCCGCGCGAAGTCATCGAGTCGCTTCCCGAGCTGCCGGTCGACTACGAGCCGCTGCAGCCGGTGCTGGGCCTCGATGCGGCCATCGCGGTCGGCGCGCCGCTCGTGCAGGAGGGCAAGCCCGGCAACCTCCTCCTCGACGGCAAGGTGCGCAAGGGGAGCGTGGACGAAGGCCTGAAGGACTGCGCCGCCGTGGCGGAAGGCTTCTTCGAAACCGCGTTCGTCGAGCACGCATACATCGAGCCGGAAGCGGGCTGGGCGAAGCGCACCGGCGATCGCATCGAGATCCACGTCACCACGCAAACGCCGTACATGGACCGCGACGAGGTCGCCGTCGTCCTCCGTCTGAAGCCCGAGCAGGTGCGCATCGTGCCGACCGCGTGCGGCGGCGGCTTCGGAGGCAAGCTCGACCTGTCCGTGCAGCCGCTCGTCGCGCTCGCTGCCTGGATCACCGGCAACACGGTGGCCTGCGTCTATGCGCGTCCCGAGAGCATGGCCTCCACCACGAAGCGCCATCCGGCGCGCATTCGTGCCCGCATGGGCTGCGACGCGTCCGGCAAGCTGCTCGCCGCGGAGATGGACGCGATCTTCGATACCGGCGCCTACGCGAGCTGGGGTCCGACCGTCGCGACGCGCGTGCCCATCCACGCGACCGGCCCGTACGCCGTGCCGAACGTCCTTGCGCGCGGACGCGCTTACTTCACCCACTGCCATCCGTCCGGAGCCTTCCGCGGCTTCGGCGTGCCGCAGGGCGCGATCGCGCACGAAGCGCTCATGGACGAGCTCGCCGACCAGCTCGGCATGGATTGGCTCGAGTTCCGCCGGCGCAACGCGCTGAAGGCCGGCGACCGCACCGCCACCGGCCAGCGCCTCGAGCACTCCGCCGGCCTCGCCGCCTGCCTCGATGCGCTCGAGCCGCGCTGGAAGAAGGCGCAGCACGAATGCGCCTCGTTCAACCGCAGGCAGCAGGGACCGCTGCGCCGCGGCGCCGGCATCGGCTGCATGTGGTACGGGATCGGCAACACCTCGCTCTCGAATCCGTCGACGATGCGCGTCGGCCTTTCAACCGACGGAAAGATCACTCTCTTCAGCGGCGCGGCGGAAATCGGCCAGGGCGTGAGCACCATCCTCACCCAGATCTGCGCCGACGCGCTCGGCGTGCCGATGGACCGCATCGGACTCGTGATGGGCGACACGGACCGCACGGCGGACGCCGGCAAGAGCTCCGCGTCGCGGCAGACCTTCGTCTCCGGCAAGGCGACCGAGCTCGCCGCGCTCGACCTGCGCAGGAAGATTTTTGCGGCCGCGGGCGCGCCGGAAGGCGAATGGCAGGACCGCGAGTACAGGCTCTCGGTGGAGAACGGCGCGCTGGTCTTCCGCAAGGGCCGGATCTCGCACCGCTGGAAGCCGGAAGCGGAGCTCCTCGGCGAAGGCTTCTTCGATCCGCCGACGCAGCCGCTCGACGCCGACGGCCAGGGCGTGCCGTACGCGACCTACGCCTTCGCCGCGCAGGTCGCGGTCGTGGAAGTGGACCTCGACCTCGGCACGACGAAGGTGCTGGAGATCCTTGCCGCGCACGATGTGGGACGCGCCATCAACCCGGTGCAGGTCGAAGGCCAGATCCACGGCGGCGTGCTGCAG
>DASPMF010000258.1:0-7531 GCA_035627155.1 Burkholderiales bacterium | reverse complement strand
GCGGAGGTGATCCATCTCGGCCACAACCGCTCGGTCGACGAGATCGTCAGCGCGGCGGTGCAGGAGGACGTGCAGGGCATCGCCATCTCGTCCTACCAGGGCGGCCACATCGAGTTCTTCAAGTACGCGATCGACCTGCTGCGCGGCCGCGGCGCGCCGCACATCCGGGTATTCGGCGGCGGCGGGGGCGTCATCGTGCCCGCGGAGATCAAGGAGCTGGAGGCCTACGGCGTCGCCCGGATCTACTCGCCGGAGGACGGCCAGCGCATGGGCCTGCAGGGCATGGTCAACGACATGCTCGCCCGCTGCGATTTTGATCCGGTCAAGGCGCAGCCGGAAACGCTGGCCCAGATCATCACGGCGCTGGAGAACGGTGTCTTCAAGGACAAGCCGGCGCTCCTGGAAAAGGCGAAGGTTCTTCCTGCGCCGGTGCTCGGCATTACCGGCACTGGCGGCGCCGGCAAGAGCTCGCTCACCGACGAGCTGGTGCGGCGATTCCGCCTCGACCAGCGGGACCGCGTCCGCATCGCCATCCTTTCCGTCGATCCCACGCGCCGCAAGACCGGCGGCGCCCTCCTCGGCGACCGCATCCGGATGAACGCGATCCGGGGCGAGAACATCTTCATGCGCTCCCTTGCCACACGGGAGGCGGGCAGCGAGCTCTCCGCCGCCATCGGCGATGCCATCGCCGCGTGCAAGGTCGCCGGCTATGACCTGATCATCGTCGAGACGGCGGGCATTGGCCAGGGCGATGCGGCGATCGTCCCGCACGTGGACGTCTCACTGTACGTCATGACGCCGGAATTCGGCGCGGCGAGCCAGCTCGAGAAGATCGACATGCTCGACTTCGCCGACTTCGTCGCCATCAACAAGTTCGACCGCAAGGGCGCCGAGGACGCGTTGCGCGACGTGCGCAAGCAGGTGCAGCGCAATACCCAGGACTTCCGCACGGCGGCGGAGGACATGCCCGTCTTCGGCACCATCGCCGCGCGGTTCAACGACGACGGCGTGACCGCGCTCTACCATGCGCTCGCCGCCAGGCTGTCGGGCAAGGGGTTGAAGCTCGAGGCCGGGACGCTGCCCAGGCCGGCCGTCAAGGCCGCCTCGGGCGTCCACAGCGTCGTGCCGCCGCAGCGGCAGCGCTACCTCGCCGAGATCGCCGAAGCAGTGCGCGATTACCACGCCTTCGCCGAAGCGCAGGCGAAGCTCGCGCGCGAGCGCCAGCAGCTCGCAGCAACCAAGGTGTTGCTGAAGAATCCGCCGGCGGAGATCGACGCGCTCCTCGGCGAGCGCAAGCTCGACGCCGAGGCGCAGCGCCTGCTCGAATCATGGCCGCAAGTGCGCAAGGCGTACGCCGGCGAGGAGCAGGTGGTGCATGTGCGCGGGCGCGAAATCCGCACCCTGCTGACCCACACCTCGCTCTCCGGCACCAAGGTGCCGAAGGTCGCGCTGCCCCGCTACGAAGACCATGGAGAGCTGCTGAAGTGGCGGCTGCGCGAGAACCTGCCGGGCGAGTTCCCGTTCACCGCAGGCGTGTTTCACTTCAAGCGCGAGAACGAGGATCCGACCCGGATGTTCGCCGGCGAAGGCGATCCGTTCCGCACCAACAAGCGTTTCCACCTGCTGTCGAAGGACATGCCGGCGAAGCGGTTGTCCACCGCCTTTGACTCGGTGACGCTCTACGGCTTCGATCCGGACGAGCGGCCGGACATCTACGGCAAGGTCGGCAATTCCGGCGTCTCGATCGCCACGCTGGACGACATGAAGGTGCTGTACTCCGGCTTCGACCTCGTCAATCCGCAGACCTCCGTGTCGATGACGATCAACGGCCCGGCGCCGACAATCCTGGCGATGTTCTTCAACACGGCAATCGACCAGCAGTTGGAAAAGCTCGGGCGCGAACCGACGGCCGAGGAGTACGCAAGGATCAAGGCTGAAACCCTCGCTGCCGTGCGCGGCACCGTGCAGGCTGACATCCTGAAGGAAGACCAGGGGCAGAACACCTGCATCTTCTCCACCGAGTTCTCGCTCAAGGTGATGGGCGACATCCAGCAGTACTTCATCGAGAACAAGATCCGCAACTTCTACTCCGTCTCGATCTCGGGGTACCACATCGCCGAGGCCGGCGCGAACCCGATCTCCCAGCTCGCGTTTACCCTCGCGAACGGCTTCACCTTCGTCGAGGCTTACCTCGCGCGCGGCATGCACATCGACGACTTCGCGCCGAACCTCTCGTTCTTCTTCTCCTACGGCATGGATCCGGAGTACACGGTGCTCGGGCGCGTCGCACGGCGCATCTGGGCGGTGGCGATGAAGCGTCGCTACGGCGCCAACGAGCGCAGCCAGAAGCTCAAGTTCCACTCCCAGACGTCGGGCCGCTCGCTGCACGCGCAGGAGATCGCCTTCAACGACATCCGCACCACCCTCCAGGCGCTGATCTCGACCTACGACAACACGAATTCATTGCACACCAACGCCTACGACGAGGCGATCACCACGCCGACCGAGGAGTCGGTGCGGCGCGCGATGGCGATCCAGCTCATCATCAACCGCGAATGGGGCCTGGCGAAGAACGAGAACCCGAACCAGGGGTCCTTCATCATCGACGAGCTCACCGACCTCGTCGAGGAAGCGGTGCTGAAGGAGTTCGAGGCGATCTCGAGCCGTGGCGGGGTTCTGGGCGCCATGGAAACCGGCTACCAGCGCGGCAAGATCCAGGAAGAGTCGCTGTACTACGAGCACAAGAAGCACGACGGCTCCTATCCGATCGTCGGCGTCAACACCTTTCGCAATCCGCACGGCGATCCGGTTCCGCAGAAGCTCGAGCTGATCCGCTCCACCGAGCAGGAAAAGCAGTCCCAGCTGAAGCGGCTGAGGGAGTTCCACAAGCGCAACGAGCGCGAGGCGCCCGCGATGCTCGAGCGCCTGCGGCAGGCCGTGATTCGCGACGAGAACGTATTCGCGGTCCTGATGGACGCGGTGCGCGTCTGCTCACTCGGCCAGATCACGCACGCGCTGTTCGAGGTCGGCGGCCAGTACCGCCGAAGCATGTAACAACCGACAAAAACGAGGAGAACCCGATGAACTACGCCCGGCTGTCCCTGTTGCTCGCGTCCTTCCTGGTCGTCCCAGCGCCCGCAGTCGCGCAGGCGCAGGGGCAATGGCCCGAGCGTCCCGTGCGCCTGCTGGTGACGGTGGGCGCCGGGGGCGCGGCCGACACGCTCTCGCGTAACCTGGCGAGCGGGTTCGCGCAGAACGCGAACGGGCAGGCCCTCATCGTGGAGAACCGTCCCGGAGCCGGCGGCACCGTCGCAGCCACCGCCTTGACGCGGGAAAAGCCGGACGGCTACACGCTCTTCCTCGCCGAGGTGGGCCCGAATGCGGTCTCGCACACGCTGGCCAAGCTGTCCTACGACCCGCACACGGCCTTCACGCCCATCATCCACGTCGCCAACCTGCCGGCCGTGGTGCTCGTCCGCTCCTCGCTGCCCTACAAGACGCTGGAGGAATTCATCGACGCGGCCAAGAAGCAGCCGGGCAAGTTCAACTACGCCTCCGCGGGACTGGGCAACTGGACGCACCTCTTCCACGCCTACCTCAACAGCCGCGCCGGCATCGACCAGGTGAACGTGGTGTACCGCTCCGGCGCCGAGATGCTGACCGCGCTGCTGCGCGGAGACGCGGACACGGCAATCATCACCGTCTCGACTTCGCTGGGCCAGGTCCGCGAAGGCAAGATCCGCGCGCTCGCCGGCGCCTCCATGCGCCCGATGCGGCAGCTGCCGGACGTCCCGCCCGTAGGAAAGACGATCCCGGGATTCGACGTCGCCGTCTGGCACGGAATCGTCGGTCCGGCCGGCATGGATCGCGCGCTGGTCGCGCGCATCAACCAGGTGTTCAACCAGGTGCTGCAGGTCCCCGCCGTGCGCACGGCGATCACCGAAGCGCAGGCCGCCGACATCGTCGCCGGGACGCCGGAACAGTTCGACGCCTTCATCAAGTCGGAGCTGAAGCGCTGGCCCGAGGTCGTCAAGGCCGCCGGCATCAAGCCGGAGTAGCGCCGCGGCCGTACTTCTAGAAGTCCGCGCCGTCCTCCTGGACGGCGCCCGGCCGGCCGCGGTGGCGCTGGTGCTGCCAGAGCGCGAACGCCACCGACGCAACGGATAGCACCAGCAGCAGGCCGGAGATCGGTCGCGTCAGGAAAAGCCACGGGTTCGCGTCGGTCATGATCGCGCGCACCAGGTTGATCTCGATCTGGTCCCCGAGGATCACCCCGAGGATGAGCGGCGCGAGCGGTAGTCCGGCCTTCACCATCAGATAGCCGATTACGCCGAAGGCGAGCAGCACGTAGATGTTCGCCATCGTGTTGCTGAGCGCGTAGGCGCCCACGACGCAGAGCACGAGGATCACGGGAACGAGGATCGACTTCGGCACCATCACGATCTTCAGGAACCAGCGCACGCCCACCAAGAGGATCGCCACCATGATGAAGTGCGCGATGATGTACGAGGCGAAGATGCCGTAGGCCAGCTTGGGTTCCTGGCTGATGAAGAGGGGCCCCGGCTGGATGCCGTGGATCGTCATCGCGCCGAGCATCACCGCGGTCACGGCGTCGCCCGGGATGCCGAACGCCATGATGGTGACGAGTGAGCCGCCGACGTTGGAGTTGTTTGCCGCCTCCGAGGCAATGATCCCCTCGGGCGTGCCGGTGCCGAAGGCTTCCGGCCGCTTCGAGAACTTCTTCGCCTGGTCGTACGCCATCACGTTGGCGGCGCTGCCGCCGATCGCCGGCAGCACGCCGATGAGCAGGCCGATGAACGAAGTCCAGAGCAGCAGCACCGGGCGCGACAGGATCTCCCACACCACCTTGGCGTGGGAGACGACGAGCTTCGGGACCACCACCTTCGCCAAGGGATCGACGGCCTTGCCGCGGACCTTCTCCAGGTCGGACATCATCTGGGAGAAGGCGAACACGCCGATCAGCACCGGAAGGAACGGGATACCGCCCTCGAGCCACGGAATTCCGAGCGTGAGGCGCACCTGGCCCATCACCGGATCGTTGCCCATGACGGTGACGACCAGGCCGATCGCGCCGGCAAGCAAGCCTTTCGTGATCGACGCGCCGGTGAGGCCGGCGACCATCGACAGGGCGAAGACGAAGAGCGAGAAGTACTCCCAGGGGCCGAATTCCAGCGCGAGCGAGGCGAGCGGCCCGGTCGCCCCCACCAGGAAGATCGCGCCGAGCAGCCCGCCGAAGAAGGAGGCCCAGATGCCCAGCCACAAGGCGCGGCCCGGCTCGCCCTTGCGGCTCATCGGGTAGCCGTCGAACATGGTCGCGATCGAGGAAGGTTTGCCCGGGATGCCGAGCAGGCAGGAAGTGATCAGCCCGCCCGATTCACCGCCGATGTAGACGCCGATCATCGTCGCCAGGCCCTGCAGCGGCTCCAGGCCGAACGTGAACGGCAGCACCATGATGACCGTCATCGTGTTCGTGATGCCGGGCAGCGCGCCGCCCACGACGCCGACCAGCGTGCCGATGAACAGAGGCAGCAGGTACTTCGTCTGCATGACGTCCTGGAGGCCGTTCAGCAGCAGCTCGTACATCTAGAAGTCCGTCCAGCGGCCGCGCGGCAGGAGCACCGAAAGCTGCCGCTCGAAGATGTAATAGGCCGAGGTCGTCGTGACGAGCGCGGTGGCGACCACGATGGCCCAGCCGCGCCACCCCTTGGGCGGCTCGATCGTCGCCTGCAGCGCGGCGACGAAGAGCAGCGTCGCGATGCGAAAGCCCAGGAACGGCAGCAGGCCCACATAAACGCCGAAGACGCTGAAGGAGGCGAGCACGAGCCCGTAGTTCGCTGCACGGCGCTCCGCCGGGCGCTTCCTCGACAGCAGGTCGAAAGCGAGCAGCGCTGCGGCGAGAACCGCGGTCACCCCGAGCACGATGCGTGGGTAAAAGCCCGGCCCGATCGGAACGAGCGGGCTCTGCTTCAGGTCGAGCGTCAGCGCGAACAGGACCAGGCTCGTGGCGAGCGCCACGAGCCCCGTGACGCGGTCCTTCGACATCAGCGCTTCAGGAGCCCCAGGTCCTTCGCCAGGCCCTTGTTCATGTCGTCCGCATCCTTCAGCCACTTCCCGTACTGCTTGCGGTCGAGGAACTTCACCTCGGTAGCCTGCTTGCGCATGGCCTCCGCGAATCCGGGGTCCTTGGCCGCCGTCGCGCAGGACGACTCGAGCTTGGCCAGCACGTCGTTCGGCGTCCCCTTGGGCGCAAGCAGCCCGCGGTTCACGTCATAGACGACGTTCACCCCGGTTTCCTTGAGCGTCGGCACCGTCGGCATCTCGTTGCTGCGCTTTTCCGTCGCAATGCCGAGGAACTTCAGCTGTCCCGCCTCGACCTTGCCTTTCTGGGTGAGGTTCGAGTCCGTGAGGTCGACGTGCCCGCCGAGAATGGCGTTCATGCGCGGTGCAAGGCCCTCGTACGAGACGTACTTGAACTTGACACCCGCGGCCTTCTCGATGAGCGCAGGGAAGAAATGGCTCGTGGAGCCGAGCGTCGCGCCGACGGTGATCTGGCCCGGGCGCGCCTTCGCGTCGGCGATGAGGTCCTTCATGCTCTTCCACGGCGTCTTAGGGCTTGCGGTGAGCACCGACGGCGTCGAGGCGACCAGGCACACTGGCTCGAAGTCCGCGTAGCTCACGTCCGCGATGCCGGTGTAGTAGGTGAGATGGATGTAGTCGTGCACGCCGTAGACGGTGTAGCCGTCGGGCGGCGATTCCTTCGCTTCCTTGGCGCCCTTGGTGCCGGACGCCCCGCCGATGTTGGCGATCACTACCGTCTGGCCGATCGCCTTCTGCATCGCAGGCGCGAAGGGCCGGAAGATGTTGTCCGTGTCGCCGCCGGCGGCCCAGGGCACGATCAGCTTGATCGGGCGCTCCGGATAGGCGGCGTGCGCGGCGGTGGCAAAGGCAGCGGCGACGGCGGTCGCGATGCAAAGCAGTCTCATGAGTCTCCTCCTCGTTGTCGAAACGCGGGCCATCTTATCCTCCCGCCGCGCCGATCGGGCAAAATCGGGCGGTGAAAGTCGCATTCCTCGGGGGTGGGGCCATCGCCCGCCTGGCGCTCGAGCACATCGCGCGCGGCGATCTGGGAGACGTGACGCCGGTCGCCGTACTCGGGCGCAGCGCCGCCTCCCCGGCGCGTGCGCTGGCGCGACGTTACGCGCTTGCGTATTGCACCGACCTGCAAGGGCTTGCCGCCATGAAGCCCGACGTGGTCGTGGAGGCCGCGTCGCACGAAGCCGTTCGGCAGCACGCGGAGACGCTCCTACGGGCCGGCATCTCCCTCATCGTGCTTTCCGGCGGTGCATTGCATGACGATGCCCTGCGCTCGCGCCTCGAGGGCGCGGCGGCGCAACATGGGGCGCTCCTCTACGTCCCTTCCGGCGGCATCGGCGGCCTGGACGCGCTGAAGGCGGTGGTGGCTGCCGGCTGCGACTCGGTCGAGATCGCGGTGACCAAGCCGCCGGCGGCG
>DASPMF010000257.1:0-3032 GCA_035627155.1 Burkholderiales bacterium | reverse complement strand
CGCGACGCCTTCGCGCGCTTCGACGCCGAGAAAAGGTTTTCCGTACCGAACGTGCGCATCGCCGACCCCAAGGCCTGCCAGTGCGGGGAGGTGCTGAAAGGCGTGCTCAAGCCCTGGGAGTGCAAGGTCTTCGGGGGCGCGTGCACGCCCGAGACGCCGCTCGGCGCGTTGATGGTGTCGTCCGAAGGCGCGTGTGCCGCCTACTATCGCTACGGAAGCCCGGACAAGCGGGCGCCCGCATGAGCGCGGTCGTTACGCGGAGGTCCCGGCGGGGGCGCGTGCTGGTGCCCAACGTCGCGCTGGCGCACGGCGGCGGCGGCAAGGCGATGAAGGATCTCATCGACGACGTGTTCGTCTCGGCGTTCGACAATCCGCGCCTCGCGCCACTCGAGGACCAGGCGCGGCTCGACCTGCGAGCCTACGCGGCGCTCGGCGACCGGCTTGCCTTCACCACCGATTCTTACGTCGTCGATCCGCTGGTGTTCCCGGGCGGCGACATCGGCCGGCTCGCGGTCTGCGGAACCGTCAACGACCTTGCCGTGGGCGGCGCGGTCCCGCTGCACCTGGCGTGCGCGGTGATCGTCGAGGAGGGGCTGCCCGTCGACCTGCTCAGGCGCGTTGCCGCGTCGATGGCGGCCTGTGCCGCCGAGGCGCGGGTGGAGATCGTGACGGGCGACACCAAGGTCGTGCCGAAGGGGGCCTGCGACAAGCTCTTCATCACGACGACGGGTATCGGCGCCATCCGCCGCGGGCTGGAGCTTGGCGCCGCAGCGGCGCGCCCCGGGGATGTGGTGCTCGTCAATGGCGTGCTGGGCGACCACGGCGCGGCGATCCTTGCCGCCCGCGGCGATCTGGCGCTGCACACGGCGATCGAAAGCGACTGCGCGCCGCTGCACGAGCTGATCGGCGCGTTGCTCGACGCCGCGCCCGGCGTGCGCTTCATCCGTGATGCGACGCGCGGCGGGATCGCCACGGTCCTGAACGAGGTGGCTGCGGCCTCGGGCGTGGGCATCGAGATCGACGAAGCGCGCACCCCGCTGCGGGAAGAAGTGAAGGGCTTCTGCGAGATCCTCGGCCTCGATCCGCTGTACCTCGCCAACGAAGGCAAGATCGCGGTCATCGTGGCGCCCGCCGACGCGGAACGGGCGCTCGCTGCCCTGCGCGCGCACCCGCTCGGCCGCGGCGCCGTCGCCATCGGCAGCGTCCTGGACGGCGAGGCCGGCCGCGTCACCATGCGGACGCTCGTCGGAGGGCGGCGGATCGTCGACATGCTGCTCGGCGAGCAACTGCCGCGCATCTGCTAGCCGTGCACGAGCTGGGCATCAGCCGTAACATCGTCGCCATCGCGGGCGAAGCGGCCGCGGGGCGGCCGATCCGGCGCATCACGCTCGAGATCGGCAGGCTGTCCGGCGTGATGCCGCACGCCCTCGAATTCTGCTTCGACCTCGCCGCGGAAGGCACCCCTGCGGCGCGCGCCGTGCTGGAGATCCGCGAGACGGCGGGCGACGAGCTCAACATCAAATCGATCGACCTGGAGGACTAGACCACCATGTGCGGCATCTGCGGTTGCGATGACCATCAGGACGACATGCACGAGCACGTGCATGAAGACGGGACGCGGCACCGGCACGCCCATCCCCACGAGCACCATCACCACACCCACGTCGAGCTGGAAAGGCGCGTGCTGGCGAAGAACGACGCGCTCGCCCAGGAGAATGCGCGCTGGCTGGCCGAGCGCGGCATCCTGGCGGTCAACCTGATGGGCTCCCCGGGCTGCGGCAAGACGAGCCTGCTGGAGCGCACGATCCGCAGCCAGGGCGCGCGGGCGCTCTGCGTGATCGAAGGCGACCAGGCCACGGCGAACGATGCCGAGCGCATCCGGGCCGCCGGCGCCCCGGTCGTACAGGTCAATACCGGCACCGGATGCCACCTCGACGCCACGATGGTCGCGCGCGGCCTCGAGGAGCTGGCCCCCCGCGGCGGCAGCGTCGTGGTGGTGGAGAACGTCGGCAACCTTGTCTGCCCGGCGCTCTTCCGCCTGGGCGAGCAGCGCCGCGTGGTCGTCCTGTCGGTCGCCGAAGGGGACGACAAGCCGGTCAAGTACCCGCACATGTTCCGGGCGGCACACCTCGTCCTCATCAACAAGACGGACCTCCTGCCGCATCTCGATTTCCGGCTCGACCATGCGGTCGCGGGCGTGCGCTCCGTCAACCCGGAAGCGCAAGTGCTGCAGGTGTCGGCGAGGACCGGCGAGGGAATGGACGGCTGGTACGGCTGGCTGGCCGCCGAGCTAGAAGGCCTGCGTCACCGCGGTGAGCGGAGCTTCGAGCGTCCAGGTCACCCCCTCGGGCTCGAAAGCTAGCTTCGTCTCACCCTTCAGGTCCGAGCCGATGCTGTCGGCGATGAGCCGGGAGCCGAACCCTCTTTGCTGAGGCGGCGAGACCGGGGGCCCGCCGCGCTCGGTCCAGCTCAGGCGCAGGCGCGAATCCGCGGCCCCGCCCACGAGCGACCAGTCGATCGTGACCGTGCCGCTGTCGTTGGAAAGCGCGCCGTACTTGGCAGCATTCGTGGAAAGCTCGTGCAGCGCGAGCGTGATCGCAAGGACCGCTTTCGCGCCGAGATCCATCTTGGGGCCGTTGAGCCGGATGCGACCGGCATCGCCGCGGTGCGCCGCGGTGGCGCCCTCGATCACTTCCATGATGGATGCGTTGCCCCAGCGCGTCCGCGTAAGCGCGGTATGCGCATGGCCGAGCGCGGCGAGGCGCTGGTTGATGGACTGGATCGCCTCCTTGGTGTTCGCGGTGCGGCGCAGCGTCTGCCCGACGATCGCCTGCACCATGGCGAGGGTGTTCTTCATGCGGTGCGCCATCTCGCGGTTCATGAGCTGCTGCCGGGCCTGCGACTGCTGGTGGCCGGTGGCGTCGACGAAGGTGCACACCGCCCCTTGTATCTGCCCTTCGCGCACGATCGGCCGTACCCAGTATTCAACCGGCAGTCCCTTGCCGTCGCACCGCAGGTAGTGCTCGTCGGTC
>DASPMF010000256.1:0-12437 GCA_035627155.1 Burkholderiales bacterium | reverse complement strand
TCATCGCGGCAATGACCGCGCCGGCGCCGAAACCCAACCAGCCGCCGCGGCTGCCGGCAAGGATGAGCGCCGCCGCGATCACCGTGAGGGCGGCCAGGAAGAGCCAGCGCCGTCTACCCAGAAGGGCCAGGACGACGCCGGGCAGGAAAACCATGTTGAGCACCGCCGAAAGCGTTGCGGGCGTTTCGAATACCGCGGTTGGCCTGCTTACGCCCTGAGTGCGTTGCCAGATCGCCCAGAGCGCAAGAGCGCTTGCCCCGGCCATCGCCACGCCATACAGGCGTACCAGCCTCGACGCCGGCCACCGTATGCCCAGCAGGTAGCCACCGAAAAGAAACGCCGCGTGATAAGCCGCAGCGGCCGTGTGCGACGGATTCAGCCACTCGTTGGTTACGACGATCCATGCTGCGAAGAAGCACAGCAGGTAGAAGACCGGACCGACCGGTGGACGCGCCGGGCCTGGAAGAGCAATCGCTGCCAGCCCGAGCGTCACGACCGCCGCTGCCCACAGTGTCGCGGAAGCATGCAACGAGCCGACTGCCGTGCAGGCGAAGGCCAGAAAAAGAAAAGGGGCCCAAGAGCCCCTCTTCAGATCGCGAATGACGATCAGCGGTGGGTCAGCTGGCGCTTAGTTGCACATCACCGCCGGAATCGTGCCGCAGGCGACCGCGCTGCCGCCATCCGGGGTGAAAGTCGTACCGGCGCAGCCGCCGGCAGTGAAGCTGCCCCCCGTGACCGTCGTATTGCTGATGATCGTGGCGATCGGCGTAGCCGCACGGTTGGATGCATAGAGCAGCGTCGCAGAGGATTGAAGCGCGCCGCATGCGGCCTGGCCAACGGCCGTGCGCGCTGCAGACGTCGTATCGGTGAACTGCGGAATGGCGACCGCGGCGAGGATGCCGAGGATGACGATGACGACCACCAGCTCGATAAGTGTGAAACCGGCTTGCTGAGCGTGCTTCATAACCCCTCTCTCCCTTCGTTGTATTAGGCGGCTCTGAGCACAGCGCCCTCGCCCTCCCGCCAGTTTAAGGCCGCGAGTGTCCGTGCCGAAAGCAAGTTTGTCAAGAAAAGCAACGGGTTTTGGAACAAACCGAAGACGAAACATGAAGTTATCTTTCGCTCCAGCGCCACGTGTCAGTGGGCACTAGCTTTTGAACCCCGCCCCGCCATACCTGTTTGAATCGCACGACTTTGGCGGGCTCGTCGCTATGCAGCGTGCGCATGTGCCGCGGCAGATAAACCACCTCATTGCGTTCCTCGTCGAACAGCCAGACGCGGCGCGCGAAGGTATCGAGTTCGGCGCCTGACACCGCGCCAAGATAGTTGGGTGGCGCGCCGGTCAGCGCGAACGGGTTCGATGCCGATTCAGCCGCGCGCCCGGCGAGGAGCCCGCGCGCGGAGCGCAAAGCCAGGGCGGAATTGACGTTCGCGATCGTGACCTCTACGGCCGTGCGCTCGGCGATCTCCATGTAGTGAAGCGCCCGCTCGAAGAACGCCAGCAGAGCGATGCCGACGACGGCGGCGTACAGCGCGAGCTCCAGCCGCGTAAGGCGCCGGCGCCAGTACAACGCTCTACCTCTTGAGCAGCATGACGCGGCCCATGTCCCAGATGGGGAGGAAGACGCCGAGGGCGAGAACCAAGACGAGAATGCCAAGGAAGACGGTGAGGATCGGCTCGACGTTGGCGGCGAGATTGCGGATCTCGTAGTCGACCTCGCGTTCGTACATGTCCGCGACTTCGCCGAGCAAGTCGTCGAGCTCCCCGCTTTCCTCCCCGACGGCGATCATCTGCAGCACAACGGGCGTGAAGACGCCCGTCGTGGTCGCGGTCCTCAACACGCTTTCGCCGCGCGTGACGCCTTCGCGCATCTGCTCGATCCGGCGGGCAAGGTAGGCGTTGTCGACGACGTCCGCGACCACCGTGAGGCTCTGGATGACCGGAACGCCGGCATGCGACCCGAGCGCGAAGGCGCGGGCGAAGCGCGCAAGAGTGGCCTTCAAGAGGATGGACCCGGCGACCGGGATGCGGAACTTGAACCGGTCCCAGACGTAGCGGCCATTTTCCGTGCGAAGAAAGGCGCCGAATGCGGCGACGCCGACTACGGCGGCGGCCGCCATGAACGGCCAGAACGCGAGGAATGCATTCGAGGACGCGACGAGGAACCGCGTCAGCAACGGCAGCGGCACCTTGTTCGCGGCGAAGATGCTTGCGAAGGCGGGAATGACGAAGAGATTGACGATGGCGATCGCGGCGAGCATCGCAACGAGGACAATGATCGGATAGCGCAGCGCGGTCTTGATGCGATCGCGCACCTCGCGCTCGAACTCGAGGTAGTGGAACAGCCGGTCGAAGATGTGGTCGAGGTTGCCGGTCGTCTCGCCGACGCGCACCAGGCTCACGTAGAACGGGGAGAACACTTTCGGGTGGCGCCGCATCGCGGCGGAAAGCTCCCGGCCCGCGTCGAGGTTGACGAGAAGGTCGCCGATGACTTCGCGCAAGGTCGGGTTGGTCGCGGACTCCTGCAGGCCGGCGAGGGCGCGCAGGATCGGCACGCCGGCCTTGAGGAGCGCATACATCTGGCGCGAGAAGAGCGCGAGGTCGGTGAGCGTGACCTGCGGGGCGAACAGACGCGCCATCCAGGCCGGCGTCGCGGCGCCCGCCTTCCCCGAGGTCTCGCGGATCTCGACCGGCGTCACGCCGGTCACGAGAAGCTGGTCCGCCACGGACCCGGCGTCCGGCGCTTCGAGCTTGCCGGTGACGAGCTCGCCGCGGCCTCCGCGCCCGCGATAGGCGAAGAGGGCCACTATTCCTCGAGCTGCACGGCGACCTTCATGACTTCCGCGACGGTCGTGCGGCCGGCGTCGACGAGCGCGAGCGCCCGGTCCGTCAGGGTGCGGCCTTGCATCTGCTTGCGGGCCTTCTCGAGGAAGACGTTCGGGTCCGCGTTGTTGCACGCCTGCACCAGCTCCGGCGTCATCTCGAGCATCTCGTACACGCCGGTGCGCCCGGCGTAGCCGATGCCGTTGCAGCGCGAGCAGCCCTGGCCGCGGCGGTAGCGCCGCTGGCTCCACGCCGGGCCGATCACCGATTCCAGCCAGCGCGCCTCCTGGTCGTCCGGCACCGCGTCGGCCACGCAGCTCTCGCACACCATGCGCACCAGGCGTTGCGCCACCACGGCGTGGATCGACGTGGCGACCATGTAGCGCGGCACGCCCATGTCGATGAGACGCAACGGCGTGCTGGCGGCGTCCTTGGTATGCACGGTCGAGAACACCAGGTGCCCCGTCAGCGCGGCGCGCAGGGCGATCTGCGCGGTTTCCTCGTCGCGGACCTCGCCCACCAGGATGACGTCCGGATCCTGGCGCAGCGTGGAGCGCAGCACCCGCGCGAAGGTGAGCTCGATCTTCTCGTTCACCTGCACCTGCGTGATGCCAGCGAGGCGGTATTCCACCGGGTCCTCCACCGTGATGATCTTTCGGTCGGAGGTGTTCAGCTCCGCAAGCGAAGCGTAGAGCGTGGTGGTCTTGCCGCTTCCCGTCGGACCGGTCACGAGCACCATGCCGGCGCTGCGCCGGATGATGTCGCTGAACCTCGTCTGCAGGTCCTCCGGAATGCCTAGCTTGTCGAGCGGCTGGACGGCGGCGCGGCGGTTCAGCAGGCGCAGCACCACCGTCTCGCCGTACTGGCACGGCATGGTGGACATGCGGACGTCGATGCGCTCGTCGCGCACGCTGACCATGAGGCGACCGTCCTGCGGCAGGCGCTTCTCGGAAATGTCGAGCCCCGCCATGAGCTTGAGGCGCAGGGCGAGCGCCGGTGCGATCTTCGAATCGGCCTGCGTCTGAGGCATCAGGGCCCCGTCGATGCGGAAGCGGATCTGCAGTCGCGTCTCGAGCGGCTCGATATGCACGTCGGAAGCGTTGACCTGCGCCGCGTCCTCGAAGATCGACTGCAGCAGCTTGACCACCGGCGCGTCTTCCGCGCCGAGCCCCGCGCCGAGCGCGCCGAAGTCGACGTAGCTGTCGCCGACGTCGCGCTCGAGCTCTTTCGCGAGACCGCTGATCTGGTCCGTGCGGCGGTAGATTCGGTCGATGGTCTGCAGGAGCAGGGTCTCGGCGACCACGGCGATCTCGCAGTCGCGCTTCAACAGGCGCCCGATCTCGTCGAACGCGAAAAGGTCAGTCGGGTCCGCCATGCCGACCAGCAGCGTGGTGCGGCGATCCTCCAGCAGCACGGCGCGGAACCGCCGGGCCTGCGCCTCGGGGAGGCGGCGCACCAGCCCCTCGTTCAGGTTGAAGAACTTGAGGTTGACGTACGGGATGTTGAGCTGCCGCGAAACTGCCTGGCAGATCGCTTCCTCGGTCGAGAAGCCCAGGTCGATGAGCACGCGGCCCAGCCGCCGGCCGGACTTCTTCTGCTGCTCCAGCGCCAGGCCAAGCTGCTCCTGCGAGATCATCTTCTGTGCGATCAGCAGATCGCCGAGCCGGATTTTTTCCGGTCGCCCCATCGTTCCCTCCGCCGAACCCTTTGTGAGGGCCGATTATGTGTGACGTCCGCTACTTAGCCAAAGCTTTGCAACGATCTCTTTAACTTCGTTGCGGGAGAGGGGGCAAAAAAACAGGGGCAGGCCTTGCGGCGTGCCCCTGTGCGCAATCCGGTGCGGAAGAGGAGGAGGAGGATCCGCTGCCGCCGCAGCGTTTTGGCGCTGCGGTATTGCGATGCAGCAATGATAGGTGTTTCCGCCGGTGAAGGAAATAGGGTCGATTCGTAAAACACTTTTGCATAAAATGCACAAGTGGCCGATTCCTTCGCTGAAATGGCGGTTTTCGCCCGGGTGGTAGCCGCCGGAAGCCTTTCGGCGGCCGCTAGGGAGCTGGGCCTGTCCCCCGCAGTCGTCAGCCGCCGGCTTTCGGCCCTGGAGCAGCGCCTCGGCGTGCGCCTCATCAACCGCACGACCCGGACGCTGCACCTCACCGACGAGGGCGCGACCTACTTCGAGACTTGCGCGCGGCTGCTCTCCGAGGTCGAAGAGGCGGAGGCGGCGGTTTCCGCCGGTCGAGCGGACCCCAAGGGGCCGCTCAAGGTCGCGCTGCCCGCCTCCTTCGGCCACCGCCATATCGCCCCGCTCATTCCGCAATTCGCCGCGCGCTACCCGAAAGTGCAGCTCGCCCTCACGCTGTCCGACCGCAACGTCAACCTCATCGAGGAAGGCTTCGATCTCGGGATCCGCATCGCCGACCTCGCCGACTCATCGCTCGCCGCGAGGAAACTCGCACCGAATCGCCGCGTGGTGTGCGCGAGTCCGGAATACCTGCGCCGCCATGGCGCGCCGCGTCATCCGCCTGAGCTCGCGCACCACAATTGCTTGACGACGACCGAGTTCAGCGCGACGTGGGACTTCCGCGGACCCGACGGCGAGCCGGGCTCCGTCCGCGTGACCGGCCGCTACGCCTGCGACAACTGGGAAGTGCTGCGGGAATGGGCGCTCGCCGGCCTCGGCATCGCCCTCAAGTCCACGTGGGACGTGCGCGCGCAGCTCGAGGACCGCTCGCTTGTGCCACTCTTTCCGGGCTATACCTTCGACACCGACGTGGCGATCTACGCCGTCTATCCTCATCGGCGGTTCCTGCCCGCCAAGACGCGTGCGTTCATCGAGTTCCTCGCCGATTCGTTCGGTCCCGAGCCGTACTGGGACAAGCCCCTCGCAACGGGCCCGGCCATACCCGCGCCGAAGCCGCGGATTAAGGGCCGTTCCGCTGCTTGAGCTGTGCTACAACCTGACACTCGTGGAGTCCGCCCGATGAACGCCCCCTTAGTCGATCGTCCCCTGGCTCCTGGCCTCGACCTTTCCAAGGCCTCGCTCGACGACAAGTACACGCTCGCGCAGGGCCGCGTGTTCATGACCGGCACGCAGGCGCTGATCCGCCTGATGATGCTGCAGCGCGAGCGCGACCAGCGCGCCGGTCTCAACACCGCCGGCTTCATTTCCGGCTATCGCGGCTCGCCGCTCGGCGGCCTGGACCAGGCGCTGTGGCGCGCGCAGAAGCACCTCGAGCAGCACCACCTCAAGTTCTCCCCCGGCGTGAACGAGGATCTCGCGGCGACCGCCATCTGGGGCACGCAGCAGGTCGGCATGTTCCCCGGCGCGCGCTACGACGGCGTCTTCGGCATGTGGTACGGCAAGGGGCCGGGCGTGGACCGCTGCGGCGATGTCTTCAAGCACGCCAATGCCGCAGGCACGTCGAAGAACGGCGGCGTGCTGGTGCTCGCCGGCGACGACCACGCGGCGAAGTCCTCCACCCTGCCGCACCAGTCCGAGCACATCTTCAAGGCCTGCCTGATCCCGGTGCTGAACCCGGCGAACGTCCAGGACTACCTCGACTTCGGGCTGCACGGCTTCGCGATGAGCCGCTTCTCCGGGCTGTGGGTCGCGTTCAAGTGCGTCACCGATGTCGTGGAGTCGGGTGCGTCAGTCGAAGTGGATGTCGAAAGGGTCCAGGCAAAGGTCCCCGACTTCGCGATGCCGCCCGGCGGGCTCAACATCCGCTGGCCCGACGGCATCCTCGAGCAGGAAGCGCGCATCCTCGACTACAAGGTCTACGCGGCCCTCGCCTATGCGCGCGCCAACGGGCTGGACCGCATCGTGTACGACAGCCCGAAGGCGCGCCTCGGCATCGCGACGACCGGCAAGTCCTTCGGCGACGTCATGCAGGCGCTGTCCGATCTCGGAATCACCCGCGAGGTCGCCGCAGCGATCGGCCTGCGGGTCTACAAGGTCGGCCTCTCGTGGCCGCTCGAGCCGCAGGGTGCCCGCCGCTTCGCCGAGGGCCTGGAGGAAATCCTCGTCGTCGAGGAGAAGCGCCAGGTCATCGAGTACCAGATCAAGGAAGAGCTCTACAACTGGAAGGAAGGCGTGCGCGCGCCGCGCGTGGTCGGCAAGTTCGACGACAACGGCGAGTGGAGCCGCGCCGAAGGCCAGCCGGCCGGCACGTGGCTGCTGCCGGCGCACTACGAGCACTCCCCGGCGATGGTCGCGCGCGTGATCGCGCAGCGGCTCGACAAGCTCGGCATGACTGCGGCGCTGGGGAGCCAGTTCAAGGAGCGCCTGGAGTTCCTCGGCTTCAAGGAGAAGCTGCTCGCCAAGCCGCGCGTCACGGCGATCCGCCAGCCCTACTTCTGCTCCGGCTGCCCGCACAACACCTCGACGCGCGTCCCGGAAGGCAGCCGCGCCACCGCCGGCATCGGCTGCCACTTCATGGCCGTGTGGATGGACCGCAAGACCGCGACCTTCACCCACATGGGCGCCGAAGGCGCGCCGTGGATCGGCCAGGCGCCGTTCACGAACGAGAAGCACATTTTCGCCAACCTCGGCGACGGCACGTATTTCCACTCCGGGCTCCTGGCGATCCGCGCCGCCGTCGCGGCGAAGGTCAGCATGACCTACAAGATCCTCTACAACGACGCGGTCGCGATGACCGGCGGCCAGCGCCACGACGGCCCGCTCGACCCGCCGATGATCTCGCGCCAGATCGCCGCCGAAGGCGTGGCGCCGATCGTCGTCGTCACCGACGAGCCGGACAAATACCCTGCCGGCACGAACTGGGCTCCCGGCGTGACGGTGCGCCACCGCGATGAGCTCGACCAGGTCCAGCGCGAGCTGCGCGAGCACAAGGGCGTCTCCGCGCTGATCTACGACCAGACCTGCGCCTCCGAGAAGCGCCGGCGCCGCAAGCGCAACGAGTATCCCGATCCGGCCAAACGCGCGGTGATCAACGAGATGGTGTGCGAGGGCTGCGGCGACTGCAGCGTGAAGTCGAACTGCCTCTCCGTCGAACCGCTCGAGACCGAGTTCGGCCGCAAGCGCAAGATCAACCAGTCCTCGTGCAACAAGGACTTCTCCTGCGTGAAGGGCTTCTGCCCGAGCTTCGTCACGGTGGAGGGCGGGCGGCTGAAGAAGGGCAAGTCCGGCGCCCTGGCCGCCGACGAGGATTTCCACCTCGACGAGCCGGCGAAGCCCGGGCTCGCCAAGCCCTACGGCATCCTGGTCACCGGCATCGGCGGCACCGGCGTCATCACCATCGGCCAGATCATCGGCGTCGCGGCGCACCTCGAAGGCAAGGGCGTCTCGGTGCTCGACCAGTCCGGCCTCGCGCAGAAGTACGGCGCGGTCACCTCGCACGTGCAGCTCGCGGCGACGCCCGACAACCTGCACGCGGCCCGCCTCGACACCGGCGGCGCGAGCCTGGTGCTCGGCTGCGACCTCGTCGTCACGGCGAGCACCGATGCGATCGCCAAGATGGACCCGGCGAAGACCCGGGCCGTGGTCAACGGCACCGTCACGCCCACCGCGGAGTTCGTGCGCAACCCGAACTGGCAGCTTCCGGGCACGGACCTTCAAGGCGACCTGCAGCAGGCCTGCCGCAGCGTGGACTTCGTCGCCGCCTCGGAAATCGCGAGCGCGCTCATGGGCGATGCGATCGCCACCAACATGTTCGTCCTCGGCTACGCCTATCAGAAGGGCTGGGTGCCGCTCGAGGCCGGGTCGCTGGAGCGGGCGATCGAGCTGAACGGCGTGGCGGTCGACTTCAACCTCAAGAGCTTCGCGTGGGGCCGCCGCGCGGCGGCCGACCTCGAGCGCGTGCGCCGCATCGCCTCGCCCGCCGAGGTGATCCAGATCGAAGAGCACTTCTCGCGCACGCTGGAGGAGCTCGTCGAGCGCCGCGCGAAGTTCCTCGCCGAGTACCAGGATGAAGCGTATGCGCGGCGCTACGTCGCGCTCGTCGAGAAGGTGCGCGACCAGGAGAAGCGCAGGGCGAATTCCAGCCAGCTCGCCGAAGCAGTGGCGCGCAACTACGCCAAGCTCCTCGCCTACAAGGACGAGTACGAAGTCGCGCGCCTGCACGCCGACGCCGCGTTCCGCAGGAAGATCGAGGGCATGTTCGACGGGGACTACAAGGTGGTCTACCACCTCGCCCCGCCGCTCCTCGCGCGCAAGGATCCGGTCAGTGGCGAGCCGCGCAAGATGCGTTTCGGTGCATGGATGGGGTCGGTGTTCAATGTCCTTTCCCGGTTGAAAGGCCTGAGGGGAACCCCCTTCGATCCATTTGGCTATACCGACGAGCGGCGCATGGAGCGCGCGCTGATCCGCGAGTACGAACAGACGGTGGAGCGGCTTCTCGACGGACTCGACGCGCGCAACCACGCACTCGCAGTGCAGATCGCCTCGCTGCCCGACGAGATGCGCGGCTTCGGCCACATCAAGGCGCGCAACGTCCAGGCCGCGCGCGAGAAGGGCGAGGCGCTCCTCGCGCAGTTCAGCGCCGCGCCGGCATCGGAGCGCGTCGCCGCTTGAGGTGGCTCCTCGCGGCCGCGCTCGGCGCGGCCGCCCTCCTCGCCCAGGCCCAGCCCGCCGCCAGCGCGCGGGAGACCGCGATGCGCGTGGTGGAGCTGCTCGCGGCGGGCGACGTGGAAGGCGTCGCGCAACTCTCGAATGCGCCGGACCGGCGCCGCGAGGTGCTGCAGGCCTACAAGGCGCGCATCGGCGAGGAGGAGTTCCGCCGCATCTTCGGCCGCTACAAGGACGTGCCGATCGTCGAGGAAATGGCCATCGGCGAGCACCGCATGATCATCCGCCGCCTGCCCGAGCCGGAAGGCCGCCTCGCCGCGCAGTACTTCGTGCAGGTGAACGGCCGGTTCTTCATCGACGACGTGCCGAGCGAGGCACGCGAGCGCCTGCGCGGCGCGCTGCAGCGCTACCGCGAAGCTACCCCTTCAAAACAAACGGATTGAAGTTGGTGTCGCGGTCGTAGTAGTCCTCGTTCTCCGCCCGCTTGAGGAAGCCGACGATCTTGTAGGTCACCGGCGTGAAGACCACCTCGACCGCCACCTTCAGCCCGAACTGCGCGGCCATCACGCCGAGCAGCGCCTCGTTGGGGATCAGGCCGGAGTTGTAGAACGCGAGCGGATAGAAGAGCGAGGAGTCCACCGCCTCGCCGACGATCGTCGAGCCGATGGTGCGCATCCACAGCGCCCTGCCCGCGGTCAGCACCTTCATCTTGGCGAGCACGAACGAGTTGGCGAACTCGCCGCAGAAGTAGGCGAACATGGAGGCCGCCGCGATGCGCCAGGTGCTGCCGAAGGCGGTCTCGTAGGCCTTCTGGTTCTCCCAGAACGGCGCCGGCGGCAGCGACACCACGACCCAGGCCATGAGCGCGGCGAACGCGAGGCCGGCGAAGCCCGACCAGATGACGCGCCGCGCGCGCGCATAGCCATAGACCTCGGTCAGGATGTCGCCGAAGACGTAGGACACCGGGAAGAAGAGCACCCCGGCGCCGAAGGCGAACGGCAGCCAGTCGAACTGCACGATCTTCGCCGGGCCGATCAGGTTGGAGCAGATGAGGACCGTGACGAAGGCCGCCAGCACGAACTCGTAGTACTTGTACTGCTTGCCCGCAGTCATTCCCGCAGTCATCGCGGCGAGCTCATCCCGGCATCTTGGGCGTGTAGTCCCGGAAATCCGGCTCGAGCTGCACTTCCATGGCGTCGAGCATCCGTCCCACCATGGCGTAGAAGGCCGCGGTGAGCGAGAGCTCGACGAAGTCCTGCTGGTCGAAGTGCTTCAGCACTTCCTGGTGTGTGGCGTCGGTCACCTTGCCGCGCGTCACTTCCTCGGCGAGCGCGAGCACCGCCTTCTCGCGCGCGTCGAAGCACGCGGCGCTCTGCCACGAAGCGAGGTTCTCGATCTGCGCCTCCGGCACGCCGGCCTTGCGCGCCATCTTCAGGTGCTGCGCCCACTCGTACTCGGACTTCATCAGCTGCGCGCCGCGCAGGATGACGAGCTCCCGCAGCGCCCGCGGCGTGCGGCTCTCGTAGCGGATGGCGCGCGCGAACTCGGTCCACGCGGCGACGAGCTTCGGGTGGTTGGCGAGGGCGCGGTAAAGGTTGGGCGGCGTGCCCCAGAGCTCCTCGAGCCGCTTCTTCGTTTCGGGCTCGAACTCGGCAAGGGGGACGCGCGGCATGGCGCGATAATAGCCGAATGGATATCGCGAGCTTCCAGCTGATTCGCGTTCCAGCCGACTTCCACGACGACCCCTATCGCTACTACGCGGCGCTGCGCGAGCGCTCGCCGCTGCATCCGCTCGAGGGCGGCGGCGTCTTCCTCTCGCGCTACGACGACGCGGTCGCGGTCTATCGCAGCCCGGCGGCGAGCTCCGACAAGAAGGAGGAGTTCAAGCCCAAGCTCGGCGACTCGCCGCTCTATGAGCACCACACCACGAGCCTCGTCTTCAACGATCCGCCGCTGCACACGCGCGTGCGCCGCCTCATCATGGGCGCGGTCAACCAGCGCGCCATCGCGCGCATGGAAGCGCAGGTGGCTCGCCTCGTCGAATCCCTTCTGGATGATCTTTCCGACAAACGAGATGCAAACTTCATTGACGACTTCGCCGCGCAGATCCCCATTGAGGTGATCGGCAACCTGCTGGACATTCCGAAGCCGGAGCGCAGCCCGCTGCGCGGCTGGTCCATCGCCATCCTCTCCGGCCTCGAGCCGAAGCTCAGCCCCGAGATGTTCGAGCGGGGCAACGCGGCAGTGCGGGAGTTTGTCGCTTTCCTCGAAGTGCTCGTTGCGGAAAGAAGAAAATCTCCTGGAGACCCGGAAAGCGATGTCCTCACGCGGCTCATCCAGGGCGAGAAGGACGGCGAGAAGCTCACCGAGACCGAGCTCTACCACCAGTGCGTCTTCCTCCTCAACGCCGGGCACGAGACGACGACCAACCTGATCGGCAATGGCCTGTTCGCCCTCCTTTCGAATGAGGATCAGTCGAGAAAGCTGCGGGACCGCCCGGACCTGATGCCCTCCGCGATAGAAGAAATGCTTCGCTACGACGGACCGATCCAGCTCAACAACCGGCGCCTCGTCGCCCCGATGGAGCTCGGCGGCACCACGCTGCCGGCGGGCACCCTGATCACCATCGGCATCGGCGCCGCGAACCGGGACCCGGCTCAGTTCCCCGACCCCGACCGCTTCGACGTCGCCCGCAAGCCCAACCGCCACGTCGCCTTCGGCCACGGCGACCACGTGTGCGTGGGCATGAACGTGGCGCGCATGGAAGCGCGCATCGCCATGGGTTTATTGCTCAAAAGGTTCTCGAAAATACAACTTGAAAATGCGCCCGAGCGCGATCGCCGCGTGCGCTTCCGCGGCTTCCGCAAGCTCCCGGTGCGCGTGAGCGCCTAGCGAGCGTGCTTGCCGGCGCTCCAGCCGTGATCGCCTAGCGCCTTCTCCGCGACGCCGGTCGGGACGGGCTCGAGCGGCGTGGCCATCGAATCGTTCCAGCGGTTGAGGAAGCCGAACATCGCCACCACGCCGAGGAGCTCGACGATCTCGCCCTCGCTCCAGTGGCGGCGCAGGGCGGCGAAGAGCTCGTCGGTC
>DASPMF010000255.1:0-10363 GCA_035627155.1 Burkholderiales bacterium | reverse complement strand
CATGAAGCTCATCGGCGAGCGCTACCAGCCGAACCTCGCTTTCGTCTGCGTCGGCAACGGCCCGTACACCATGGGCCCGGAGGAAGCCGCGCGTGCCTGCCAGTGGCTCGGCGTGCAGCATGCGATCCCCGTGCACTACGCGCATAACGCCATGGTTCGCGGCGTGCAGGCCGGGGAGGAGTTCCGCAAGGCGCTCGCGCAGATAGCCCCCGGGGTGCAGGTCACCGTCATGAAGCCGGGCGAATCCCGTCTCATCCAGACTTGAGCGGAAGGAATCCGACGGCCGGGTGTTTACGGCTGGCAGGTCCCACCACCCAAGGAGGAGTCCCGATGCGCAACACCGTGCTAGCAGTCGCCCTTGCTACGTTCGCCGTCACCGCGGCCGCCCAGGACCGCCGCCCGGAATACGGGTCGTCGCTGAATACCGCCGCGGCGAAGAAGATTGCCGCCGGGACGATCGCCGAATGCCAGAAGAACGGATGGAACGTCTCCGTCGCCGTCGTGGATACCCACGGAGCGCTCGTCTACTTCGAGCGGATGGAGAACACCCAGTACGCCAGCAACGACATCGCGATCGGCAAGGCACGCGCAGCGGCCACGTACCGACGCCCGACGCGCGCGTTCGCCGACGCCATCAACAAGGGCAGCCCTGCCACGGCCACGCTTCCGGGCGTGTTTGCCTCGCCGGGCGGCGTGCCGGTCTTCGTGGACGGCAAGGTCACCGGCGCAGTCGGGGTCAGCGGCGTCACCGGCGACCAGGACGAGCAGTGCGCCATGGCCGGCCTCAAGTCATCCATGTAGCCGCTCGCACCGCTGAAGAAAAGGGGCCGCAAGGCCCCTTTTCTTTTCTACCGTCGGTCGACCGCCAGGCGTCCGGGGCCGCATGCGGCGAGCATCAGGAAGCCGCCGGCGATGCCCAGGTTCTTCAGGAACTGGGTGAACTGGTTGTTGAACTGCGCGGGGTCGATTCCCCAGAACTTGTGCCCGATGATCGCAGTGCCGACGGTGAACACCGCCATGACCCAGGCGACGAGCCGGGTCTGCCATCCGATAAGGACGAGCACGGCGCCCAGCAATTCCACGGCAATGACCAGCCAGACCAGGATCTCTGGCATCGGCAGGGCCAGCTTGCCGAAATAGCCGGCGGTGCCGGCGACGTTGAGGATCTTGTTGTAGCCCGCGTAAAGGAACAAACCGGAAAGCAGGACCCTTGCCAGCAGCGGGACGAGCGTGTTGTTCATTATTGCCCTCCTCTGGGAGAAGGGGTCATTTCAGCGCTTCGATGCCCGCCTGGCAAATCTGCTCGTCTTCGTGCGACTGGACCCCCGAGGCGCCGATCCCGCCGATGCAGGTCCCGTCCTGCATGATCGGCAGGCCGCCCTGGACGGGAAGCACGGGCATGCTCAGCATGGAGAGCCGCCCGCCGGCGATGCGCTCCTCCCACATCTTCGACGAGCGCCGGGTCAGGGCCGAAGTCCGGGCCTTCTGGATGGCGATCTCCGCGTTGGCCGGCGTGGCGCCATCCATGCGCACGAGGTGCAGCAGGTGCCCCCCGTCGTCGAGGATGGCGATCGCCACATTCCAGTTGTTCTTCACCGCTTCCGCTTCGGCCGCCGCGCTCATCCGCCGGCAATCGTCGAGGGTCAAAGCCTGTCGTGCCTTCATGACTTTCCTTTCTGTCCCAGGACCTGCCGAACCTGCTCCAGCGCTCCCGGATCTTCGATGGTGGTGAGGTCCCCCGGGTCGCGTCCTTCCGCGAGCGCCTGGATCGAGCGGCGCAGCGTCTTCCCGGAGCGGGTCTTCGGCAACAACGTGACGAAATGGACCGCTTTGGGCCGGGCGATGGCGCCAAGCTGCTTGTCCACGGTGTCCATCACTTCCTTTTCCAGCTTCTTCTTCTCTTCCGCTGTGGAGAGATTCGACTTGGCGACGGCAAACGCGATCGGCATCTGCCCCTTGAGCTCGTCTGCTACGCCGACCACCGCGCATTCGGCGATGTTGGGATGCATGCTGACCGCTTCCTCGATCTCGCGCGTGCCCAGCCGGTGGCCGGCGACGTTGATCACGTCGTCGGTACGCCCGAGGATGAAGTAGTACCCGTCCCTGTCGCGGATGCCCCAGTCGAAGGTCGAGTAGACCTGCTGGCCCTTGAAGTCGCTGAAGTAGGTCTTCACGAAGCGTTCGTCGTCGCCCCAGATCGTGGACATGCAGCCGGGGGGCAGCGGCGGCCGGATCGTCACGACGCCTTTCTCGCCTTCCGGCACTTCCTTACCCGAGGATTCATGCAGCAGGCGCACGTCGTAGCCGTACACCGGGAAGCTCGGGGAGCCCATCTTGAGCGGTGTCTTCTCCACCGCGGGCACCGCGGACAGGAGCGGCCAGCCGGTCTCGGTCTGCCAGTAGTGGTCGATTACCGGGCGTCCGAGCGCTTCGGTGATCCACTTGTGCGTGGGCTCGTCGAGCGGCTCGCCGGCCAGGAACAGGTGCTTGAGCGACGAGACGTCGTACTTCCTCAGATACTCGGGATCCTGCTTCTTGAGGACCCGGATGGCCGTCGGCGCGGAGAACATCACCGCCACCTTGTGGTCCTGCACGATCTTCCACCAGACGCCGGCGTCCGGGCGGATGGGAACGCCCTCGTACATGATGGTCGTCATACCGGCGATGAGCGGCCCGTAGATGATGTACGAGTGCCCGACGACCCAGCCGATGTCGGAGGTGGTGAACATCGTCTCGCCGGGGCCGCCGCAGAAGATACGCTGCATCGACGATGCGAGGGCCACGGCGTAGCCGCCGACGTCGCGCTGCACGCCCTTCGGCTGTCCCGTGGTGCCAGAGGTGTACAGGATGTACGACGGCTCGCTTGATTCGAGCCACGTGCACGCGACCGAGGCGTCGGCGTGGGACTTCTCCAGCGCCTTCCAGTCCACATCGCGCCCCGGAACGAGGGAAAGCGACTTGTCCAGTCCGCGGTTGAAGAGCAGGACGTGCTTCGGCGGATGCTTCGCGAGCTTCAGGGACTCGTCGACGAGCGACTTGTAGGTCACGACCTTCCCCATCCGGCTGCCGCCGTCCGCTGTGATCATGAGCGCCGGCCGGGCGTCGTCGATGCGTGCGGCGAGGCTCGCCGCCGCAAAGCCGCCGAACACGACGGAATGGATCGCGCCGATGCGCGCGCAGGCCAGGATGGCGAAGCACGACTCCGGGACCATCGGCATGTAGATGATGACGCGGTCGCCCTTCTTCACTCCGAGCGACTGCATCATCGCCGCCACGCGGCTCACTTCCGCGTGCAGCTGCGCATAGGTGAAGGACCGCGTCTCGTCCACTTCGGTCGAGATCCACACCAGGGCCTTTTGCGCGCCGCGGGCGGACAGGTGGCGGTCGACCGCGTTGTAGCAGAGGTTGGTCTCGCCGCCGACGAACCACCGGCTGAACGGCGGGCGCGAGTAGTCCAGCACCCGACTGAAGGGCTTCTGCCAGTGGACGAGCCGCGCCTCCTCGGCCCAGAACTGCTCCCGGTCCTCGATGGAACGTCGGTGGAAGTCGCGATAAGAGCTCATGGCGTTAGCGGGGCTTGTTGAGGATGGCCGTGATCTTTTCGACGGGCAACTCGATCTTCACGCGCTTGAAGGCGGCCTGCAGGAATGGCAGCAGGCGACGCAGGATCTCGTCGGAGGCGGCGCCGAGGCGCTCGGCATTGGCCTGCTCGAGCACCGCGACCGCGCGCTCGATGTCGCTCGGCAGGGAGGCCGGCTTGAGCAGCGTGATGTCGTCGGCCCCGACGATCCGCTCCGCCTTGCTCGCGCCGGCTTTCTGCAGCCGCGAGAGCGCGAGCTTCACGAGGTCCTCGATCGAGCTCGCCGTGTCCTGCGGCGACGCCACGCCGAAGCTCGACACGATGCGCAGCGGCTGGCCGCGATACGCGACCTGCGCCGCGCCGAGCTGGTTGTATAGGCGTCGCGCGAAAGCCATCACCTGCGCCGCGCCCGCTCCGGCGGAGATCACCACGAACGTGGCCTCGGCGGCGCGCCCGATCGAGTCTTCGGTCCGCAAAGTTCCCGTGACCAGCTTGGCGATGCGCGCGAGCAGCTGGTCGGCAACGTCCTTGCCCGCCATCTTGACGATGTCCTGGAAGCTGTCGATGCGGAACGCCATCACGGAAACCTGCCCGCCGTGGCGCCGCGCATGCGCGTAGTGCTTGCGCCCCTCCGTCATGAGGTAGTGCGGGGTGAACGTCCCGGTGAGCGGGTCGTGGGTGGCGGTCTGCTCGATGACCTGCTTGTTCTTCTCCAGCTCGTCGCTCGCCCGCACGAGCTTGAGCAGGTTGTCTATGCGTGAAAGCACTTCCGGCGCATCGGCTTCCTTCGCGACGAAGTCGTTGGCGCCCAGGTCGCGGGCGCGCTTCTTCGCCGCCTCGTTCTGGTTCCCGGAGATGATGATCACCGGAAGCGCCTTGATCCGCTCGTCCGGAGAGCCGCGCACCTTCTCGAGGAGCCCGTAGCCGTCGAGCTTCGGCATGTCGATGTCCGAAACCACCATGACGATGTTCGGGTCGCTCTCGATCTGCTGCCAGCCCGACTCGCCGTCGGCGCACTCCTTGACCGCGAACGAGGCGCTCAGGATGCGGTTGAAAGTGGTGCGGACGAACTTCGAGTCGTCCACGATCAGCACGCGCTTCTCGGGGATCTCGCTTCCCGGCTGCGCCATGTCAGGCGGCCATGTCCACCACGACGCGCTTGCGGACCTGCGCGGCGATGAACCGGTCGAACACCCCCGGCAGCCTTTCGAACGGAACCGTTTCGGCCATGTCCCTCAGCAGCGGCGGCCGCAGGTCCGTGGCGAGCCTGCGCCAGACCTCGCGCCGCAGCTCCGGCGACGGGGCGTCCGTGGAGTTGATGCCCAGGAGCGAGACGCCGCGCAGGATGAACGGCATCACCGTGGTGTTGAGGCTGTGGCTCGCCGCAAGGCCGATCGAGGCAATCACGCCGTTGAATTTCATGGTGCTTGCCATCCACGCGAGGACTTCGCCGCCCAGATTATCCACGCCGCCCGCCCAGGTGGCCTTGTCCAGAGGTTTGATCTTTGTCAGGTCGACACTGCTTCGCAGCATCACTTCCTTCGCGCCGATCTTCTTCAGCCACTCGGTCTCTTCCGCCTTCCCGGTGAGCGCCACGACGTGATAGCCGAGGCGCGCAAGCGCCGCAATGGCGATCGACCCGACGCCGCCGGTCGCTCCGCTGACCACCAGCGGGCCGTTCGCGGGCTGGAGCCCGTTCTGCTCCATGCGCACCACCGCGATGCCCGCAGTGAACCCGGCCGTGCCGAACGCCATCGCGTCCCACAGGGACATGCCGGCGGGCAGCTTCACCAGCCAGTCGGCCGGCACGCGCGCGTACTCGGCGTAGCCCCCGTGATGCGCGACCCCGAGGTCGAAGCCGACGCCGAGCACCGCGTCGCCCTTCGAGAACCGCGCGTCCGAGGACGACACCACCGTGCCGGAGAAGTCGATGCCGCCGATGCAGGAGGCGCGCCGCAGGATGCGGCCCTTGCCGGTCGCGGCGAGCGCGTCCTTGTAGTTGACGTCGGAGTATGCGACGCGCACGACGACGTCGCCCGGATCGAGGTCGTCAAGCGTGCACTCGACGAATTCCGCCTTGATCTTCCGGTCGACTTCAGTGAGCTTGAACGCCTTGAACTTCTCCACTGGCCCTCCTCCGTTCGCTCTTAAGGTATGCGGCCGACTGCATTTCGTTCAGCCGGCTCGCCGTGCGCTGGAATTCGGCGCTGTTCTCGCCTTCGGTAAAGAGGGCCTCGGGCTGGTCCTCGGCCGAGATCACCAGCTTGACCCGGTCATCGTAAAACACATCGACCAGCCACGTGAAGCGGCGTGCCGAATCCGCGTTCCTCGCCGACATGCGCGGCACGGTGGACAGGATGACCGTGTGAAACCGCTTGGCGAGGTCCACGTAGTCCGCGTAGGAGCGCGGACCGCCGCACAGCACCTGGAAATCGAACCAGACCAGGCCTCCGGCGCGCTTGCGATAGGGGATGCGGCGGCCTTCCACGTCGAGCGGATGGTCTTCGTCCTCCACGTCCTTCAGCGACGCGAAGATCCGCTCGAGCGCCTCGTCCCCGCCCGGGCCCACGTGGTAGACCTTCAGCTTCTCCATCTTGAGCCGCCGGTAGTCCGTGCCGTTGTCCACGCACACGACGTCGAGGCGGCTCTTGATGAGCTCGATCGCCGGGAGGAAGCGCTCGCGCTGCAGGCCGTTCGCGTACAGGTCGTCCGGCCGGTAGTTCGAGGTCATGACGAACTCGACGCCGCGCTCCATCGCCTGCTCCAGGAAGCGGCCGAGGATCATGGCGTCCGCGATGTCCGAGACATGGAACTCGTCGAAGCAGACGAGCCGGTACCGGCGGGCGACTTTTTCCGCCACCGCGGCGATCGGGTCCTCCTCGCCCTTCAGCGCATCGAGCTCGCGATGGATCTCCCGCATGAAGTGGTGGAAGTGCACGCGGCGCTTGCGCACCAGCGGCACGCAGCGGAAGAAGCTGTCCATCAGAAAGCTCTTGCCGCGTCCCACGGGCCCCCACAGGTAGACCCCCTTGGGCAGCGGGGGCTTCACCAGCAGGCGCCGCAGCGCGGTGCTGCGCTTCTTCTTGTACTCGCTCCACTCCTCGTAGAGCCGCTGGAGGCGCTCGACCGCCGCCAGCTGGGATGGATCGGAAACGAACCCGCGCCTCGCCAGGTGCTCTTGATAGAGCGACCGGACGTCGGGCATCAAATATTCAGCGCGCGCTTGTCCACCGCGAGCGCGGCGTCCTTCATCGCTTCCGAAAGCGAGGGATGGGCGTGGCAGATCATGCCGATGTCCTCGCTGGACGCGCGGAACTCCATCGCCACCACCGCCTCGGCGATCAGCTCGCCGGCAAACGGTCCCATGACGTGCACCCCGAGGATCTCGTCCGTCGCCGCGTCCGCGAGGTACTTCACCAGGCCCACCGGGTCGCCCAGCGCCCGCGCCCGGGCGTTGGCGCTGAACGGGAAGGTCCCGGCCCGGTAGGCGCGCCCGGCGGCCTTGAGCTGCTGCTCGGTCTGGCCGACCCAGGCGATCTCGGGCTGGGTATAGATCACCCATGGGACCGTGTTGAAGTTGACGTGCGGCTTCTGGCCGGCGATCCGCTCGGCCACCGCCACCCCCTCTTCCTCGGCCTTGTGCGCGAGCATCGGCCCGCGCACCACGTCGCCGATGGCCCAGACGCTGGGGAGGTTCGTCCGGCATTCGCCGTCCACTGCCACGAACCCGCGCTCGTCGAGCTTGAGGCCGACCCCGGCTGCGTTCAGCCCCTCGGTATTGGGTACCCGGCCGATGGACACGATGAGCCGGTCGCACTCCAATGTCTTACTAGAGGAATCAGATCCAGTGTATTGAATCTTCACTACTTTCCTTGCATCAATCCGATCGATCTTGACACCGAGTTCGATCTTGAGGCCCTGCTTGGCGAAGACCCTGGCTGCCTCCTTCGCGATGGTTTCGTCGGCTGCGCCGAGGAAGGCTGGAAGAGCTTCGAGGATCGTCACCTCGGCCCCGAGCCTGCGCCAGACGCTGCCCATTTCCAGACCGATCACCCCGGCCCCGATGACCCCCAGCCGCTTCGGGACGTCCGGGATGGCCAAGGCCCCGGCGTTACTCAGGATCAGCTTTTCGTCGAACGCAGCGCCCGGTAGCGCGCGGGGAACTGATCCGGTGGCGACGATCACGTTCCGGGCCGACAGGGCTTCCTTGCCGACGACGATTTCCGACGGCGACTTGCCGAACGCCGCCCGGCCATGGAAGAACGCGACCTTGTTCTTCTTGAAGAGGTAGAGCACCCCGTCGTTGCTGGACTTCACCACCTTGTCCTTGCGCCGCAGCATCTGCGCAAGGTCGAGCTCCACGCCCTTCACCTTCACCCCATGGTCGGCGAAATGGTGCGAGGCGGCCTCGAAGTTTTCAGACGATTGCAGCAGCGCCTTGGAGGGGATGCAGCCGACGTTGGTGCAGGTGCCACCGAGGGCGGGCTTGCCGTCGCCCCCCTTCCACTCGTCGATGCATGCGGTCCGCAGGCCCAGCTGGGCGGCGCGGATGGCCGCGATGTAGCCGCCGGGGCCGCCCCCGATCACGACGACGTCGAAGGTCTCCACGTCAGATCTCCAGGATGAGACGCGCGGGATCCTCGAGCGCATCCTTGATCGAGACGAGGAAGAGGACCGCTTCCCTGCCGTCGATGATGCGGTGGTCATACGAGAGGGCCAGGTAGTTCATCGGGCGGATGACGATCTGACCGTTCTCGACCACCGGCCGCTCCTTCGTCGCGTGCACGCCGAGGATGGCGGACTGCGGGGGATTGAGGATCGGCGTGGAGAGCATCGAGCCGAAGACGCCGCCGTTGGAGATGGAGAAGGTGCCGCCGGTGAGCTCCTCGATGCCGAGCTTGCCATCCTGCGCCCGCTTGCCGAAGTCGCCGATCTTCTTCTCGATCTCGGCGAAGCTCATCTGGTCCGCGTCGCGCAGGATGGGCACCACGAGGCCGCGCGGGCTGCCGACGGCGACGCCGATGTCGAAGTAGCCGTGGTAGACGATGTCGCTGCCGTCGATCGACGCGTTGACGAGCGGGAAGCGCTTGAGCGCGTGGACCGCCGCCTTGACGAAGAACGACATGAACCCCAGGCGCGTGCCGTGCTCCTTCTCGAAGCGCTCCTGGTACTTCTTGCGCATCTCCATCACCGGGGCCATGTTCACCTCGTTGAATGTGGTGAGGATGGCCGCCGTCGACTGCGCCATGACGAGGCGTTCCGCCACGCGCTGACGCAGGCGGGACATCGGCACGCGCTGCTCCGGGCGCCCGGAAAGGACGCTCTCGACGTTGACGGGCGGCGCGGGTTGGGGCAACGGCGCCTTCGCCGCCTCGGCGGGCTTCTGCGACAGCACGTCGCCCTTCGTGACGCGGCCGTCGCGGCCCGTGCCCTGCACCTTCGACGTGTCGATGCCCTTCTCTGCCGCGATCTTCTGCGCGGCCGGCATCACGGCCGGCGAGGCGGGCTTGGCCTTTTCAGCCTCTTTCCTGGGTGGTTCCTTCTGGACTGCAGCACCCGCCTTGGCCTCGGTGTCGATCTGGGCGATCACGTCGCCGGAGCCAACCGAATCCTTGGCTTTCCTCAGGATCTTCACCAGCACGCCGTCCGCCGGGGCCGGCAGCTCGAGCACGACCTTGTCGGTCTCGATATCGATGAGGTTCTCGTCGCGCTTGACCGGCTCCCCTTCCTTCTTGTGCCAGTCCAGCAAGGTCGCCTCGGAAACGGATTCCGAAAGCTGGGGGACCTTCACTTCGATGATCGCCATCGCTACTCCCGTTTAGGCCTTCCCCGGTTTCCGCTAGGCATCCGCCGGGTTGAGAAGGTCTGGGCGGGTATCCCGCCCGGGTTAAACAACAGGGACTACTTGTATTTGCCGAAAGCCTGTTCCACGAGTTGCTTCTGCCGCTCGACGTGGCGGGCCATGTAGCCGGTCGCGGGCGCCGCCGATGCCGGGCGTCCCGCGTAGTGCAGCTTCTGGCCATCGCGCATGTTCTCCCGCAAATAGTGGGCCGTCTGGTACCACGCGCCCTGGTTCTGCGGCTCCTCCTGGCACCAGACCACCTCCGTCGCATTCGGATACTTCGCGATCTCGGCCTGGAACTGCTTGTGCGGGAACGGATAGAGCTGCTCGATGCGGATGATCGCGGTGTCGCTCTTCTGCAGCTCCGTCCGCTTGAAAACCAGGTCGTAGTAGACCTTGCCGCAGCATGCGATGACCCGCTTCACGTCCTTCTCGGGCGTGGTCGTCGTATCCGGGATGACGGTCTGGAACGTGCCGTTGGCGAGGTCGGCGATCGGCGAGGAGGCTTCCTTCTTGCGCAGGAGCGACTTGGGCGTCAGCACCACGAGCGGCTTGCGGAACGGCCGCAGCATCTGGCGGCGCAGCAGGTGGAAGACCTGGGCCGCGTTGGTCGGAACGCAGACCTGCATGTTGTGCTCGGCGCAAAGCTGGAGGTAGCGCTCCAGGCGCGCCGAGGAATGCTCGGGTCCCTGCCCTTCGTAGCCGTGCGGCAGGAACTGGACGAGGCCGCAGACGCGTCCCCACTTCGTCTCGCCGGAGGAGATGAACTGGTCCATGACCACCTGGGCGCCGTTGGCGAAGTCGCCGAACTGCGCCTCCCAGATGACCAGCGCGTTCGGCTCCGCCGTGGAGAAGCCGTACTCGAAGCCGAGCACCGCCTCCTCCGAGAGCACCGAGTCGATGACGACGAAGTCGCCCTGGTCCTTGCCGATGTTCTGCAA
>DASPMF010000254.1:0-2608 GCA_035627155.1 Burkholderiales bacterium | reverse complement strand
CGAAACCCGATGCGATCCACGCCGCAAGGAGCGTGTCCCAGGCGTCCCAGCGCCCGCCGAAGTCGCGCGAGCGGATGCGGTTTGCGAGCCAGACCGCGCCGTAGGCGAGCCAGGCGAGGTTCTTCGGCGCTTCGAGAAGGGGAAGGAAGAAGCACAGCGCGACGAGCAGCGCGATTTCCGCCTTGAAGCGGCTTTCCTTCCAGGCCCCGGGCATGGGCGCCGAGTGTATCAACGCCACGGAAGCGTGCGCCCGGCCTCGAAGACGTCGCGCGCGCCGAGCACCGGGGCGGCGTGCGGCTCGACGGCGAGCCACTCGAGGCGGCGCTTGAATAATCCCTGCTGCGCGCGCGCCGGGATGTCGGCATCGACGAGCTCGCGAAACGGCGCGTCGCGGAAAAACTCGCCCCGGCCGAAGAGCGTGGCGGAGCGCGGTCCGTAAAGCGTGACGGTCGGCGTGCCGGTCAGCTTGCCCATGTGCGACACGCCGGTGTCCGGACATACGAGGAGGCTCGCGTCGGCCACGAGGTTCCAGAGCTGCGCGAGATCAAGCCGGTGCCCGAGCGCCGCGAACGCGCCTTGCGAATCGATGCTGCGGATCAACGGCTCGCCCTTGGGGCCGGCGCTCCAGACCGGCTGGATGCCCACGTCCGCCAGCAGCGTCGCGAGCTCGCGCCATTTCCCCGGCGCCCAATGCTTGGAAGGATGGCTCGCCTCGACATGCAGCACCGCGTAGCGGCCCTGCGGCCGGTCGAACGGCGTGCAGGGCACCGCCGGCCAGTCGCCCGCGCGGTAAGGCGGCGGCGGCGCGCCCGGTACGAGGGCCGCGGCGATGTCATGCCACGCGGCGGGCTCGCGCGGGAACGCCACCGTCTCGTCCACGGGCCAGCTCTTGTACGCCGGACGGTCCCCCTCGAAGGCGACGATCCACCGCGCACCGAGCGCCGCGGCAAGCCAGCTGTAGCGATTGTCGCCCGGCACGAAGGCAAGGTCCGGCGCCGGCCATGCCTGCAACGCCGCGAGCGTTCGCCCGTCGCGCGGATTGAACGCTGCGGCTTGCGCCCCGTAGGGCCGGCCGGCGAAGAGCGGCACGACCGGCGCTCCCACGGTGACGCGGATCGCGGCGTTCGGGAAACGGTGGTGCAGCTTCGCCAGAAGCGGGGCGAGGAGCAGTCCGTCGCCGATCAGGAGCGTCGCGACGACCAGGATATCCCGCGGCTCCGCCGGCGGCGCACGGCGCCGCGGCCGATGGAGCAGGGCTCGCGCTGCCGCTTTCCTCGCGACCGCGAGCCGGACCGGCCATTGACTGCTCACTGCACGCTCACTTTACAACTTGCAGGTGGAACCAGAGGCTGTTGGCCGGGAACACGAACGCGAAGTGCTTCTCCCACTTGCGCACGGAAAGCCGCGCGAGGCCGCGGGCGATGTTGGAGAGCGGGAAGGAGCGGCCGAAGTCGAGGCCCTTGCCGACGATCCGGAAGCGGCAGCTCGAATAGAAGTTGCTGTGCTTCGTCTCCTCGGTGAAGTAGTCCATCGAGTCGAGCGCCAGGTGGCGCACGTGCGTCGGGTCCTGGTAGGAGTAGAGGCTGGAAAAGTGCGGCGTCGTGATGACCACGTCCGCGCCGGCCTTGCCGATGCGATGGATCTCCTCCATCAGGCCGACCACGTTACCCACGTGCTCGATCACGTTGCGCAGCAGGACGACTTCGAAGCTGCTGGGCGGGACCGGGTACGGATAGGTGTCCAGGTCGTGCTGGATGTCGGCGTAGCTGTTTCCGGCGTAGTCGATGCCGGTCGACCCGGGCAGCTTGTTGCGGCCGCAGCCGAGGTCCACGACCTTCCGGCCGCGCGCGAGCGCCTCGATGTCGCGGGAATTCATCCGGGCAGCATTCTATGCGGGCCGGCCCGCGGCCTCGCGGTACACCTGTTCCATCCGGTCCAGCATGCGCTCGTAGGAATAGTCCTTCGCGCAATGCTGGCGCGCCGCCCGGCCGAGCGCGCCGGCGAGGTCACGGTCGTCCAGGAGGCGCCAGATCGCGGCGCGCAGGCCTTCGACATCCTTCGGCGCCACGACGAGCGCGGTCCGCTCGGCGATGGCGAGCTCCGCGATGCTTCCCACGTGCGTCGTCACGCAGGGAAGCGCCGTGAGCATCGCCTGCACCAGGGCCTGCGGCACGCCTTCGTTCGCGTACGAAGGCAGGACGAACACGTCCAGCGCCTGGAGCCACGGCAGCACGTCCGCCTGGTTGCCGGCGAAGCGCACGCGCGCGCGCAGCTGGAGGCGGTCGACCAGGGCTTCCAGCGCCGGGCGCTGCGGGCCGTCGCCGACGATCACGAGCTGCGCTTTCGCCGGCAACCCGTTCAGCGCTTCGACGAGATGGCGGTGTCCTTTCCAGCTCCGCAAAGTGGCGACGATGCCGACCAGCGGCACGCCGGCGGGCAAGCCGAGCGCCGCGCGCGCCGCGGCCCGGTCGCCGGGGGCGAAGCGACCGGCATCGATGCCGGTCGGGATGGAGTCGATGCGATCGGCGCGGAAACCGTTGTGCTTCACCAGCTCGTCCTTCAGCGCTTCGCCGGTGGTGACGATGCGGGCGGTCGCGCGCGTGTAGAG
>DASPMF010000253.1:0-31369 GCA_035627155.1 Burkholderiales bacterium | reverse complement strand
GTTGGCGTCGATCGCCATGCCAAGCGTGAGCGCGATGGCCGCGATGCCGGGCAGCGTAAGGGTCGCCTGCAGGAGTGAAAGGAGGGCGACGAGGAGGAGAACGTTGACGCCGAGCGCGACGGAGGAGATGACGCCGAAGAGCGCGTAGTACACCGACATGAACACCGCGATGGCGAGGAAGCCCCACAGCGTCGCGTTGAAGCCTTTCTCGATGTTCTCCTTGCCGAGGCTCGGGCCGACCGTGCGCTCCTCGACGATCTCCATCGGCGCGGCCAGCGCGCCGGCGCGCAGCAGCAGCGCCACGTCGTTCGCCTCCTGGGTGTTCATGCGCCCCGAGATCTGCACCCGTCCGCCGGGGATCTCACTGCGGATCACCGGCGCCGTGACCACCTCTCCCTTGCCCTTCTCGATGAGCAGGATCGCCATGCGCCGGCCGACGTTCTCCCGCGTCACTTCCTGGAAGATGCGCGCGCCCTGCGCGTCGAGCCGCAGGTGCACAGCCGGCTCGTTGGTCTGCGAATCGAACCCGGGCTGCGCGTCCGTCAGGCGGTCGCCCGTCAGCACCACCTGCCGCCTGACGAGCAGGGGCTGGCCGTTGCGCTCCACGTAGTACTCCGTGCCGAAGGGCGGCTGGCCGCGCGAGGCCGCCTCGATGTTCTCCGGCGTCATCTTTTCCTCTTCGACCATCCGGATCTCGAGCGTCGCGGTGCGGCCGATGAGGCGCTTGGCGCGCGCTACGTCCTGCACGCCGGGAAGCTGCACGACGATGCGGTCGGCGCCCTGCTGCTGGATGATCGGCTCCGCCACGCCGAGCTCGTTGATGCGGTTCGAAAGCGTGCCGATGTTCTGCCGCACCGCGAACTCCTGCGTGCGCTTGAGCGCCTCGGGCTTCAGGGTGGCGACGAGGAGCAGGTCCTGCCCGTCGTCGCGCTCGGTGAGGGCGAGGTCCTGGATGTCGGTCGCGAGCACGTTGCGGGCCTGGTCGCGCAGCGGGGGCTCCCGGAACCGTATGCGCAACTGCTGTCCCTCGCGGGTCACGCCCCCATGGCGGATTCCCTTCTCGCGCAGGAGCTGGCGCACGTCGCCCGCGAGGCTGTCGATGCGCTTCGTTCCCGCCGCCTGCATGTCGACCTGGAGCAGGAAGTGCACGCCGCCGCGCAGGTCGAGGCCCAGGTACATGGGGAGCGCGCGGATGGCGGTGAGCCAGGCGGGCGAGGCCGGGACGAGGTTCAGCGCGACCACGTAGTTGACGTTCGGATCTTCCTCCGGCGTCGCTTGGGGCGCCGCGCCGGGATTGAGGGTCGCGTGGATAAGATCCTTCGCCCGCAGCTGCGTGTCGGGGTCCTCGAAGCGCACGCGCAGGCTGGCCTGTTCGAGGGTGGCGCCGGAGTACGGGATGGCGGCCTTCTTGAGCGCCTCCTCGACGCGCGCCATCACGCCGGCATCGACCTTGATCGTGGCGCGGGCGCTCGAAACCTGTACCGCGGGCGATTCGCCGAAGAAGTTGGGCAGGGTGTACAGCAGCGCGGCGAGGACGACGACCGCGATCAGCGCGTACTTCCAGGCGGGGAAGCGGTTCACTTACGCAGGGCCGCTATTGCGGCTGGACGCTCTTGATGGTGCCCTTGGGCAGCACCACCTGCACGGCATTGCGCTGGAGGACGACCTCGGTGTTGGGGGCGACTTCGAGACTCAGGTACTGCTCGGAGAGCTTGGTCACCTTGCCGACCAGGCCGCCGGCGGCGACGACCTCGTCGCCCTTCTGCAGCGCCTCGACCATCGCGCGTTGCTCCTTCGCCCGCTTCATCTGCGGGCGGATCAGCAGGAAGTACATGATCGCGAACATCGCGAGCAGCAGGATGATGCTCTCCATGCCGCTGCCTCCGGCGGGCGCCGCGGCCTGCGCGTAAGCGGAAGAAATGATCACGGGGACTCCGGCTCCAAAAAGAGGGCCGAATTATAGCCCCTGCCGCTCCGCCAGCAGCCGGGCGCTCGTCTGCGCGAGCGCGCCCTGCTCGATCGCGCCGCGCAACGCGCGCAT
This sequence comes from Burkholderiales bacterium, assembly GCA_035627155.1. Lineage (GTDB taxonomy): Bacteria > Pseudomonadota > Gammaproteobacteria > Burkholderiales > SG8-39 > SCGC-AG-212-J23. Next base: position 29,328 of record DASPMF010000253.1, on the reverse strand, counting down.
GAGCTCCTGGTAGTAGTGCAGGTTGTGCAGCGTGTTGAGCCGGGCGCCCAGGATCTCGTTCGCCTTCTGCAGGTGGTGGAGGTACGCGCGCGAGAAGTTGCGGCACGCGTAGCAGGCGCAGCGCTCGTCGAGTGGGGCCGGATCGTCCCGGTAACGCGCGTTGCGGATCTTCACGTCGCCGAAGCGCGCGAAGAGCCAGCCGTTGCGCGCGTTGCGCGTCGGCAGGACGCAGTCGAACATGTCGATGCCGGCCGTGACGCCCGCGATCAGGTCCTCCGGCGTGCCCATGCCCATCAGGTAACGCGGCCGGCCCTCGGGCAGCGCCGGCACGGTGTGCGCGACGATCCGGGCGCGATCCTCCGCCGGTTCGCCCACGGACAGGCCGCCTACTGCGTAGCCGTCGAAGCCGATTTCGGTGAGCGCGCGCAAGGATTCGTCGCGCAGCGATTCGAACATCCCGCCCTGCACGATGCCGAACAGGGCGTTGCGGCCGGCGAAGCTCCTGCGCGAGCGCTCCGCCCAGCGCATCGACAGGCGCATCGATTGCGCTGCCTGCTCCTCGGTCGCCGGATACGGCGTGCATTCGTCGAACACCATCGCGATGTCGGAGTCGAGGACCATCTGGATGCGCATCGATTCCTCCGGCGTGAGGAATAGCCGGTCCCCGTTGACCGGCGAGGCGAACGCCACGCCTTCCTCGCTGATCTTCCTCAGCGCTCCGAGGCTGAAGACCTGGAAGCCCCCGGAATCGGTGAGGATGGGGCGGCGCCACGCCATGAAGCGGTGCAGCCCGCCATGGCGGCCGATGACGTCGAGCCCGGGCCGCAACCAGAGATGAAAGGTGTTGCCGAGCACGATCTCCGCGCCGAGCGTTTCCAGCTCGGCCGGGGACATCGCCTTCACGGTGCCGTAGGTCCCGACCGGCATGAAGGCCGGGGTCTGCACCGACCCGTGCACGAGCTGCAGTACCCCGCGCCGCGCGGCGCCGTCCCGGGCGGTGACGGAAAACTTCATCGCTCGATGAGCATCGCGTCGCCGTAGGAGAAGAAGCGATAGCGTTTCTCGACGGCGTGGCGGTACGCGCGTAGGACGTTGTCCTTGCCGCCGAACGCGCAGGCCAGCATGAGCAGCGTGGACCTCGGAAGGTGGAAGTTCGTGAGCAGCCGGTCGACCACCTGGAATTGGAACCCCGGATAGATGAAGAGCTCCGATTCTCCCTCGCGCCGGCCGGTGAGCGCGAAGGTTTCGAGCGCGCGCAAGGACGTCGTCCCCACGGCGAGGACGCGCCTCGCCGCCAGGCCGCGCGCCAGGTCCTGGGGGATCGCGTAGCGCTCGCGGTGCATCCGGTGGCTTTCCACTTCGTCGGTCCGCACCGGCTGGAAGGTGCCTGCGCCGACGTGCAGCGTCAGCTTGGCGACTCCCGCGCCGCGCCGCGCCACCTGCGCGAGCAGCGCGTCGGTGAAGTGCAGGCCGGCGGTCGGGGCCGCCACCGCGCCCGGCGTGCTCGCGTACACGGTCTGGTAGCGCTCCAGGTCCGCCGGTCCCGGCGCGTGCACGATGTAGGGCGGTAGCGGGATCGCCCCGTGGCGATCGAGCGTGACCTCGACCGGCTCGGAGAACCGCAGGCGGTAGAGGTCGTGCTCGCGTCCTTCCACGCGGAGCACCAAAGAATCGCCGACCAGCAGCTCCGTTCCCTTCGCCGGCGCATGGCTCGCGCGAATGAGCGCGAGCGCCTCCTTGGCACACAGCACGCGCTCGACGAAAACTTCCACCCGCCCTCCGGTGCGCTTGCGCGCGGCGAGGCGCGCCTTGATCACGCGCGTGTCGTTGACGACGAGCAGGTCGTTTGCCTCGACGAGCCCGGGAAGGTCGCTGAACCGGAGGTCCTCGAGCTCTCCGCTGCGCGCATGCAGCCGCAGGAGACGGCTTTCGGATCGCTCGGGTGCTGGATGCTGCGCGATGAGCTCGGCAGGAAGTTCGTATTCGAACTCGGAAACGCGCACCGTCGAATTATAATTTCGCGTTCGTTCTTTTACCCGGCAGTCCTGTCGCGGCCGGAATGGCGGAACTGGTAGACGCAGCGGACTCAAAATCCGCCGGCCGCAAGGCCATGAGAGTTCGATTCTCTCTTCCGGCACCACTGTCAGGAAATGTCCATCGATCTGGACAGCCCACAGGGCGCAGCGTAGTCTCCTGCGCATCCAGGGGGAGAGTCATGGCGAAGGCGCAGATCCGGGTGCTGCCCTCGGCAGTCAACACCGTGATGGTGGTCGACGACCAGTCGACCGGCCGCGCAATTCTCGAGCAGGTGGTGCGAAGCCTTGACGAGCGTGTCACGGTCGAGGGATTCGCACGGCCGGTCGACGCGGTGGTCTGGGCGACGCGGCACGTCGCCGACCTCGTACTTGCCGACTACATGATGCCCGACATGGATGGGGTCGAGTTTGTGAAGCGCCTGCGCACGCTGCCTCGCTACGAGCACGTCCCGATCGTCATGGTGACCGTGCACGACGACCGTCGCGTGCGCTATGCCGCGCTTGACGCCGGGGTGACCGACTTTCTCACCAAACCCATCGACGCGCGCGAGTGCCTCGCGCGTTGCCGCAATCTCCTGACCCTGCGCCGGCAGCAGCTCATGCTCGAGGCGCGGCTCGGCGGCAAGCCCGAACCGGAGTGACGCAGGTGCGGCCGGCATTCGCGGCGTTGCGCTCACGCCTGGCGTCGCGCCCGGACTCGGAGCACGAGCAGGCCATCGTCCGGGTCGTCGTAGTCGCCGTGTTGTGCGGCTACCTGCTCCCCGGAGCGCTCGCGGGCAGCGACGTGGCAACGATCAAGGTGATGTTCGCCTATCTCGCCATTTCGATCGTCTTGTTCCTGCTCGTTCTCGGCTCGCCCGGCGTCTCGCCCTCCAGGCGCGTCGCGGCGATGGCGGCCGACAACGCCGTCGTCACCTGGTGCATGGCGTTCCTCGGAGGCTATGCCGCGCCGCTGGTTCTCGTGTACGTGTGGGTCACGCTGGCGAACGGCTTCCGCTTCGGCCAGCGCTACCTCCTGATGTCGCTCGGGTTCAGCGTCGCCGGGATGCTGTTCGTGCTCAGCGCAAGCGAATTCTGGCAGGAGCACCGGGTCATGGGATACGGCCTGCTCTTCGGCGTCGTCGCGCTCAGTCTGTACGTTCGCTCGCTGGTGAAGAAGCTGTTCGATGCCATCAGTCGCGCCGAGGCTGCGAACCAGGCGAAACGGCGTTTCATCTCCGTCGTGAGCCATGAGATGCGCACGCCGCTCAACGCGATCATCGGCATGGCCGATCTGCTGCGCGAAACACCGCTCAATCGCGAGCAGGCCGACATGCTGCAGACGCTGCGCAGCTCGTCACGGATGATGCTCGGCCTGGTGGAGGACGTGCTCGACTTCTCGAAGATCGAGGCCGGCAAAGTCGTGCTCGAAAAGACCGACTTCGACCTACACGCGCTCGTGAACAGCACCTGCCGCATCCTGAGCGCCCAAGCGGCCGGTAAGGGTCTCGATTTCGTCGTATCCATCATGCCCGACGTGCCGCACGCGCTCCGCGGTGATCCGCATTATCTGCGCCAGGTCCTCGTCAACCTCGCCGGAAACGCGGTGAAGTTCACGGAGAAGGGCAGCGTGACGGTCCACGTTTCAGCGCAGTCCGAAAGTGAAGCCGCCGTGCGGCTCAAGTTTTCCATCCGGGACACCGGCATCGGCATCGCGCCCGAAGCGCAGGCCCGGATTTTCGAGAGTTTTGCGCAGGCGGACCAGTCCACCACGCGCCGCTTTGGCGGCACGGGCCTGGGCACGACCATCGCCCAGCAGCTTGTCGGGCTGATGCGTGGAAAGATCGGACTGGAGAGCGCCGCCGGCCTGGGCAGCACCTTCTGGTTTGAGGTTCCACTCGAGAAGCAGCCCGAGCAGGCACAGGCGCCCGATGGTGAGCTCGCTGGCGCGCGGGTCCTGCTGGTCGGGTTTCCCGCAAACCTGGCGGACGAGATCGCACGCCCGCTCGAGTCGTGGGGCGCGTCCGCAGTCCCTGTGGCTACGATCGACGAAGCGATTAGTCGCCTGGTGGCGGAAATCAGCCTGGCCAGGCCTTTCCACAGCGCGCTGCTCTATAGCACCGGGCAGGACGCCTCGCTCGCACAGCGCTTCCGGCGCGCAGCGCCGCATCCCGCACCGCCGACCGTTCTGGCTGTTCCGCAAGGTGCCGATGTGCGGCGCTTCGAGGCGCTTTCGTCGGGGTTCGCCGCCGTGCTGGAGATGCCGTTTGACAAGCGGAGGCTCTTCAACGTTCTTCATTCCGTCTCCGCCGGCGAGGAGGTCCGCGAAGGCGTGGTTCGCCTCCAGGACTACGCCCGGCGCAGCGCCTCCAGGCGCTTGCGGGTGCTGCTTGCCGACGACAACCCCACCAACCGCGAGGTCCTGCGGCGCATCCTCGAGCGCGGAGGTCACGAGCCGACTGTGCTGACCGACGGCGACGAGGCCCTCGACGCCTTGGAGTACGCGCGCTATGACATCGTGGTGCTCGACCGGAACATGCCGGGCCTCGGCGGCATCGAGGCGCTGCGCGCGATCCGCGTCATGGGGGCAGGCGCCGAGCGCATACCGGTGGTGATCCTGTCGGCCGACGTGACACCCGAAGCGAAGAAGGAAGCCCTGGAAGCAGGGGCGGACGCATTCCTGCCGAAGCCGATCGAGGCGTTGAAGCTCCTTGATCGGATCCATTCCCTGTGCGCCGCCGCCGACCAGGCGCCAAGGCCGCAGCCCGCAGCGGTCGTTTCCTCGACGGCAGGCGCGCCGCCTGCAGTGGTCAACGAGGAGACGCTTGGGCAACTTGCGGAACTCGGCTCGTCCCCCGCGTTCGTCGAGAAGCTCATCGGCGTCTTCGTCACCGACGGCGATGGCCTGCTCGAGCGGGTCGAGCGCTCCCTCGCCGCGCGCAATGGCCAAGACTTCCGCGCTGCCCTGCACGCCATAAAGGGTTCTTCGGCGAGCATGGGTACCGATCGCCTTACCGCGTTGTGCAGCTCACTCGGCCGTCTGACCGACTCGGAGCTTCGGCTGCAATCTCTCGCGATCGCGCGCTCCCTGCGCACGGAATTCGACGCGGCACGCGCCGAGCTCGACCGCTATCTGGAGCAGCGGCGCCGCTCGCGCGCATGAAACAAGCCGGTGCCGCGCACGCCGAGCGATAGAATCACTCGCATCGCGGCCGCTGGCCGCCCGGCAAGGTCCCGCACCCAATGTCGTTCTTCATCACACTCGTCGAGATGACCGATGCGCACCGCCGCGAGCTTGAAGCGGTGCCAAAGGTCCACTCCATGATCCATCACGGCCTGACTCTCGAAGAGTACCGGGCCTTTCTGCACGACCTGTACCACATCGTATGGCACTTCTGCCCGATCATGGCGGCCGCGGCGGCGCGCTGCGATGACGCGTTCCGCGTTGTTCGCTACGACCTCTACGACCGGATTCTCGAGGAGAAGGGCCATGAGGCCTGGGTGCTCGAGGACATCGAGGCCATGGGAGGCGACGTCTCTCGAGCGCGCGCCGAGCCACCGAGCGCGCCTGTCCAGGCGATGATCGCGTTCAACTACCACGGCGCGGAGCGGGTCCATCCGTGCTCGGTGCTCGGCATGCTGTACATGCTCGAGGTCGTTTCTTCCGTCTACGGCGGGCGCGTATCGGACGCGATCGCGCGCGCCGTTGGGCGGGACGTCGAGGCCGGAGGTTTCAAGTTCCTCTCTTCGCACGCGACCATGGATGTCGACCACATGGCGAAGCTGAACCGGCTGGTGAAGACGATCGAGGACCCGGCGGCGCAATCCGCGATCGTCAACTCCACGCAGGTCAACTTCTACCAGTTTTCGCGCATGTTCGGCAGTGGCGGCTTCGCGTCCCTGGCGCGGGGCTGAAACCGCGACCCAAGCTCAACCCGCCTGCGCGAGCCGCTCTTCATCGAGCGCCGCGGCGGTGATGTCCTGCACGTCGCCCGCGTCCATGCGTCGCATCTGCGCGCGGACGATGCGGCTCATCATCTTCAAATCCCGATCCTCGAGGCGCATTGCCGCATCCACCCACGTCTCGGCAATGGCGTCGAGTTCCTCGCGGGTGATGGGCTGGATGAGCTGGCGGGTGCGGAATACCGCCTGCATGCCGTTGCGCCGCTTCGAATGCCGCAGGATCCATTCGCGAGCCGCCGATTCGCCCTGTCCGTCTTCCGCGAGGACGTCGACCACGCCCATCTCGTGGAGGGTGCGGGCCGAAAGAACCTTGCCCGACAGGATCAGCTCCTCGGCTGCGCGCATCCCAATGCGCCGGGCGAGGAGGCTGTAGGCCCCCATTCCCGGGAAAAGGTTGAACAGGATCTCCGGCAGCCCCAGTTGCGCGCTCGCTTCGGCGACGATGACGTCCGACGACAGCGCCGACTCGAATCCCCCGCCGAGCGCGTCACCCTGGACGAGCGAGATCGTCGTCAGGGTCGGACAGAAGAAATTCTGGATGCGCGGGTACATGTTGTCGATGCACAGCCGGGCATAGTGGGCGAGCGCTTCGCGGTCACGCGCCTTGATGAGGAGCACGAAGAGCGCCAGGTCGCCACCGAGGTTGAAGACCCGCGGCGTTTTCGAGGCGAGCACGTAGAAGCTGGCCTTGCTCATCTGCCCACCGACCTCGACCTGTCCGGCGTTCGCCGCAAGCGCGTTGTCGTGCATGCGGATGTCCTTCAGCAGGCCCAGGCTGAAGCACGCCGTGCCTTTCGGATTGAAGTATCCCCAGATCGTTCCGGTCGCCGGCTCGAATTCGGTCTGATACTGCGAGTTCGCCTTGCCATACGGCACGCAAAGGCCCATGGCGTCGCGCAAATTGCTCATCTCAAGACTCCTTCCCGTAAAAAGAAGCCCCTTGGGCACGGGGCGGTAGCCTGGCCCGTGGCGCTCTCTGGCGCCGACGGGACCTCCCGCAACCATTAGACGCCTGTTTCAAGGCGTGGCGCAATTCACGGTTTTAAAGGCGCTTTTTGGCTTGTTGTCCGCCGCGCGCATCAGGTAAATTACGCGCAGGGGGAGCCATGTACGCCATCGTCTACAAGTCGGACGGATTTCCGATCTGCCGTCAGATTCCCGGCGTTTCGCCGGACCCCGTGGTGACCTGGAACACAGAAGCCGCGGCGAAGGCCTTCATTTCCGCCAAGGGGGGCGATGCGGACTTCCAACCCGTCCAGATTACCGACGAGGCGATGGACAAGCTCGCGAAGGCGATCGGTTGCCCGGTCGAGTCCATGACCTTCGACCCGTATCCGGGCTAGGCCTAGAACTCCAGGTTGTCGATAAGACGCGTCGTCCCGAGGCGTGCCGCCGCCAGAATGACGCTCGCGCCGGCCTGCGGCTGGGCCGGAGCAAGGTCTGAACGGCGCCGGACTTCGACGTAGTCCGGCTTCCATCCCGCGGCGGCGAGCGCTTTCGAAGCCTCTTCGCAGGTCCGGCGTCCGTCCCGCACGTCCTGCAGCAGCCGGTAGAGGCGAGGCGCCTCGGCCCGCTCCGGGGCGGACAGGTAGGCGTTTCGCGAGCTCATGGCCAGGCCGTCCGCCTCGCGCGTCGTGTCGCCGGCGACGATCTCGACCGGCAAGCTGAGCTGGCGCACCATGCCGCGCACGATATGCAGCTGCTGGTAGTCCTTCTTGCCGAAAACCGCCGTGCCCGGCTGCACGCAGTTGAGGAGTTTCAGTACCACGGTCCCCACGCCGGTAAAGAAGCCGGGGCGGAACCGGCCTTCGAGCTCGTCCGCGACCGCCGGCGGGCGTACCAGGTAGCCCTGCGGCTCGGGGTAGAGCACCGACTCGTCGGGCGCGAAGACGATTGCGACGCCTTCCGGTTCGAGCAGGGCGCAATCGCGCTCGAAAGTGCGCGGATAACGCTCGAAGTCCTCGCCCGGCGCGAATTGCAGCCGGTTCACGAAGATGCTCACCACGACCGCCTGCCCCGGGGCCGAGCGCCGAGCCAGCCGGACGAGCGAGAGGTGGCCGGCGTGGAGGTTCCCCATCGTGGGTACGAACGCGCATCGACCCGGCTGGGCGACGGCCGTTCGCAGGGTTCCGATGTCTCGGATGACGCGCATTCAGCCCAGGTTGAAGAATTCGCGCCGCGTCCGCATGCCGCGCATGCGCTCCACGAGCAGCTCGAAGTCGCGGTCCCGGTCCACGAAGTTGAGGTTCTCGGAATTCACGATGAGCACCGGCGCAGCCGCATAGTGGTAGAAGAACCGCGCATAACTTTCCGCCAGCAATGCCAGGTAGTCCTCGCTGATGCCGCGCTCGAAGCCCGCCGCGCGCCGCTTCACCCGCTCGACCAGCGTCGCCGGCTGCGCCTGCAGGTAGATGACGAGGTCCGGGACCGGGGCGTGCGGGCGCAGCGCCTCGTAGATCTTCAGGTAAAGCGAAAGTTCGTCCGCTGAAAGCGTCAGCCGCGCAAAGAGCGGGTCCTTGTCGAGCAGGAAGTCCGTGACCACGGCACGGCCGAACATGTCCGGCTGCGCGAGCGGCTCCAGCATGCGGGCGCGCTGGAAGAGGAAGAAGAGCTGCGTGGGCAACGCGTAGCGAGGCATGTCCTGGTAGAACCGGGACAGGAAGGGATTTTCCGCGGGTTGCTCGAGAATAAGGTCGGCGGACAGCCGGGCGGCCAGCCTGCGGGCGAGCGTGGTCTTGCCCGCTCCGATCGGGCCTTCGACGACCACGTGCCGGAATTTCTCGGCTCGGCTATCCACGGAACACAAAGTACACCGCGGCGAGGATGCAGAGCGAGGCCCATAGATAGTCGAGCTTCAGCGGCTGCTTCATGTAGAGGATGGCGAACGGGACGAACACCGCCAGCGTGATGACTTCCTGCAGGATCTTGAGCTGCCCGAGGGACAGGGCTGTGTATCCGATCCGGTTCGCCGGCACCTGCAGCAGGTACTCGAACAACGCGATGCCCCAGCTGACGAGGGCTGCGATCCACCACGGCCTCGAGGAGAGCTCCTTCAGGTGCGCGTACCACGCGAAAGTCATGAAGACGTTCGAGGCGACCAGCATCGCGGCGCACAGCAGGACAGGGGGTGCCTGGTTCATGGAAGCTCCAGATCGGGGGCGATCTCGCGCAGGGGGATCAGCACGAAGTCGCGTTCCCGCATGCGGGGGTGGGGAAGGGTCAGGCGCTCACTTCGGAGGACGAGGTCGCCGTAAAGCAGGAGATCCAGGTCCAGCGTGCGCGGAGCATTGGGAAAGCTGCGCGTCCGTCCGTGCCGGGCCTCCACAGCCTGGAGCTGGTCGAGCAGCCGGTCCGCCGGCAGCCGGGTCTCGAGCTGCGCAACCGCGTTCACGAAATCCGGCTGCTCCGCGTAGCCCACCGGCGCGGTGCGGTAGAGCGACGAGCGCTTGACGAGCCGGGTCTCGGGCAGGCGATCGAGCTCCTCGAGCGCGCTTTCCACCTGGCGCACCGGATCCTGCAGATTCGAGCCGAGCGCGACGTAGGCGGTTGCCACTGCGCGGCTACGGTGCCTCGGGGGCCTGCGTCTCGCCGGCGGCACGCTTTTTTCCGCGCCGGCGCCGCCGCCGCTTGCTCGGGCCGGTATCGGGCAGAAGCATGGCCTTGCGCGTGTCGGCGTCCGCGGTCTGGAACGCGCGCCACCACGCTTCCAGCTCGGCCGGAACCTCGCCGCTGGCCGCGCGTAACGCCAGGAAATCGTAGGCCATTCGGAAACGGGGCGCCTCGAGAAGCCGGTAGGCGCGCTGGCCGGAGCGGCTCTCGAAACGCGGCTGCATGGACCAGACTTCGCGCATGGTAGCGGTGAGCTTGCGCGTGATGGCCAGCTTCTCGCACTGGACGTCGAGTACTTCGTCCATGGCGTGCTCCAGGGCCGGCACCGGCCGCTCGCCGCGGGCCTGGCGCGCCTTGGACGCTGCCAGCACCTCGTGCCAGAGAAGCGCGGCGAAAAGGAAGGCCGGCGAGACCGGCCTGTCTGACTGGACGCGCTCGTCGGTCTGCGCGAGCGCGAGCGTGACGAATCGCTCCCCCAGAGGCTGCTCCAGGATCACGTCGAGCAGCGGCAGCAGGCCCTTGTGCAAGCCCACCTCGCGCAGCTGGCGCAGGCATGCGCTCGCGTGGCCGGAGAGCAGGAGCTTCAGCATCTCGTCGAACAGCCGTGCCGGCGGGACGCGTTCCATGAGCACGCCCATTTCGGCGATCGGCGCCCGGGTCGCCGGGTCGATGGTGAGGCCTAGCTTGGCCGACAGGCGCACCGCGCGCAGCATGCGCACCGGGTCCTCCCGGTAGCGAACCGCCGGATCTCCGATGACGCGCAGGACGCGTTTCTTGAGATCGCGGAGGCCGCCATGGAAATCCACGATCTCTTCGCTTGCCGCGTCGTAGTAGAGGGCGTTAACCGTGAAGTCGCGTCGCCGTGCGTCGTCTTTCTGCGACCCGAATACGTTGTCCCGCAGCACCCGCCCGTGCTCGTCGCGGGAGTGCTCGGCGTTCTCGGCCGCCTGCGGATCGGCGCCGCGGAACGTGGATACTTCGATGGTTTCCGGACCCATCATGACGTGGACGAGGCGGAAGCGCCGGCCGATGACCAACGCCCTTCGGAAGAGCGGCTTGATCTGTTCCGGCCGCGCGTCCGTCGCCACGTCGAAATCCTTGGGCGCGATGCCGAGGAGGAGGTCGCGTACTGCGCCGCCGACGACATACGCCTGGAAGCCCGCCTCGCGAAGCACGGTGCACACCTTCGCCGCGGCCGGGCTGATCCGGTCCCGCGCCATGCCATGCTTCGCACGCGCGACGCGCTCCATGGCGCCCGCCTCCAGCCCGAACACCCTTCGTATGAAGCGCTTGATCATGCCGCGGCGGATTTTAGGGAAATCACCGGCCAGCCGCGCCGCCGCGCTTCTTCGGCAAGCCGTTCGTCCGGATCCACCGCGACGGGCCGGGTCGCAAGCTCGAGGAGCGGCAGGTCGTTGTGCGAGTCGCTGTAGCACCATCGTTCCGGAAAGTCGGCGCTGCGCCTCCCCATCGCGGCGAGCCATTCCTCCAGCCGCTGGATCTTGCCCGCCCGAAAACACGGGATCCCGGCGACCTTGCCGGTGAAGCGGCCTGCGCGCTTTTCGGGCTCGGTGGCGACGAGGTGCTCGACGCCGAACTCGCGTGCGATCGGGGCGGTGACGAAGCTGTTGGTGGCCGTGATGATGGCGCAGAGATCGCCCCGGGCCTGGTGCTCGCGCACCAGGCCGCGGGCAGCGCGCGTGATGGCGGGAAGGATGCGGGAGCGCATGAAATCCTCATGCCAGCGCGCGAGCTCGTCGGGTGAGTGCGCAGCAAGCGGGCGCAGCGCGAAGCCGAGGTATTCGTGGATGTCCAGGGTCCCGGCGACGTATTGCTCGTAGTAGGCGCGGTTCTGCGCCTCGTATTCGTCGCGATCGAGGATGCCCCGATCAACCAGGAACTGGCCCCATTCGTAGTCGCTGTCGCAGGAAAGCAGCGTGTTGTCGAGGTCGAAGAGCGCGAGGCGCATGCGGGCCCCGCATTCTACCGAGCGCTGGAGTGCCGCCCTGCGGAAGGCGCGGGCGCGTCAGAACTGACGCCGCAGGCCGATCCGGAAGTCCTGCAGGCGGAAGACGGTGCTCGCCTCGCGGGAAACCGCTTCCGCATTCACCGACCAGTCCGAAGAGATCCAGTATCGGCCCACCAGGCCGTACTGCCGGCTCTCGCTGCCGAAGATCGGCGCGGATTCATAGTCTCGGCCGCTCGCCATGGACATGCCGAGGCTGTACTGCCCGAGCGGATACGTCCACTGCACGCGTGCAGCCGGTGCGAACCCGGCTGCGGCGCGCCAGTTGTTCGGCGCAAAGCCAAGGCGGTCGTAATCGGGGCTGAACCAGCCGGAGGCCAGCGACGGATCGATGCCCAGCCCGGCGGCGGGCACGCGCAATCCGTCCTGCGCTGACGCAGGCAGGGTCAGGGAGATGGAAAGTAAAGCCAGCAGCGCGCCGGTTCGCGTCTTCATGGCAGGTGTTTGTTGGTGCCTGCAATGTACTTAGGGCCGGTCGCCTTGTCGAGGCAGGAGTGCGCGCTGCGCGCCCTCTGCGAGCGCCTCCCGGATCAGGGGAATCGTCAGAGGCCTTTGTTTCGCGAGGGAAACGCGGTCCAGCCAGTCCAGCGCCGCGTTGAGGCTGGCGACGTCGCGCGGCATCCGGGCGAGCAGGTAGTCGGCGACGTCCTCCCCCAGGTGCAGGCCGCGGTCCGCGGCCGCGGCGCGCAAGTGCGCCTTCCTGTCTCGATCGGTCAGCGGCTTGAGCTGGAACACCAGTCCCCAGGCGAGGCGCGTGCGCACGTCTTCGCGCAAGTGCAGTCCCGCCGGGGGGGCGGTGCCCGCAGCCAGAACCGAGGCTTTTCCGTCCCGCGCCTCGTTGATCGCCATGAAAAGCGCCTGCTGGCCGGCCTCGTCCAGACCCTCGACATCGTCGGCGATGGTGAGGTCCGGATTCGCATCGGCAGCCGCACGCAGGAGGTGGGTGCGACCGCTGCCAGGCGCGCCCCAAAGGTAGACGACGGCCTCCCGCAGGCCGCCTTCCGCGAGCGCCTGAACCGCTGCGAGGGCTTCGCGATTCTGGCCGGCGGCGAAATTGGAGAACCGAGGCTCGGGGCGCGCCGAGATGTCGAGGGGGAGCTGCTGCATTTCGCTCATCGGCCGTAGAGCGGTCCCGAGAGGTACGCCGCGCGCAGGTGTCGCAGCGCGACGAGCAGCACTGCGCTTGCTGGCAGGGCGAGCAGGACCCCGAAAAAGCCGAAGATCTGCCCGAAGGCGAACAGGGCGAGGATGACGGCAACGGGGTGCAAGCCGATGCGCTCGCCGACGATGAGCGGCGTCACGACCATTCCCTCCAGGACTTGGCCGATGCCGATGGCGATCCATACCCAGAGCAAGCCCGTGAAGCTGTCGAATTGCAGGAGCGCCGCGGCCGTCGCCAGAATGGCGCCGAACGCGATGCCGACATAGGGAATGACCACCGCGAGTCCGGTAATGAGTCCAACCGGCAGCGCGAATTCGAGCCGCGCGAGCCAGAGTGCGGTCACGTAGTACACGCTCATGATTAGGACTACGAGCAACTGGCCGCGAAGCCACTCCGCCAGCACGGCGTCGATTTCGCGGGCGATCGTGAGCGCCTTCGCGTGCGCGCGGCGCGGGATGAGGTTGTCCATCGAAGCAAGCAGGCCGTTCCAGTCCCGCAGCAGGTAGAAGACAACCACGGGAAGGAGCAGCAGGTTCGCCAGGAAAGCCGCCACCGCAAGGCCGCCGAGGCCGACGGAACGCAGCAGCGTTTTCGCCAGGTCCTCGTTCTGGGATAGCGCGTCTTTCGCCATCTGCTTGAGGGATTCGGCATCCAGCTGCAGGTCGATGCCCGCGCGGTCCCGCAGCCAGGGTACGGCCCGCGCGTTCAGCCAGTCCACGAATCCCGGCAGCTTGTCCATGAAGAGCCGCGTCTCCTTGTAGAGCAGCGGGAAAACGATGAGCATGAAAGCGGCGAGCAGCAGGAGGGCGAGGACCATGACGAGCACGACGGCGAGCGTCCGCGGCATGTGCCGCCGCGTCAGCCGCTCGACGATCGGGTCGAGGATGTAGGCGAGGATCGCGGCGAAGAGGAAGGGCGCGAGGATCGGCGCGAGGATCCACAACAGGAGCGAGACGACCAGCGCGATGGCGAGCCATGCCCAGAACTGCGGGCGGGTGAACACGGGGGGCGCGGCAGCCATGTCGAGTAGAATTTCTCACTCTAGCATGTCGACTTCCGGACCGAACCGACCGCTTTCCTATCGCGACGCCGGCGTCGACATCGACGAGGGCGATGCGCTGGTCGATGCAATCAAGCCCTTTGCGCGGCGTACGATGCGGCCGGAGGTGCTGGCCGGCATCGGCGGCTTCGGTGCGCTGTGCGAGCTGCCGAAGAAGTATCGCGAACCGGTTCTCGTGTCGGGGACCGACGGCGTGGGCACGAAGCTCAAGCTCGCCTTCCAGTACGGCCGGCATGACACGGTCGGCATCGACCTCGTCGCGATGAGCGTGAACGACGTCCTCGTCCAGGGTGCCGAGCCGCTTTTCTTCCTCGACTATTTCGCCTGCGGGCGCCTCGAGCGCGCGGTCGCCACGCAGGTCGTCAAGGGCATTGCGCGCGGTTGCGAGCTGGCCGGCTGTGCGCTCATCGGAGGCGAAACGGCGGAAATGCCGGGGATGTATCCCGAAGGCGAATACGACCTCGCCGGCTTCTGCGTCGGCGTGGTGGAGAAGTCGCGCATCATCGACGGCCGCGCCATCGTCCCGGGTGACGTCATCCTCGGGCTGGCGTCGAGCGGGCCGCACTCCAACGGCTATTCGCTCGTGCGCAAGATTCTCGAGCGCGCCGCTCCCGAGCCTTCTCGCGTGGACGCGCTCATGCAGCCGACGCGCATCTACGTCAAGCCGGTCCTCGAACTGCTCGCGCAGGTGCGGGTGAAGGGGCTCGCGCACATCACGGGCGGCGGCCTGACCGGAAACGTCCCGCGCATCCTGCAGGACGGCTTGCGCGCACGCATCGAAAAGGCCGCCTGGCCGCGCCCGGAAGTTTTCGCCTGGTTGCAGCGCGAGGGCGGCGTCGCGGAGGACGAGATGCACCGCGTCTTCAACTGCGGGATCGGCATGGTCGTCGTAGTAGCTGCCGCCGATGCAGAGACGGCAGCCGAAGCGCTGCGCGCCGCCGGCGAGACGGTCTACGACATAGGCCGCATCGAGGCGAGCTCCGGCGAGGCGAGCGCCCTGGTCGCCTAGCCCGAGCCGCGCCGGGCGAGGTAGATCCCGGCGAGCACGATTGCGCCGCCCGCGATCTGCGCCGGCGCCAGCGCTTCGCTGAGCAACGCCCAGGCGAAAAGCGCCGCCATAACCGGCTGCAGGAGAAGGCTTACCGAAGAGAACGCGGCCGGAAGGTGTGCGAGCGCGTAAGCAATGAGGCCTTGTCCTGCCGCATGCGATACGAGGGCGAGGCCGAGCAGAACGGCCCATCCGTGCGGCGTGACGGGCAGCAATCGCTCGCCCGAGGCGAGCGCCATCGGCAAGAGGAGGATCGCCGTGATTGCGCTCGTCACGGCCATGAGGTCCAGGGTGCGCTCGCCGCCGTCGCGCAAGCCCTTTACCGCGAAGATGTAGGCGGCATAGAAAAGCGCCGTCAGCACGCCGAGCGCGTCGCCGAGGACGCCGGTGCGCGAATGGCCGGCGCTCGACGTCACGAGGAGCGCCACGCCGGCGAGCGCGCAGGCCAGTCCGGCCATGAACACGGGCGTCGGCCTTTGCCGCAGGAATATCCAGGCGCCGAGCGTGACGAAAACGGACGCCAGGTTCGCGAGCAGCGTGGAATTGGCGACGCTCGTGTACTGGATCGAAAGGTGCCAGAACCCCAGGTCGCCCGCGAAGGCGACCCCCGCAGCCAGGAGCAGGAGCCTGCGGCGCCGGTCCCGCGGCGGCGCGTTCCCCCGCCGCAAGGCGCACACGGCCCACAGCACCGGGACGGCGAGCGCGACGCGCCAGAACGCGCTTGCCGTCGGGCCCGTTTCGGAGAGCCGCACGAAGATCGGCGAGAGCGCGATGCAGGTTGCGCCGAAGAGCAGCGCCGCGATCGCCGGGTTCATCGCGGGCATTCTACGGGTGCTAGAATTTTTATCATGCCGGGGCCGCGCTTCGTTCATCTGAGAATGCACAGCGAGTTCTCGGTGAGCGACGGCATCGTGCGCATCGAGGATGCCGTGTCGCGTGCGGCGCGCGACGGCATGCCGGCCCTGGCGCTCACCGACGCGTCCAACGTGTTCGGCATGGTGAAGTTCTACCGCGCGGCGCGCGGCGCCGGCGTGAAGCCGGTCATCGGCGCGGACTGCTGGATTCAGAACGACGGCGACCGCGACAAGCCCTCGCGCCTGCTCCTGCTCTGCGCCTCGCGCGAGGGCTACCTGCGGCTCTGCGAGCTGCTTTCGCGCGCCTGGCTGAAGAACCAGTATCGTGCCCGCGCCGAGATCGCGCGCGCGTGGCTCGAGGAAGGCGGCACGCAAGGTCTGATCGCCCTTTCCGGCGGTCCGAGCGGCGATGTCGGCCAGGCCCTGCAGGGCGACCAGGTTGAGATCGCCGAGCGCCTCGCCGCGCAGTGGTCCGCTCTTTTTCCGGGGCGCTATTACATCGAGCTGCAGCGCGCCGGCGCCCCGCATGCGGACGCCCTCGTCGCCCGCTCCGTCGCCCTCGCCGGACGCACCGGCCTGCCGGTGGTCGCCACGCATCCGGTGCAATTCCTCACCCCGGAGGATTTCAAGGCGCACGAGGCGCGCGTCTGCATCGCGCAAGGCTACGTCCTTGGCGACCAGAGGCGGCCCCGCCTATTCACTCCGGAGCAGTACTTCAAATCGCAGGAAGAGATGGCCACGCTGTTCGCGGACATCCCGCAGGCGCTGCAGAACTCGCTGGAGATCGCGCGCCGCTGCAACCTGAGTATCGAGCTCGGCAAGAGCCGGCTTCCGGCGTTTCCCACTCCGGGCGGCGTCTCCATCGAGGAGCACCTGCAGCGGGAGGCCGATGCCGGCCTGGAGCGGCGCATGGAAGCACTGCGCCTCAAGGAGGAGGACAAGCCGCGCTATCGCGAACGGCTCGCCTTCGAGATCGAGACCATCGTGCAGATGGGGTTCGCCGGCTACTTCCTCATCGTCGCCGACTTCATCAACTGGGCGAAGTCGAACGGCGTACCGGTGGGCCCGGGACGCGGCTCCGGCGCCGGGTCGCTGGTCGCCTATTCGCTCGGGATCACGGACCTCGACCCGCTGCGCTATGACCTCCTGTTCGAGCGCTTCCTCAATCCGGAACGCGTGTCGATGCCGGACTTCGACATCGACTTCTGCCAGGACGGGCGCGACAAGGTCATCGATTACGTGCGGCGCAAGTACGGCGAGGACAGCGTTTCACAGATCGCCACTTTCGGGACGATGGCGGCGCGCGCCGTCGTGCGCGATTGCGGCCGGGTGCTCGACCTGGGCTACAACTTCTGCGACCAGATCGCGAAGCTGATCCCCTTCCAGCCGGGCAAGCTGATCACGCTCAAGGACGCCCGCGAGATGGAGCCGCTGCTCGCCGAGCGCGAGAACAAGGAAGAGGAGGTGCGCGACCTGCTCGAGCTCGGCGAACGGCTCGAGGGACTCGTGCGCAACGTGGGCATGCATGCGGGCGGCGTGCTGATTGCCCCAGGGCGGCTCACCGATTTCTGCCCGCTCTACGCCGCGGAAGGCACGAGCAACGTCGTCTCGCAGCTCGACAAGGACGACGTCGAGGCGATCGGCCTGGTGAAGTTCGATTTCCTCGGCCTGACGACCCTGACCGTCCTCGACTGGGCCGAACGGTACGTCCGCCGCCTCGGCGAGCGGGACTTCGCGCTGGAGCGCGTGCCGCTTGATGATGCGGAGACCTACCGGCTGCTTTCGGCCGGGAACACCACGGCGGTGTTCCAGCTCGAATCGCGCGGCATGCGGGACATGATCCGCCGCGCCAGACCCGACCGCTTCGAGGACATCATTGCACTCGTTGCCCTGTATCGCCCCGGCCCGATGGATCTCATCCCCGACTTCATCGAGCGCAAGCACGGCCGCCAGAAAGTGGAATACCTCGACCCGCGCCTGGTGCCGATCCTGTCCCCGACGTACGGCATCATGGTGTACCAGGAGCAGGTCATGCAGATTGCCCAGGTCGTCGGTGGCTACACCCTGGGCGGTGCAGACCTGCTGCGCCGGGCGATGGGCAAGAAGAAGCCGGAAGAGATGGACGCCCAACGCAGCGTGTTCGTCGCCGGCGCGGAAAAGAACGGCCTGTCGAAAGGCAAGGCGACCCAGCTCTTCGACCTGATGGAGAAGTTCGCAGGCTACGGCTTCAACAAGTCCCACGCCGCCGCCTACGCGCTGCTCGCCTACCAGACGGCGTACATGAAGGCGCACCACGCCTCGGCGTTCGTCGCCGCCAACCTTTCGGCCGTCATGGACGACACCGACAAGGTGCGCCTGTTCCACGACGATGGCGTCGCGAACGGCCTGAAGATCCTTCCTCCCGACATCAACCGCTCCGAATACCGCTTCGTCCCGGTCGACCGCGAAACCATCCGCTATGGTCTGGGCGGCGTGCGCGGCACGGGCGCATCCGCCATCGCGGCGATCCTCGAAGCGCGCAATGCGGGCCCGTTCAAGGATCTCTTCGATCTCTGCGCCCGCGTCGACAAGCGCCTGGTGAACCGCCGCGTCGTCGAGGCCCTGGTGCGCGCGGGCGCCTTCGACGCCCTCGAGCCGCAGCGCGCCAAGCTGCTGGCTTCCGTGGGGCGGGCGCTGGAGGCCGCCGAGCAAGCGGAGCGCGCCGCAGCGCAGAACAGCCTGTTCGGCGAGGCCGAAGCGCCGCGCGGGGGCGAGCATGCCTACGTCGACGCGCCGGCCTGGGACCTGCGCCAGAAGCTCCTCGAGGAGAAGATGGCCCTCGGGTATTCGCTCTCGGCGCACCTCTTCTCCGTCTATGAAAGGGAGTTGGCGGGTTTTCCGCGCTCGGCGCTGGCGCGGCTGAGCGCCGGCGAGCGCGTTTGGATGGCGGGAATCGTGGTTTCCGCGCGAACCCAGATGACCCGCCGGGGCCGCATGATGGTGGTGATCCTGGACGATTCGACCGCGCAGGTCGAAATCACGGTGTTCAACGAGCTGTTCGAGAAGCACCGCGAGAAGCTCAAGGAGGACGCGTTGCTCGTGGTCGCGGGCAAGGTGCAGAACGACGACTTTTCCGGCGGGTTGCGCGTCACGGCGGAGGAACTCCTCGACCTCGAAGGGCTGCGCGCGCGCTACGCCGCGCGGCTCCGGATCGCCATGAACGGCGCGACCGACCAGGCACGCGACGCGAGGCGCCTGCAACAGCTGCTCGCGCCGTACCGAGCGAGCGGAAACGGCGCGTGCCTGGTCGTGGTGTCCTACAGCAATGCCAAGGCGGCCTGCGACGTGGCGCTTGGCGAATCGTGGCGCGTGCGGCCCGACGGCCAGCTTCTCTCCGAGCTGGGCGCCTGGCTCGCTCCGGAGAACGTCCAGGTGATCTACGGGGTCGCGGCCTAGAAGCCCGGCATCGTCGCCTAGTTGTTCCAGCGGCTCTCGCAGCGCTGCCTGCCGAGCAGGCCCCGGTAGTGGCGGTACCAGCCATTGACCATTTTTTCCGACGGATCGACACGTCGCTTTTCCGCCAGGAAGCTGCGGATGCCGGGATAGCAGGCTTCGACCTGTTCACGGCTCGCGTCCAAGGTCTGCGCGATGGAAAAGCTGCCGCCGTGCGCCATGCACCGGTCGATGAGCTCGCCGCAAGCCTGGGCCAGCCGCACGGCCCCGCCGAGCGCCTGGGGGACGGCCAGCCATAGCGACGCCTGGACGTAGGACCGCCGGGCCCAGGGCAGGAAAGTCTCGGACTCGTGTCGTGTCTCGCGAAGCTCCCGCCGGGCAACTCGGATTCGCCAGTCGTCGCACGCGGCTCGCAGATCGTCGAGAAAAGCGACGAGGGACTCGGGCGGCACCAGCAGCTGGAGGCGCCGCGTCGCGTCGCCGGGCTGCGTTCCCTCGACTTGCGCGGTCGCGGCCTCGGCCAGCGCGCGCGACAGCGATTCGATGCGCAGCGTCACGCTGTAGAGCGGGCCGAAGAGATCCTGGCCGCCGACGGCGAGCGCGAAGAGGTCGGCATTGGAAGTGCGGCTCGCGCGGCGCAGCTCGCCGTCCGGGGTGACCAGCGTCAGAGACTCCACGTGCGCCACGGCAGGGCGCCCGTCCGGCCCGGCCGCGTTCCATGCCACGCTGGTGCCGACCCGGGGCAGCGCGTCGCCCAGCTGCGCTGCCGCCTGGTCCTCGGGACGCATGTGGCGGGCGATCGCCGCCCACCGGGTTCCGGCCTGGACCTCGAGCAGTCCCTGCGTTTCGTCCGTGCAGAGTACGCGGTCCAATCTGCCGATGTCGTATGCATACCCATGGCGCACCGCATCGCGCAGCTCGTGGGCGGAAAGGGGGGCGTTCGGGTTCGCAGCCATGGCCGTCTCCTTGGAAGGCGCCCATGGTGGGCGGCGCATCGGTCCCGGGCAATCGCCGTGCGCAAAGTAGCGCGCGGCGATACCGGGCGGCGCAAGGGCGGCTACCTTGGCGTCGGGAGCCTGTGGAAGCCCTCTAGCGGCTCCGCACCTTCGACGGCGTGCACTTCGACGCTCCTTACGCGCGCGTGCGGGGGACCTATGCGAGCCCAGGCAAGGAGGTCATCGACCGCTTGGCCCGGACCCTGCAGCGTTGCTTCCACCGTGCCGTCGGGTCGGTTGCGGACCCATCCGCGCACGCCCAGGCGGCGCGCCTCCTCGCAAAGCGCATCGCGGAAGCCGACGCCTTGCACGCGACCTTCAATCGTCAGTTGGCGCGTCACCATTGCAAGAATCCGTCAGGCATCATCGGACACAAGCCAAGAGGCGCGGGTTCAGCGCCTTGCTGTCATGTTAAGCTGCCGCGCGAAAGCCGGGCGGGGAGAGATGCTGCGAGACCGGCGCGGGAACAGGGGGAACGTGCAATGCGTATCGGCTTGATCATCGTCGCCGGCCTCGCGCTGGTGGGATTCCTCGTCGTGGCGGTCGTGCTGCCGCAAAAGGCGGGCAACGAAGCGAAGGCGGCCGCGCAAGCGCTCATCGCGGGCGCCGAGCCGGCGCAGAAGCAGGTGAGCGCAGCGGCCGAAAAAAGCGGCAACCTTTCTGGCGCCGGCAAGGATGTCAAGATCGCCCCGAAGACCGACCCAGAGCATGGCGAGTTCAAATGGCTCGTTTCGGACGGCGGCGCGATCCGGGGCTGGAATGAGAAAAACGCCTTGGAAATCACCCTCATGCCGGCCCTCCAGGGCGGCAAGATCACCTGGACCTGCCGCGGCTATCCAGTCACCGCCATGCCGCCGCAGTGCGGCGGCCGATAGGTCAGGGTCGCGACGCTGCGATTGCCGCCGCCCGCCGCAGGGCGGCCTGCAGGTCCGGTTTCAGATTGTCTGCGCCGATCTCGGCGCGGAAGCCGCTGCGCGACATGAGCGAATGGGGTTGCGCCTGGGCGCCGCAAAGCACCAGCGTCGTGCCGCGGCGTGACAGGCCGCGCCGGAGCGTCTGCATGGCTTCCATCGCAGTCGTATCCATGTTCATGACGTAGTGCAGGTCCAGCACGAGCGCTGCCGGACTGCGGTCCGCGACGGCCTCGCCCAGCTCGTCGAGCTTTCCCACGGAAGCGAAGAAAAGCGACCCCTGGACCTTGTAGGCGGCCACGCCTGGAGGGATGGCCGAGCCGTCAGGCGCGAGCGCAATGGGCTCGATCGTCGTCAGCGCCGAGACCCGGAGGATGAAGAACAGGCCGGCCAGCACGAGCCCGATCTCGACTGCCACGGTGAGGTCCACGACGACGGTGAGCACGAAGGTCGCAAGCAGGATGGTGCGGTAGTGGGGTGAATAGCGCTTAAGGTGAGCAAAGGCCTTCCATTCGCCCATATTGAGCGCGACGTGCATGAGGATCGCCGCGAGCGCGCCCAGGGGGACGTGGAAGGCGAGCGGCGCGGCAACGAGCATGACGGCAAGCACCGTCAGCGCGTGCAACATTCCGGCAGCCGGGGTGCGCGCTCCGGCACGGATGCTGGTCATGGTGCGGGCGATTGTTCCGGTCGCCGCCATGCCGCCGAACATCGGCGCCACCATGTTGGCGATGCCCTGGGCCATAAGCTCCTGGTTCGGATCGTGCCGGCCGTGGATGAGGGCGTCGGCCACCCGCGCGCAAAGGAGCGACTCGACCGCGCCCAGCAGCGCGATGGTGAGCGCCGGTCCCACGAGCGTACGGGCGTTCCCCCACGACCACTCCGGCGGCGCGAAGGCCGGCAGGCCGGTGGGAATCCCGCCAAATCGAGAGCCGATCGTCTCCACCGGGAGGTCGGTGACCGCCGTCAGCGCCGTGGCGGCGGTGAGGACGACGATGGCGCCCGGGATGGGCAGGCGCAGGCGCGGCCAGACGAGGAGCAGGCCGAGGCACCCCATTGCGAGGCCGAAGGCGACCGGATTGAACGTCGACGCCTTCGCCCAGAGCGTGGCGACCTGGCCGACGAAGTCGGCCGGCAGCGATGCGATGCGCAGACCCAGCAGGTCCCTCAGCTGCGAGAGCGCGATCAGCACGGCGATTCCATTCGTGAAGCCGGTGACGATCGCCACCGGGACGAAGCGCACCAGGGATCCGATGCGCGTGAGTCCCATGAGGAAGAGGAGGGCCCCGGCCATGATCGTCGATATGGCGAGATTCAACAGGCCGTGCTGCTGCACGATGCCGTAGACCACGACGATGAACGCGCCCGCGGGGCCGCCGATCTGCACGCGCGATCCGCCGAGGAAAGAGATCAGGAAACCCGCGATCACCGCCGTGACCAGGCCCGCCTCGGGCTTCAGACCGGATGCGATGGCGAACGCCATCGCCAGCGGCAGGGCGACGATGCCGACCGTTACGCCGGCGAACAGGTCCGAACGGAAGATCGCCGGGCTGTAGCCGCGCAGGTCGTCGAACGCGCGCGGCCGGAAGCGGTGCACCGGGAGGCCGGCGCCAGGGAGCTGCATGTGCGTGATGTTAACATTCTATGCACCTAGAAGTGAATTGGGTTATCCTTGAACGGACATGGAAGACCGAACCGCACGCCTCACGATCCTCATCGACCCGCGCAAGAAGGCCTTGTTCGAGGAGCTTTGCGCGCAGGAGGACCAGACGCCGTCCCAGGTAGTGCGCCGGCTGATCCGGGAATACATCGAGCGCCGGACCGGCGCGCCCTGGCAGCCGTCCAGCTCGTCGAAGGCAAAGAAAGCCCGCGGCTAGGGTCGTCGCCGGCGCAGGAGCGCCCGGGCGGTCACGACGCCGGCGACGGCGGCGCCCGCCACCACGAGCCAGTCCCGCCGCCGCCAGCCGGGGCGGCGCGGCGCGCGCATCGATTCGATCGCCTGCGTGGCCGTCTGGCGCTCGAGGTCGACGGGCTGCCGCGGCTGCGTCGTAGTCGCGCCGGTCAGCGTCGCCAGCCGCTGCGTGGCTTCGTTGGAGTCGAATGCGTTGGCCAGGCCATTCGCCGGCGGCGCAGTGACTTCCGCGGGTGCCGCGTCCGCCTGGCGCGTGCGATTGAGCGTCTGCGCCATCACCGCAGTCTTGACCGTGGTATCCAGGAGCTCCGGTTGCGGGCCGCTCGCAAGGCCGGCGGGACGGCCGCGCGCAGGCAGCGACGCGCCGGCGATCTGGCGCTCGCACTCGCGCAGGTCCCGGGCCACGTCCTGCGCGTTCTGGTAGCGCTCCTCGAGCGCCTTCGCCAGCATCTTGGCCACGATGTAGTCGGCGAGCTCCGGGATCGCCGGGTTGACTGCGCTCGGTGCCGGCGGCGCGAAGTTCACGATCTGGTACATGAGCGCGGTGACGTTCTCGCCGTTGAACGGCGTGACGCCCGTGAGCATCTCGTACAGGATGACACCGAGCGAGAAGATGTCCGAGCGGTGATCTGCGCGCTTGCCGATCACCTGCTCGGGGGACATGTACTTCGGCGAGCCGAGCATCATGCCGGTCTGCGTCAGGTCGCCCGCGCCCCGCATGCGGGCGATGCCGAAATCCGTGATCTTCACCGGCCCTTCGGCCGGCACCATGATGTTCGCCGGCTTGATGTCGCGATGCACGACGCCGTGCTGGTGCGCGTAGCCGAGGCCGTCCGCGACCTGCGCGGCGATGCCGACCGCCTGCGCGACCGGCATCGCGCGGCCTTCCCCGATGAGGCTGCGCAATTCCGGCCCTTCGATGAATTCCATGGCGATGAACACGACCTCGCCGGACTTGCCCACGTCGTAGATCGTGACGATGTTCGGATGGTTGAGGCTCCCCGCGGCGCGGGCCTCCTGGTAGAAGCGGGCCTCATAGCGCTCGGCGCCGTCGCGCTCGAGCGCCATGTTGACCGTCTTGACGGCAACCGTTCGTTCCAGGACCGAATCCGTGGCTTTGTACACGACGCCCATGGCGCCGCGCCCGAGCTCAGACTGGACGAGGTAGCGGCCGAGCTTGGGCTGCTCCATTCCGCCTAGCGCTTGAGCGAGCGGAAGATCGGTCCCCAGACCGGATGGCCGGACTCGGCGGCGGAAAGCTCCATGGACGGATCGATGGCCAGCGCCTTGCGGAATTCGTCGCGGCACTGGCGCTCCCGGCTGGAAGCGCAATGGATGAACGCCAGGTGCTTGTGGGCGTCGATGCGCTCGCCCTCGGCGAGGCCCTGGTCGAGCGCGCTGTGCAGGCTCTTCATGGAGTCGACGTAGTCGCCGTCCTCGTATTGACGGAGGCCGGTCTTCAGCGCCGCCTGCCCCTTGCTGGGCGCGAACAGAGCCTGGATGGCGCGGCCCGGCTCGGTGGCGCATGCCTGCAGGAGCGCCACGATCAGCGCGACGCAGACCGCTACCCCGACCCGCACCATCGACCCCCCTCTATTGCCCAGCCGTCGTTCGTGCCGCTATTGGAACCGGTGGCGGATACGCACCGGTTCCCCGGGTTTTACCACGATCTCGCGGACGTGCGCCGGGAAGTTGCCATTGCGGATCTCGATCTTGTGCGGACCGGCCGGGAGATCGATGCTCTGCACCGGTGGGCTCACGCCTCGGCTGCGCCCATTCACGAAGACCTCGCCCCAGGGGGCGATGGCGACCACCACTTTCCCGTCTGCGGCCGATGCGGGTGGCGCGGCCGGTTGCGCACGCTCGGGCTTCGCAGCGGCAACGCGCTCGACGCGCTTCTCCACCGGCGCCTTCTTCTCTTCCGGGGCCTTGCGCTCGAGCGCGACTTTCTTCGGCGCCGGCTTGTCCGCGTTCGTGGCGCGCAGCAGCTCCGACGCGTTGACGAGCCTTGCCGGCTCCCGGGCGACTGGCGCGGGCACTGCCGCAACCGCAGAGCCGTCCGCCTGATCCTCGGATAGCATGCCCAGCACCAGGCCACCGGCCACCAGGCCTACGAACAGGGCGGGCGCGGCGAAGAGGGAGGACCGGCGCAGGCCCAGCGGGCCGGTGCCGGCGAGCCAGGCAACCAAGCTGCCGCCGTTGATCGCCGATTGCGCATCGGCCACCCGTCGCGCCGCAGGCGCTCCGAGGACCGAGTAGACCTCATGCTCCCTCACGTGCTTGTCGGTGCGCGAGCCCTCGTGCCTGAAAAGACTCAGGTAGTCGCGCGAAAGGCAGGACACCACCTCGTAGAAGGAGCGCGACACGAGCAGCTGGCCGGGGCGCGAGAAGCTCATCACCCGCTGGGCGACGTTGATTCCATCGCCGATGATGTTCATCTGGCCGTTGAGGTCCTTCACCAGGCGCACCGGGCCCAGGTTCACGCCCAGCCGCACTGGAAGGCCCGCACCGGGGAATGTCGCAGCCATGTCGCGGACGGACATGGCCGCGAAGAGCGCGTCCTCCGGATCGCCCATGAAGGTGACCGCGGCGCCGTCTCCGGTATCCAGGATGATGCGGTCGCGCGTCGGAACCTGCTCGAGGGCCTTGGCGAGCACGAGATTGAAGCGCTGCTTGAGCTGCAGCTGATCGGCGACCGCCTTCTTTGAATACTCGACGATGTCGAGGAAGAGGACGCTGCACACCAGCGTGCGGCCGGAGCTCTCCATCTTCTTGGTGGTGACGCCGAAAGCGGCCTAGCGGCCGCGACGCTGCCTATTTTACGCGCATGCCCGGCTTGGCCCCGCTCTCGGGCGAGATGAGGAATATTCCCGGTTCCTCGCCCGACGCGGCGAGAATCATGCCTTCCGAGACGCCAAACTTCATTTTGCGCGGTGCAAGATTCGCCACCACCACGGCCAGCCGGCCTTCCAGCTTCTCGGGCGCGTACGCCGACTTGATGCCGGCGAAGACGGTCCGCGTAGAGCCACCCATGTCCAGCGTGAGCTTGAGGAGCTTGTCGGCGCCTTCCACGTGCTCGGAGCGAATGATCTTCGCCACGCGCAGGTCGAGTTTTGCAAAATCATCGATCGAAATCTCGCTGCTCACCGCTTGCTCCTTCGTGGCATGTAGCTGTTTCTCTACAGGGGGTTTCTTTGTCGCACCGTGAGGCAGCGGTGCAACGTCCAAGAGCCCATCGAGCTGGTTCTGCTCCACGCGGCTCAGGAGATGGCGGTACTCGGCGATCCGATGACCCGATGCGAACGGCTTCGCCGCGTCCGGCCATTGCAGCGCCGGGAGATTCAGGAAGCGCTCGGCGTCGGCGGCGACCTTCGGGAGCACCGGTTTCAAGTACACCGTGAGCACGCGGAAGAGGTCCAGGGCCGTCGAGCACACTTCATGCAGGCGCGCTTCCGCGCCCGCCTGCTTGGAAAGCTCCCAGGGCTTGTGCTCGTCGACGTACTGGTTCGCCGTGTCCGCGAGCGCCATCACTTCGCGCAACGCCTTTCCGTATTCGCGCGCCTCGTAGAGCGAGGCGATCTCTTCCGCGCGGCCGGCGAAGCCGAAGGCGTCGCGGACGGGCAGGACCTCGCCGGCGAACTTGCGGTGGATAAACACCGCGCAGCGGCTTGCGATGTTCACGTACTTGCCGACGAGGTCGCTGTTGACGCGCGCGAGGAAATCCTCGGGGTTGAAGTCGATGTCCTCGACGTTGGCGTTCAGCTTCGCGGCGATGTAGTAGCGCAGCCATTCCGGATTCATGCCGAGCTCAAGGTAGCGCAGCGGGCTGATGCCGGTGCCGCGCGACTTGGACATCTTGTCGCCCGACACCGTGATGAACCCGTGCACGAAGACATGGTCCGGCACCTTGTACGGCTTGCCGGCGAACTTCAGCATCGCCGGCCAGAACAGCGTGTGGAAGTAGATGATGTCCTTGCCGATGAAATGCACCTGCTCGGCGGCCGGGTCCGCGAGGAAGCCCTCGAAGTCCATGCCTTTCCGCGCGCAATAGTGCTTGAAGGAGGCGAGGTAGCCGATCGGAGCGTCCAGCCAGACGTACAGGTACTTCTCCTCGGCGATGTCGGGCACGCGGATGCCGAAATACGGGGGGTCGCGCGAGATGTCCCAGTCCGAGAGGGCCTTGTCTCCTTGCCCTTCGAGCCACTCTTTCGCCTTGTTCACAACCTGCGGCTGCAGTCGTCCGGGCGTGTCGAGCCAGTCCCGCAGGAACGCCTTGCACTTCGGATCCGAAAGCCTGAAGAAATGGTGCTCCGAGCTTTTCAGGACCGGCTTCGCCCCGGACAGGGTCGAGTAGGAGTTCTTCAGCTCGGTGGCGGAATAGACCGTACTGCAGTTTTCGCACGCGTCCCCGTACTGGTCCTTCGCGCCGCAGTTCGGGCATTCGCCCCTGATGTACCGGTCTGCGAGGAACATGCCCTTCAGCGGGTCGAACAGCTGCTCGATCGAGCGCGTGTAGACGAGCCCCGCGGCTTTCAGCTTGCGATAGATGTCCTGCGACAGCGCTACGTTCTCGGCGGAGTGGGTGGAGTGCCAGTTGTCGAAGGAGACGTGGAATCCTTCGAGATACGCTTTCCTTCCGCTCGCGATCTTCTCGACAAAAGCTTCCGGCGAAGTGCCGGCCTTTTCCGCGGCCAGCATGATCGGCGCGCCGTGCGCGTCGTCGGCGCCGACGAAATGCACTTCGTGGCCTTGCATCCGCTGGAAGCGCACCCAGATATCGGCCTGGATGTACTCCATGATGTGCCCGATGTGGAACGGGCCATTCGCGTAAGGCAGCGCGGTGGTGACGAAAAGCTTGCGCAGGGCTTGCGGCATGAGGGACGGCGATTTTAGCTTACACTTGACCTATGTCCTTGAATGAACAGCAGGTGCACGACGCGCTGCGCCGCATCGTCGATCCCAATACCGGGAAAGACCTCCTCGCCACGCGCTCGGCGCGCAACATTCGTGTTTCCGGTGCGGATGTATCGCTCGACGTGGAGCTCGGCTACCCGGGCAAATCGCAGCAGGAGCCAATCCGGCGCGAAGTCATCCAGGCGCTGAAGCAGGCCGGTGCCGGTACGGTCACGGTGAGCATTTCTTCCAAGGTCGTTCCGCACGCCGTGCAGCGCGGCGTGAAGCTCATCCCCGGCATCAAGAACATCATCGCGGTTGCTTCAGGCAAGGGCGGCGTCGGCAAGTCGACGACGGCGGTGAACCTGGCGCTCGCGCTCGCGGCCGAAGGCGCCGCGGTCGGGATGCTGGACGCCGACATTTATGGTCCTTCGCAACCGATGATGCTCGGCATCGGCGGCCGGCCGGAGTCACGCGACGGCAAGCGCCTGGAGCCGATGGAAGGGCATGGCATCCAGGCTATTTCGATCGGTTTCCTGATCGACATCGACACACCCATGGTATGGCGCGGCCCGATGGTCACGCAGGCGCTGGAGCAGCTGCTCAAGGACACGAACTGGCGCGAGCTCGACTACCTGGTCATCGACCTCCCGCCGGGCACGGGCGACATCCAGCTCACCCTCGCGCAGAAGGTGCCGGTCACCGGGGCGGTAATCGTCACCACGCCGCAGGACATCGCCCTCATCGATGCCCGCAAGGGGCTGAAGATGTTCGAGAAGGTCGGCATCCCGATCCTCGGCGTGGTGGAGAACATGTCCTGGCACCGCTGCGAGAAGTGCGGCCACGAGACGCACATCTTCGGTTCCGGGGGTGCGGAGAAGATGTCGAAGGACTACGGGGCCGAGCTCCTGGGCCAGCTGCCGCTCGACGAATCCATCCAGCAGCAGGCCGATTCCGGCAAGCCCACGGTGGTATCGGATCCGGACGGCGAGATCGCGGGGATCTATCGCAAGATCGCGAGGCGCGCCGCGGTGAAGATCGCCGAATCGCAGCGCGACATGACATCCAAGTTCCCCAACATCGTCGTCCAGAACACGTAGACATGCCGATCAAGGCCGACAAGTGGATCCGCCGGATGGCGGCCAAGGGGATGATCGAGCCGTTATCCGTTGTCCCCCGAATTCAAGATCTTCGCGAACATCAACGCGACGCGATCGTCGATCCGAAGGCCCAGGGCCGGCGCGCCCCCGGATCTAGGCCCGTCTTCGTCCTCCGCCCCTAGATCTAGTGCCTGCACGGCGCCCCGATCGGCGCAAAAAAACCTGCAAAAAGCCTTGACTGCCGGGGGGTCATCCCTATAATCGCGCGAATCTTTTTCGATCTTTTCGTCGCGCGATAGCGAGGAGAAGGAGGTCATCATGACAAGACAGACGATTGCATTCGAGGTG
>DASPMF010000252.1:0-5969 GCA_035627155.1 Burkholderiales bacterium | reverse complement strand
ATCACCGCGGCGGCCTGCAGCAGGCGGCGGTCCGGCTCGCGCAGGATGCGGCTCGAGAAGCCCAACACCCCGATCCGGCGCCCTTCTGCGGTCACGGGAAAGAGGAAGGCGCCGCGCGCGCCCGCTTCCTGCACGAGCGCGTGCTCGCGCACCCTTGGATCGCTGCGCGTGTCTGTGGACCACAGCGGATCCCCAGTCTGGAGCACCTTGCCGACCAGACCGTACCCGGGCCGGAAGGAAAGGCCGCCCGAGGCGGCGATGAAGCGCTCGAAGCCTGCGTCCGCGATCGACCAGCCGGTCACGAAGGTCGCCTCACCGGTCGCCTCGTCGATCGAGAAATAGCGGCCCGATCCCCAGCCTTCGGTCTCGCACATCGCGTGCAGGACCGCCTGCAGGCCCGCGTTGGCGTCGGTCGCCTCGGACAGCGCGCGCGCGACCTGGTGCTCGAGGCGCAGCAGCTGCTCGGCGCGCTTGCGGGCCGTCACGTCGCGCCCCACGCCGCGGTAGCCGAGGAGCTTCCCGCGTGCGTCGAAGAACGGCTCGCCGCTGATGCTCATGTAGCGCACGCGCCCGTTGGCCTCGATGCGCCACATCAGCACGTCGACGAACGGGCGGCGCGCGCTAAGGAGCGCGCGATGCTGCGTCCAGCCGCCTTCCACCTCGAGCTCGGTTTCCCAACGGGTACGGCCCATCAGGGTCGGCGCGTGCGGCGAAGTGTTGCGCCCCTCGATCCGCGTGAAGCGGAATTGCGCGTCCTGCTCCCAGTACCAGTCCGACGAGAGGTTGGTGAGGCTGCGAAAACGCGCCTCACTCTCGCGCAGCGTTCGGATGCTGTCGGCCTTTCCGGCCGGACGCTTCTTCCCTTGCCCGGTTCGCGCCATGGAACGCGCTCCCCTCCCCGAATCAATGTACTGGAGCGTTATCCGATCGTCCAGACGAATCCAGGTGATGCGCGATCGAATTGGCGTAAAAACTGATGAGCGGCGCCTCGCCCGGGTTCACGCGGTAGAGCCCGTCGTGCTCCTCTACTAGGCGGCGCAGCCGCAGCATGCGCAGCCCTACGCCAAGGGCGTAGTCGAGATCTCCGCGCGGCACGTACACATGTGCGCCGCGGGCCGCCAGGCTCTCCAGGATGCTTCCGGCCTGCGCCTTGAGCTCGAGCTCCGAGCGCTCGACGTCCGGCGCCTGCGCGAACGCTTGCGCCATCAGCGCCACGGGAACGACGGGCACGATGGCCGCCACGGCGCCCATGAGCTCTTGGCCGAGCGTCGCGACGGCTTCCTTGCGCGCTTCGGGCGCCAGGCGCTGGAACTCGATATCTCGCGCGGCGCAGTACTCGCGCATCGAGATCGGCGCGCCGAAGTTGAGGCAGGCGTAGCCGAAGCGATACCACCGGCTGCGAAGCGCGAGCGAAAGGTTGCGCACCACGAAGCCGAGCGTGTTCCACGCGGCCCAGAAGCGTCCGGGGCGGCGTGCCGCCGGGTCGGCGGACAGGAGCAGGGTGCGGTCCTCCAGCACGCGGTCGTAGTTGATGCCGAGCGGGACGAACACGAGGTCGCGCTCGCCGTCCCGCCGGAACCCGCGCAGCATGTAGTCGAGCACGCCGAGGCGCGGCTCGCGCAGACGTCCGTCCCGTGAGAGCCCGCCTTCCGGAAACACCGCCTGCGGGACGCCCGCCTCGGTGGCCATGGCGATGTAGCGCTCCAGCACCCGGCGGTACAGGACCTCCTTGGAGTTGCGGCGCACGAAGTAGGCGCCCATCGCGCGCACCAGGGCGCCGAGCGGCCACAGCCGCGCCCATTCGCCGACGGCGTAGGAGAGCGCCGCCTGGTCGGCGGCGAGATAGCCGGCGAGGACGTAGTCCATGTTCGAGCGGTGGTTCATCACGACCACGACCGTCGCCTCGGGATCGATTCGGGCGATGCCTTCGGAATCGATGTAGCCGATGCGAACGCGGTAGAGCGCGCGCGCGATGGTCCGCCCGAGCCAGTAGCCGATGCGGAAGTACAGGTAGGCGTTGAAGGCCGGGACGATCTCGCGCGCGTAGCGCTCGACGGCTTGCAGGGCTGTCGAAAGAGGAACGCCCCTTTCAGAAGCAAACCGTTCTGCAGCCTGCTGCACTTTGGGGTCGGTCAGCAGGCGGTGGATGAGCGCCTGCCGCCGCGTGCGCTGGAAAGGGCGGATGCCGATGCGAAGGCGCGTCGAGAGCTCGTCGATGACGCGGTTCGCCGGGCTGGTGACCATCCAGCGCAGCGCCGGCACCACGAGCTTGTCGAACGCCGTCCATGCGGCCAGCGCACCCAGCACGACGAAAGCCCAGACCGGCAGCGTGACCGAGTCGGCCATGCCCTTCCTCCCCGCAGCCAGTCTAGCGCGGGTGCGCCCGGCGTTCCCTGGAGAAGAGGTAAAGCCCGCTGCCGATCACGATGGCGGACCCGATCCAGACCGTCGCAGCCGGCACGTCGCCGAAGACGACGTAGCCGAAGAGCGCCATGTATAGGATCTGCTGGTAGAGAAACGGCGCGATGACGGAGGCGGGGGCGTGGCGGTGCGCGACGGCAAGCAGGTAGTGGCCGAGGCCGCCCAGCACGCCGAGCAGGCAGGCCAGGCTCCATTCCAGCAGCCCGCTCGGCCACTGCCAGGTTGCGAAGGCAATCGGCGCAAGAAGGATGGCCGCGCCCAAGGCCGGCAGGTACTGGATGGTTTCGGGCGGGTCGTACGCCGCAAGATGGCGCGTGCTGAGGTTGAAGAGCGCGTAGAGCACCGCGTTGCCCACCGCGAGCAGCATCGCGGGGTGGTAGTCCGCGCTCCACGGATGCACGATCACCAGCACGCCGCCGAAGCCGGCGAGGATCGCCGCCCAGCGCCCCGCGTCGAGCTTTTCATGCAGCAGCCGCGCGCTGATGAGCGCGACGATGATTGGCGTGGTGAAGAAGATCGACGCGGTCACCGTGAGCTGCACGTACTGCAGCGCCCAGAAGTTCATGCCCGTCATGAGCGTGAACATGACGGCGCGGAGCACGTGCCACTTCAGGTGGCGGGTCCTGAAAAGGCCCAGGCCCTTGACTGGTACCAGGAGCGCCGTGGCGAGAAGGGCGTGCAGCACGAAGCGCAACCACACCACCATGAAGACCGGCATGGCGTTCATCACCAGCCACTTCGCCGTCCCGTCCAGGAACGTGAAGAGGAGGAAGCACAGCGAGACGAGCCCGATGCCGGTAAGGCGATTCCGGGCGCTGTCCGCGTGGAGCAACTTCAGGTCTTCAGGCTGCCTTCTTGGACTGGCTGCGGACGGCGTCGGCAACCGCGGCGCCGACTTCGGCGGTGCCCGCTTTGCCCTTCATGTCCGGAGTGTGCGGTCCCTCGACGATCACCCGCTCGATCGCGCGCAGGACGTCCGCTGCCGCCTCCGGATGACCCAGGTGCTCGAGCATCAGCGCGCCCGACCAGATGGTCGCGAGCGGGTTGGCGATCTTCTTCCCGGCGATGTCGGGCGCCGAGCCGTGCACCGGCTCGAAGATCGACGGCGCGGTGCGCTCCGGGTTGATGTTGCCGGAAGCTGCGATGCCGATCGTGCCCGCCGTCGCCGGGCCGAGGTCGGAGAGGATGTCGCCGAAGAGGTTCGACGCGACGATCACGTCGAAACGGTCCGGGTTGAGCACCATCTGGATGGTCAGCCCGTCGACGTGGTACTGGTCGGTGCGCACGTCCGGGTAGTTCTTCGCCATCGCCGCGAAGCGCTCGTCCCAGTACGGCATGGTGATGCTGATGCCGTTGGACTTGGTGCAGGAGGTCACGTGCTTCTTGCGCGTGCGCGCGAGCTCGAACGCGTACTTCATGATCCGGTCGGTGCCGCGGCGCGAGAAGATCGCCTGCTGCATGACGACCTCATTGGGCGTGCCTTCGTAGACGCGCCCGCCGACACCCCCGTACTCGCCTTCGGTGTTCTCGCGGATGACGAAGTAGTCGATCTCGCCCGGCTTGCGGCCGGCGAGCGGGCAGGGCATGCCTTCGAACAGGCGCACCGGACGCAGGTTCACGTAAAGGTCGAACCAGCGGCGGAAGTTGATTAGCAGGCCCCACACGGCGATGTGGTCGGGAACCAGCGACGGGTTGCCCACCGCGCCGAAGTAGATGGCGTCGAACTTGCGAAGGATGTCCGGCGCGTCCTCCGGGCACATGCGGCCGTGGGCCTTGTACCAGTCGCAGCTCCAGTCGAATTCCTTCCACTGGAACCGGATGCCGTGCTTTGCGCCGACCGCCTCGAGCACGCGCACGCCCTCGGGAATGACCTCGCGGCCGATGCCGTCCCCTGGAATGACTGCAATCCGGTGTTCTTTCATGGGCGGCGATTCTACAAGCAGGGTGCCTAAAATGCGCCATGCGCATTGCCGCCATCGAAACATCCGGAGACTGGTGCTCGGCCGCCCTGGCGCTCGGTGGCGAGGTGCGCGCGCGCGGCCAGCGTGCCGGGACGCGCCATTCCGAGCTGGCGCTGCCGATGCTCGAGGCCCTCCTCGCCGAGGCGGGCATCGCCGCGGCGCAGCTCGACGCGGTCGCCTTCGGCGCCGGGCCGGGCTCGTTCACGGGCCTGCGGATTGCCTGCGGCATCGCACAGGGCCTGGCTTTTGCGCGCGACCTTCCCGTGCTCGGAATTGCTTCCTTCGAGGCGATCGCCGAGGCATCGGGCGCCACGCGCGTCGCAGCGTGCATCGATGCTCGCATGCACGAGGTGTACTATGCCGCGCTCGAAAAGCAGGGGGGGCGCTGGACCGAAGTGGTTGCCGGCCGCTGCGTGCCGCCGGCCGGCGTGGCCCCGCCGCCCGGCGACGGATGGGTCGGCTGCGGCAGCGGCTTCGCCGCTTTCCCTGACCTGCTGAAGGGCAGATTGGCCGCGACGCGCGCGGAAGTGCATCCGGGCGCGTACGAGGTCGCTGCGCTCGCCGCGCCGCGTCTCGCGGCCGGCGAAGGCCTGGATGCGGCGCAGGCCCTGCCCGTGTATCTGCGCGACAAGGTGGCTTTCACGAAAGAGGAGCTGGCATCGCGATGAGTGCAGTGCTCAAGAGCGCGCCGGTGCTCTCGCCCATGCGCGAGCGCGACCTAGACGAGGTGCTGGAGGTGGAGGACGCCATCTACAGCCATCCCTGGACGCGCGGCAACTTCAGCGATTCGCTCGGCGCCGGCTATGCGTGCATGACCTGGCGCGTGGAGCGCGAGCTCGTGGGCTACTTCGTCCTGATGGTCGCGGTGGGCGAGGCGCATCTCCTTAACCTTTCCATCGCCCCGGCCTGGCAGCGCCACGGCCAGGGCAGCGCGCTCCTCGTCGAGGCGGCTTCGCTCGCCCGCCGGCTGGGCGCGGACAGCATGTTCCTGGAAGTGCGGCCTAGCAACCTCGCCGCCCAGGCGCTCTACCGGCGCTTCGGCTTCCGTCAGGTCGGCGTGCGGCGCGGCTACTACCCCGCGCATGGCGGCCGCGAGGACGCGCTCGTTCTTAGCCGGGAACTGCAATGACCCGCCGCGACGCGATCCTTGCCGAGATGGGCCTTGCGCCGATCTGGAAGCTGCGCGAATCCAAGGTCGAGGCGGCCGCGCCTGCCACGGCAGAGCCGTCGGCGCCGGAAGGCTGGGTCGAGATCAAGCAGGCGGTGTCCGGCTGCACGCAATGCCCACTGCACCAGTCGCGCACGCAGACGGTGTTCGGCGTCGGAGACGAGAACGCCGACTGGCTGCTGGTCGGCGAAGCGCCGGGCGCGGAAGAAGACCGCCTGGGCGACCCGTTCGTCGGCCAGGCCGGCAAGCTGCTGGACAACATGCTCGCCGCCATCGGCCTTAACCGGCGCGAGAACGTCTACATCGCCAATGTCCTGAAGTGCCGGCCGCCCGGCAACCGCAATCCGGAGCCGGACGAGGTGGCGAAGTGCTCGCCCTTCCTCCTCAGGCAGATCGGCCTCATCAAGCCGAAGCTGATC
>DASPMF010000251.1:0-36404 GCA_035627155.1 Burkholderiales bacterium | reverse complement strand
CCCCGACCCCGGCTCGCGGCTGATGTACGCGTGCTGCGCGAGCAGCCCGGGGGCGACCGACGGCAGCTTCGCGAGCGGGTGCGACGGCGCGCAGACCACGAGCAGCTCGTCCTCGCACAGCACCTCGGTCACGAGCGAGGGCAGGAGCGAGCCGCTCTCGATGAAGCCGACGTCGAGCGTGTGCTCGGCGACCTGGTTCTGCACCTGCTCGGAGTTGGCGACCAGCAGGCGCGGCACGATGCTCGGGAAGCGCGCGCTGAATTCGCCCAGCACGCCGGGCAGCAGGTACTCGGCGATGGTCATGCTGGCGCCGATGAGCAGCGGCCCCTCGGTCTCGCCGGTCAGGTCCTTCATGCGCGCCTCGAGCTCCGCCGAGAGCGCGAGGATGCGCTCGGCGTAGTCGAGCGCCACGCGGCCGGCGTCGGTCAGCGCGATCTGGCCGTGCTTGCGCTCGAAAAGACGCGTGCTGAACTGCTCCTCGAGCTGCTTGATCTGGAAGGTGACCGCCGGCTGGGTCATGAACAGCGCCTCGGCGGCCTTGGTGAAGGACAGGTGTTTCGCTACCGCGTGGAACACCTGCAGCCGCCGGTCAGCCATGCGGGGATTTTATACGGGACAATCAGGCGGTGAGCGGCGCGGAACTCGGTGGCGTGGCGTGGTGGTGGTGGCCGCTCGGCCTGTTCGCGCTCAGCTTCGCCTTCGGCGTGGTGGCGGTCATCGGCGGCGTCGGCGGCGGCGTGCTCTTCGTCCCGCTGGTGAGCGGGTTCTTCCCGTTCCACATCGATTTCGTGCGCGGCGCGGGGCTCATGCTGGCGCTCTCGGGCTCGCTCGCCGCGACGCCGTCGCTCCTGCGCGGCGGCCTCGCCAGCCTGCGGCTCGCCCTGCCGCTCGCGCTCGTCGGCTCGGTCGGCTCGATCGCCGGCGCGCTTCTCGGCTTCGCCCTGCCGGCAGACGTGGTGCAGACGGCGCTCGGCGCGACGATCCTGGGCATCGTGGTCCTGATGTGGCTCGGATCCAAGGCGGACCGGCCGCGCGTCGGGCGTCCCGATCGCATCGCCGCGGCGCTGCGCCTGCACGGGCTCTATCACGATCCCGCGACGAAGGAGGATGTCGACTGGCGCGTGCACCGCACGCCCCTTGCGCTGCTCGCCTTCGCCGGCATCGGCCTGCTCGCCGGGATGTTCGGCCTGGGCGCCGGCTGGGCAAACGTGCCGGTGCTGAACCTCCTCATGGGCGCGCCCCTCAAGCTGTCGGTCGGCACCTCCGCCTTCCTTCTCACCGTCATCGATACCTCCGCGGCATGGATCTACCTGCATCGGGGCGCGATCCTGCCGATGCTCGTCGCCCCCACCGTCATCGGCGTGATGCTCGGCGCGCGGATCGGCGCACGGCTGCTGCGCGTCGCGCCGAGCGGCGTGGTGCGGCGCGTGGTGATCGCGATCCTCTTCGTCTCGGGGCTGCGCGCGCTCCTCAAGGGTCTGGGCATATGGGTCTAGAGCAGGGTCCGGAACAATCGGTCTACGCGCGGTGGCTCGACATCGGCGCGCGCCTGGGATTCGCCGCGCTGGCCGCGACCTTCCTCGTCTACGTGCTCGGCCTCGTCGAGCCGCACGTGCCGCGCGAGCAGCTGCCCGCACTCTGGACCCTTTCGCTGGCCGAATACCGCGCGCGCACCGGCGCCCCCGCCGGCTGGGGCTGGCTCGGGTGGGTGGGCCGCGGCGACTACCTCGCGCTCGCCGCCATCGCGCTCGTCTGCCTCACTACCCTGGTGTGCTATGCGCGCGTGGCTTTCTTCTTCTTCCGCCGCCGCGAGCGCGCGCAGGGCTGGCTCGCGGTGGCGCAGATCGGCGTGCTGCTCGCGGCGATGTTCGCTTTCGCCGGCGCTTCCCACGCCGCCGAGCAGAAGGAAGTGCCCGACTGGTTCACTGACACCTTCCTCGACGTGCGCGAGGACGTGGCCGAGGCGAGGAAGGACGGCAAGCGCGTGGCGTACTATTTCTGGCTGGACGGGTGCCCGTATTGCCGGCGGATGGTCGAGGACACCTTCTCCGATCCGCGCATCAAGGCGCGGCTGCTCAGGGATTTCCTGCCCGTCGCGATCAACGTGCGCGGCGACCGCGAGGTGACCGCCGCCGACGGCAAGGCCATGCCCGAGAAGGATTTCACGCGCGCCCATGCCGTGCGCGGCACGCCGACCGTGCTTTTCTTCGACGAGAGCGGGGCCGTTGTGCGCCGCGTCGTGGGACACGTCCCGCCGGGGGAGTTCGAACGCATCCTCGACCAGGTCCGTCCGCGCGGGCGATAATCGGCCGAATCCATCCAGGAGGTGATACATGGCAACGACCAAGCGTGACGTGGACCTCTCTCGCCGCAGGCTGCTGGCCGCGAGCGGCGCCGGCGCCGCAGCCGGCCTCGCCGGCTGGAGCCCTGCGGGCCTCGCCCAGGCGGCGACTGCCAAGCCGCTGCCGCCCTTCGCCGCGTTCAAGGACGCGAACCGCATGATCGTGCACAGCGCGAGCGGCATCGAGACGAAGCGGGAGGCGTTCGGCACGAGCGGCATCACCGACACGGACATTCTTTTCGTGCGCAACAACCTCGGGGCGCCCGACGCCTCCATCGTCGCCAACCCGGACGCCTGGCAGGTCGAGTTCGACGGCGTGGCGAAGCCCGGCAAGCTGAGCGTCGCGGAGCTCAAGGGCATGGGCCTCGCGAGCGTCGCGACGGTCCTGCAGTGCTCCGGAAACGGCCGCGGCTTCTTCGGCCACAAGGCGAGCGGCTCGCAGTGGAAGGTCGGCGCCGCCGGCAACACGCTGTGGAGCGGCGTGCCGGTGAAGGCGATCGTCGCCGCGCTCGGTGGCCTGCGCCCCGACATCCGCTACATGACCAGCACCGGCGGCGAGACGATTCCGGCCGGCGTGGACCCGAAGACGGTCGTGGTCGAGCGCTCGGTGCCGTGGACCGCGATGGAGGAGGCGATCCTCGCCTGGGAGCTGAACGGCGAGCCGATCCCGCTCGCGCATGGCGGCCCGCTGCGCCTCATCGTGCCGGGCTACTACGGCGTGAACAACATCAAGTACGTGAAGCGCGTCGCCTTCACGCCGACCGAGACCGCCGCCAACATCCAGAGCTCGGGCTACCGGGTGCGGCCGATCGGGCAGAAAGGCGCGCCCGCGCAGCCGTCGATGTGGGAGATGAACCTCAAGTCCTTCGTCACCCATCCCGCCGGCAACGCGCCGCTGCGGGCGGGCCCGACGCAGGTCTACGGCGTGGCCTTCACCGGCGGCAGCCCGGTCAGCGCGGTCGAGGTCTCCATCGACGGCGGCAAGACCTGGCGCGCCGCGCGGCTCATCGGCCCCGACATGGGCCGCCACGCCTGGCGCAACTTCGTCCTGCCGGTGAGCCTCGCGGCCGGCTCCTACGAGATCACCAGCCGCGCCATCGCGCTCGACGGCGAAGTGCAGCCGGAGCTGCGCGTCGAGAACGAGCGCGCCTACGCGCATAACGGCTGGCGCGACCACGCGGTCAAGGTCACGGTGTCTTGAGGGGGCTGGCAGCGGCGCTCGCGCTGGCGCTCGCGCAGCCGCCCGCGTTCGCCCAGGAGGACGTCGGGCGAAAGGTGTTCACCGAGCTCGCCCAGCCGCCCTGCGGCCTGTGCCACGCGCTCAAGGCGGCGGGCACCGAAGGCACGATCGGCCCCTCGCTCGACGAGCTGCGGCCGGACAAGGCGCGCGTCGAGGAAGCGGTGCGCAAGGGCCTGGGCGCCATGCCGCCTTTCGCCGGCAAGCTCACGCCCGAGCAGATCGAGGCGGTGTCCGCCTTCGTCGCCCGGACGGCCGGCAAGCCATAAGCTTATGACGCGATCAGAATAACTCGTTGGCCGGCGCCCGGGCCGGCCGCGACAATCGCGCTTTCCCGGGGCGCGATTGGGCAACGACGTCAAGACCACCACCTGCTACATGTGCGCATGCCGCTGCGGCATCCGCGTGCACGTCAAGGACGGGGCGGTGCGCTACATCGAGGGCAACCCGGCGCACCCGATCAACAAAGGCGTGATCTGCGCCAAGGGCGCGAGCGGGATCATGAAGCAGGCCTCGCCCGCGAGGCTGACCCGCCCCCTGAAGAGGAAGGCCGGCAGCGAACGCGGCGCGGGCGACTTCGAGCCGATTTCCTGGGACGAGGCCTTCTCGATCCTCGAAGCGCGGCTGAAGAGGATCCGCGAGACCGATCCGAAGAAATTCGCCTTCTTCACCGGGCGCGATCAGATGCAGGCGCTGACCGGCCTCTTCGCGCGCCAGTTCGGCACGCCGAACTATGCCGCCCACGGCGGCTTCTGCTCCGTGAACATGGCCGCCGGCATGATCTACTCGATCGGCGGCTCGTTCTGGGAGTTCGGCGGTCCGGACCTCGAGAGGGCGAAACTCTTCGTGATGCTGGGCACCGCCGAGGACCACCATTCGAACCCGCTGAAGATCGCCATCTCCGCCTTCAAGCGCCGCGGCGGGCGCTTCATCTCGGTGAACCCGGTGCGCACCGGCTACTCGGCGATCGCCGACGAGTGGATCGCGATCCGGCCCGGCACGGACGGCGCGCTGCTCCTCGCGCTGTGCCACGAGCTCGTGCGGGAGAACCTGTTCGACCAGGAGTTCCTCGAGCAGTACACCAACGCGGCGTACCTCGTCGACCAGGATGCGTCGGGCGACACCTTCGGCCTGCTTGCACGGGACGAGGCGAAGGCGGGCGCCAACCCGCACCGCGCGCACAACGAGCTCTGGTGGGACCGGCGCGAGAACCGCGCGGTCTTGAACCACAGCGAAGGCGCGCAGCCGGCGCTCGCCGGCGAATACATGCTCGACGGGAAGAAGGTGCGGCCGGCCTTCGAGCTGCTGCGCGAGCGGCTCGCGCCGCATACGCCGGCCTGGGCGGCCGGGATCACCGGCATCCCCGAGGAAACGATCCGCGGCCTCGCGCGCGAGCTCGGCACGACGGCGCGCGAGCAGCGCTTCGAGCTGCCGATCGCGTGGACCGACAGCTGGGGCCGCGCGCACCCGACGGTGACCGGCGTCCCGGTGGCGTTCCACGCCATGCGGGGCCTCGCCGCCCACTCGAACGGCTTCCAGGCGATCCGCGCGCTCTCCATCCTGATGACGCTCCTCGGCACCATCGACCGGCCGGGCGGGTTCCTGCACAAGGCGCCGTATCCGCGCGGCACGCCGCCGGTCTATGCGCGGGCGCCGAACGAGCCGAAGGCGGTGCAGCCTTCGACGCCGCTCGCCGGCGCGCCGCTGGGCTTTCCCTCCGGCCCGCAGGACCTCTTCGTCGACGAGCACGGGGCGCCGGTGCGCATCGACAAGGCGTTCTCGTGGGAGTACCCGCTCGCGGTGCACGGCCTCATGCACAACGTCATCGCCAACGCGTGCAAGGGCGATCCGTACCGCATCGACACGCTGCTCGTCTTCATGGCCAACATGGCGTGGAACTCGTCCATGAACACGGTGCAGGCGCGCCGCATGCTGAACGAGCGCGACGCCGACGGCGAGTACAAGATCCCGTTCATCGCGGTGTGCGACGCGTTCCAGTCGGAGATGGTGGCGTTCGCCGACCTCGTGCTTCCCGACACCACGTACCTCGAGCGCCACGACGTGATGTCGCTCCTCGACCGGCCGATCTCCGAGTTCGACGGCCCGATCGACTCGGTGCGCGTACCCGTCGTGCCGCCGAGCGGCGAGTGCAAGCCGTTCCAGGAGGTCCTGGTCGAGCTCGGTGCCCGGTTGCAGTTGCCGGCCTTCGTGACGCCCGAGGGAAAGCGCAAGTACAAGGACTATCCGGATTTCATCGTCAACTTCGAGACCGAACCGGGGTCCGGCCAGGGCTTCCTGATGGGCTGGCGGGGCAGGGACGGCTCGAAGGCGCTGGTTGGCGAGCCGAACCCGGACCAGTGGGAGATGTACGCGAAGAACAACTGCGTCTTCCACTACCCGATGCCGCCGGAGCACCGCTACATGCGCAACTGGAACAAGGGCTACGCCGAGTGGGCGGTGCGCATGAAGCTGCGCCGCTTCGCCGACCCGATCGTGGTCCAGGTCTATGGCGAGGTGCTGCAGCGCTTCCGCCTCGCCGCCCAGGGCCGCGGCGCGGGCCGCAAGCCGCCCGCGCACCTGCGCGAGAGGATCGCGACGCACTTCGACCCGCTGCCCTTCTATTCTCCGGCGCTCGAGGTGCAGGCGATCGACGCGCAGAAGTACCCGCTCGCGGCGATCACGCAGCGGCCCATGGCGATGTACCACTCCTGGGACTCGCAGAACGCGTGGCTGCGCCAGATCCACGCGCACAACTACCTGTTCGTCAATCCGCGCACCGCGCTCGCCGAGGGCATCGCCGACGGCGCGTGGATGTGGATCGAGTCGCCCTGGGGCAAGGTGCGCTGCATGGCCCGGCACAGCGAGGCCGTGGAACCCGGGACCGTGTGGACCTGGAACGCCATCGGCAAGCAGCCCGGCGCCTGGGCGCTCGGGCCGGAGGCCAACGAGGGCCGCAAGGGGTTCCTCCTCAACCACCTCATCAGCGACACGCTGCCCGGCGGCTTGTCCAATTCCGACCCGGTCACCGGCCAGGCCGGCTGGTACGACGTGCGCGTGCGCATCTATCCGGCGCAGGAGGCAGGCGCCTTCCCAGAGTTCCGTCCCATGAAAGTCACCGCGTGAAGAAGCAACTGGCCCTGGTCATCGACCTCAACGTCTGCGTCGGCTGCCACGCCTGCGCGACGAGCTGCAAGGAATGGAACGACGGCGGCGCGGCGGGCCCGCTCAGCGACCAGAACGCCTACGGCAAGGACCCGAGCGGCACGTTCTTCAACCGGGTGCAGACCTTCGAGGCCGGCGAGTTCCCGGCCACCGACACCGTGCACTTCCCGAAGTCGTGCCTGCACTGCGAGGATCCGCCGTGCGTGCCGGTGTGCCCTACCGGCGCGAGCTACAAGCGCGCCGAGGACGGAATCGTGCTCGTGGACTACGACAAGTGCATCGGCTGCAAGTACTGCGCGTGGGCGTGCCCCTACGGCGCGCGCGAGCTCGACGAGTCGCAGAAGGTGATGAAGAAGTGCACGCTGTGCGTGGACCGCATCTACGACGACAAGCTGCCCGAGGCCGAGCGCAAGCCCGCGTGCGTGATGGCGTGCCCGACGAGCGCGCGCCTGTTCGGCGACATTCACGACCCGGAATCGGAGGCGGCCCGGGCGATCCGCGAGCGCGGCGGCTACGCGCTGATGCCCGAGTGGGAAACGAAGCCCGCGAACCACTACCTGCCGCGGCGCAAGACGGTGCCGCCGGCATGAAGCCCGCATGGTCGGTGGTCCTCTTCACCACGCTCGCCGGGGCGGGCCAGGGACTGTTCCTCGCGCTCTTCGCCGCCGACCTGCTCGCGAAG
Organism: Burkholderiales bacterium; assembly: GCA_035627155.1. Lineage (GTDB taxonomy): Bacteria > Pseudomonadota > Gammaproteobacteria > Burkholderiales > SG8-39 > SCGC-AG-212-J23. The sequence goes on along the minus strand of DASPMF010000251.1, from coordinate 28,982 downwards.
CCGGCGCGCGGCTTCCTCTTCGCCGGCTGCGTCGTCGCCCTGGCGCTCCTGGGCGCGGGCCTCCTCGCGTCCTTCTTCCACCTCGGCAAGCCGCTGCGCGCCTGGCGCGCGGTGGCGATGTGGCGCACCTCGTGGCTGTCGCGCGAAGTCATCGTGCTCCCGGCAACGATGGTGCTGGTTCTCCTCTATTCCGTTTTCACGGCGCTGGCGATGGAAGGCGCCGCGCTCGCCGCCGGCGCGCTCGCGGTCGTCGCCTGCATCCTTCTTTTCGTCTGCACGGGAATGATCTACGCCTGCCTCAAGTTCCTGCAGGAGTGGGCGAGCCCGCTCACGCTGCTCAACTTCGCCGCCCTGGGCTGCGCCTCCGGCGTGCTGCTGGCGGCGATCCTCGCGGCCGCCTTGCAGCCGGACCTCGCGCACGACTACGCCTCGGCCGCCCTGCTGGCGGGGCTGCTCGCCTACGTCGCGCGGCTCTTCAGCCTGCTTCGCAACCGCACCCTGCGGCCCAAATCCACCCTGCAGAGCGCCACCGGCATCCGCGCCGGCAAGCTGCGCCAGATCGCCCAGGGGGCGATGGGCGGCACCTTCAACACCCGCGAGTTTTTCCACGGCCGCCCGGAAGCGCTGGTGCGCGCGGTGCGCTGGACGTTCCTGGGCCTTGTATTTCCGCTTCCTGCCGCCATCTTGGTGGCCGGCGCCGCCTCGGCGAGCGCGCTCCTTGCCGCATTTGCCCTGCAGTTCGTGGGGCTTCTGGCCGAGCGCTGGTACTTCTTCGCCGAGGCCCGCCACCCGCAGAATCTCTACTACCAGGCGATCGCGTAGCATTCGCTTCCCCGATTGCGGAGAGCAGCATGGATTTCGACAAGGAACTGGACGCGCGCGGGCTGAACTGCCCGCTGCCCATCCTGCGCACCAAGAAGGCCCTGACCGACATGCAGAGCGGCCAGGTGCTGAAGATCGTCGCCACCGACCCGGGTTCGCTGAAGGATTTCCAGGCGTTCTCCAGGCAGACCGGCAACGAGCTCCTGTCGCACGCCGAGGCGAACCGGGAGTTCGTGTTCTTCATGAAGCGGAAGTGAACGAAGCGAATCCCGGCGCCCTCGCGCCGCTGGTCGCCGGCGGCGCCTTCCTGCTCGCGTTCATCTTCGGCGCGGTCGGCAACCGGACCAACTTCTGCACCATGGGCGCGGTGTCGGACTGGGTCAACATGGGCAGCCTCGACCGCATGCGCATGTGGCTGCTCGCCATCGCGGTCGCGATCCTCGGCGCCTCGGGCCTGCACCTCGCCGGCGTGGTGGACCTCTCCAAATCCATCTACCAGACGCCGAACTTCACCTGGCTCTCCTACGTGGTCGGCGGCTTCCTCTTCGGCGTCGGCATGACCCTCGGCTCCGGCTGCGGCTCGAAGACCCTGATCCGGGTCGGCACCGGCAACCTGAAGTCGGTCGTGGTCTACATTTTCCTCGGCATCGCCGCCTACATGACGCTGCGCGGTCTCTTCGGCGCCTTCCGCGTCGGCGTGCTGGAGAAGGCCACCGTCACGCTGCCGGCCGGGCAGGACCTGCCTTCGCTGTTCGCGACCTACCTCGGGCTTTCCCGGGCGGTCTGGATGGCGATCCTTGCCAGCGTCGTCGCGGGCGCGCTGCTCGGCTATGTCTATGCGAGCAAGTCGTTCCGCGCGAACTTCGACCACACGCTGGGCGGCGTGGTCACGGGCCTCGTCGTGGTGGGCGGCTGGTACGTCAGCGGGCACGTCGGCTACGTCGCGGAGGACCCGAACACCCTCCAGGAAGCGTTCGTCGCCACCAACACCGGGCGCATGGAATCGTTCTCCTTCGTCGCGCCGCTCGCCTTCACGCTCGAGTACCTGATGTTCTGGACCGACAAGTCGAAGATCATCACCTACGGCATCGCCTCGGCCCTCGGCGTGATCGCGGGCTCGGCGGCCTACGCGCTCGCCACGCGCACCTTCCGCTGGGAAGGCTTCCGCGATGCGGAAGACACGGCGATGCACATGCTCGGCGGGACGCTGATGGGCTTCGGCGGCATCACCGCGCTCGGCTGCACCATCGGGCAGGGAATCAGCGGCTTCTCGACGCTCGCGCTCGGCTCGATCCTCACCTTCGTCTTCATCGTCGCCGGCTCCGCGGCGACGATGAAATGGCAGTACTGGCGGCTCGGCCGCTGAGTCGCAGGCCGCACCCTGACGGCGCGAGCCGTCTGATATCGTTTCCCCGTGGAATTCTGGAACACCGCGATCTTCGTCGGCGCGATGCTGCTCGTGCTCAGCATCGTCGCGAGCGACATGTCCTCTCGCCTCGGCGCGCCGCTGCTCTTCGTCTTCATCGTGCTCGGCATGCTGGCGGGCGAGGACGGTCCGGGCGGCATCGTCTTCGACGACTTCGAGACCTCCTACGTCATCGGCACGCTGGCCCTGGCGGTGATCATCTTCGACGGCGGCCTGCGCACCCGCCGCGAGACGTTCCGCGTCGCGCTCTGGCCGGCGGTGAGCCTGGCGACCGTGGGCGTGGTCGTGACCGCCGCGCTGGTCGGGCTCTTCGCCGCCTGGCTGCTCGGCGTGCCGTGGCTGCACGGCATGCTGCTCGGGGCGATCGTCGGCTCCACCGACGCGGCCGCCGTGTTCGGGCTGCTGCACAACGCGGGCACCACGCTCCAGTCGCGGGTCAGCGCCACGCTGGAAATCGAGTCCGCCACCAACGACCCGATGGCGATCTTCCTCACCGTGGCGCTGCTCGAGCTGATCGCGGCGGGGAAGAGCGAGCTCGACGCCACGGTGCTCTTCCTCTTCGTCAAGCAGTTCGGCATCGGCGCGGTCCTCGGCGTCCTGGGCGGGCGCCTGCTCGTCTGGCTCATCAACCGGCTGCGCCTCCAGTCGGGGCTCTATCCGCTGCTCGCGGCGGCCGGCGGCCTGTTCATCTTCGGCGCCACGCAGCAGGCGGGCGGCAGCGGCTTCCTGGCGATCTTCCTCGCCGGCTTCGTGCTCGGAAACTCGCAGCTGCAGGCGGCGCAGAACATCCTGCGCGTGCACGACGGGCTGGCGTGGCTGTCGCAGATCGTCATGTTCCTGATCCTCGGCCTGCTCGTCACGCCGCGCGAGCTCCTGCCGATCGCGTTGCCCGCCCTCGCGACCGCCGCCTTCCTGATCTTCGTCGCCCGCTCCGTGGCGGTCGTGGCGAGCCTCCTGCCGTTCCGCTTCCCGTGGCGCGAGCAGGCGTTCATCGGCTGGGTCGGCCTGCGCGGGGCGGTTCCGATCGTGCTCGCGCTCTTCCCGCTCCTCTATGGCGTCGAGCACGCGCGGCTCTTCTTCAACATCGCGTTCTTCATCGTGCTGGTCTCGCTCCTCGTGCAGGGCTGGACCATCGCGCAGGCGGCGCGCCTGCTGCGCCTGGAAGTGCCGCCGTCCACCGAGCCCTCGCAGCGCGTCACGCTCGACATGCCCGGCCACTTCGAGCACGAGCTCGTGAGCTACGAGGTGCAGCCCGGCAGCCACGTCGCCGAGCACGCCCTGGGCGAGCTTGCGCTGCCGGCGGGCGCGCGCATCGTCGCGGTGATGCGCGACGGCGCGCCGCTCGACCTGGAAGCCGGCCTGGCGTTCCTGCCGGGCGACTACGTGCACGTGCTCGCGCAGCCCAAGGCCGTCGAGCCGCTCAACCGCCTGTTCGACCCGCACCGCGCGCCGGACCGGCTCGAGGAGCACCGCTACTTCGGCGACTTCGTCCTGAACGGCGACGCGGTGCTCGGCGACCTCGGCGCGGTCTACGGCTTCGAGGTTCCCGCCGAGCACGCGTCGAAGACGCTCGCCCAGTACCTCGACGAGCGCGCGCACGGCCGCGTGGTGGTGGGCGACCGCGCCCCGATCGGCGGCGCGACGCTCGTCGTGCGCGAGATGGCCGACGGCAAGGTCAGCCGCGTCGGCCTGAAAGTGCGCTAGGCTGGCGCCGTGAAGCCGAACGTCGAGGCTTTTTTCGATCCCGCCACCGCGACGCTGAGCTACGTCGTCTACGACGCGCCGGGCGGGCGCGCGGCGGTGATCGACTCGGTGCTCGACTACGACGCGAAGTCGGGCCGGACCGCGACCGCTTCCGCCGACCGGCTGGTGGCCTTCGTGCGCGCGCAACGCCTCGCGGTCGACTGGATCCTCGAGACGCACGCGCACGCCGACCACCTTTCCGCCGCGCCCTACCTGCGCCGCGTGCTCGGCGGGCGCATCGCCATCGGCGAGCCGATCCGCGCCGTGCAGGGCGTGTTCAAGGAGATCTTCAACCTCGAGCCGGACTTCCGCCTCGACGGCTCGCAGTTCGACCATCTCTTCCGCGACGGCGAGCGCTTCGGCATCGGCGCGCTCCAGGGCGCGGCGCTGCACGTGCCGGGCCATACGCCGGCGGACTTCGCCTACCGCATCGGCGACGCGGTGTTCGTCGGCGACACGCTCTTCATGCCCGACGTCGGCACGGCGCGCGCGGATTTTCCGGGCGGCGACGCCGCGACGCTCTACCGCTCCATCCGCAAGCTGCTCTCGATGCCCGGGGAGACGCGCGTGTTCGTCTGCCACGACTATCCGCCCGCGGGCCGCGGCCCGATGTGGGTGAGCACGGTGCGGGAGCAGCGCGCGGCGAACATCCACGTGAAGGACGGGGTGACCGAGGAAGGGTTCGTCGCCATGCGCACCGCGCGCGACAAGACGCTTTCCATGCCCACGCTCATCCTGCCGTCCATCCAGGTCAACATCCGCGCCGGCGAGCTGCCGCCGCCGGAGCCGAACGGCGTGTCCTACCTGAAGATTCCGCTCAACTCGCTCTAGGCGGCGGAGGCTAGGGCGCCGCGAGCCAGGCGAGCGCGCGCGCGCGGTCCGGGAAAAGCGCCACCTTGCGCCCGCGGTTCAGGGCCACCGTCTCGTAGAACGCCGCGGCGTCGAACGCCGGGCTGCCGTGGGGCGCCACCAGCGCCTCGCGGGTGTTCGACTCCGAGCCGAGGCTCTTGAAGAGCTCGGGCAGCCCGACCACGTCGACGGTCTGCGTGTCGAGCCGCGTCACGGCGGTGAAGTCGATGAGGATCAGCCCTTCTGCCGCGTCCTTCAGCTCTTCGAACACCGCGGCTGCGCAGGCGCGCACCTCCGCGATCGTGACGTGGCCGCTGTAGGTCACCTCGACGAGGCTTCGCTGCGAATCGCGCTCGGCGCGCCAGGGCATGGCTTCCATACTATCCGCGACTCCCCGAGCGGCCGCCATAGCGCAAAGCGCTACAGGGGCGTCGCTACTTTCCCCGCCCGCTGCGCCAGATGGAGAAGAGGAGCCAAGCGCCGCCGGCCGCGGCGGCGAGGAAGCCGAGGAGGCCGAACGCCGGCAGGCCGAGCAGGGTTGGGCCGCCGCCCACGGTCATGACGATCGATGAGCCGATGACGAGCGCGGCCGTCACCACGCCCACGGTGAGCCGGTTCGCCGCCCGGTCGAGCTGGCGCCCGAAGCGCTCGAGGCTGGTCACGTCCACGTGCACCTGCAGGCGGCCGCTGCGCGCGCTGCGCAGGACCTGCCGCACGTCGCGCGGCAGGTCGGAAAGGATCTCGAGGGCGCTGCGCGCCGCGCGCCAGCCGCGCCTCGCCACCGCCGTCGGACCGTGGCGCTCGAGCGTCGCGGCGCGCAGGAACGGCTCCGCTTCGCTCGCCATGTCGAAGGCCGGATCGAGCTCGTGGCCGGTGGCCTCGAGCGTCGCGGCCACCTTGAGCACGAGCGCGAGGTCCGGCGGCAGAACGAGCCGGTGCTCCTGCAGCAGGCGGATGAGGTCCGCGAGCATGGCGCCGATGCCCACCTGCGCGAGCGGCAGGCCGTGGTAGCGATCGATGAACGCGTCCACGTCCGCGGCCACCGCTTCCTCGTCCACCTCGGCGGCGCCCGCCCACTCGAGCAGCACGTCCACGGTCGCAGCCGTGTCGCGCTCCACCAGGCCGACGAGGAGCTGCACCAGCTCGTCGCGGCGCGGCGTGGTCAGCCGTCCGGTCATGCCGAAGTCGATGAGCGCCAGGCGGTTGCCTTCGAGGTAGAAGACGTTGCCGAAGTGCGGATCGGCGTGGAAGAAGCCGTCCTCCAGGACCAGCTTCAGCATCGCGCGCGCGCCGCGGCGCGCGAGTGCCCGGCGGTCGAGGCCCGCGCGATCGAGGGCCGCGAAGTCGCGGCTCGGGATGCCGTCGACGTATTCCTGCACGTTCATGCGCTCGCCGGTCCATTCCCAGAACACCTTCGGCACGACGATGCCCGGGTCGTCGCGCAGGCTGCGCGCGATGCGCTCGGCGCTGCGGCACTCGAGCGCGAGGTCGAGCTCGGCGCGCAGCGTGCGCGTGAACTGGCGCACGACCTCGCGCGGGCGGAAGCGCGCGAGGTCGTGGAGCTGCGACTCGGCGAGCTGCGCGAGGCGCGCGAGGAGCGAGAGATCGGCTTCGACGACCGACTCGATGCCGGGGCGGCGCAGCTTCACCGCCACCGGCGTGCCGTCCTGCAGCCTGGCGCGGTGCACCTGCGCGATCGAGCCGCCGGCGACCGGCACGGGATCGAAGTCGCGGAACACCGCCTCCGGCGGCGCGCCGAGGTCGGCGATGAGCTGCGCCCGCACCGCGGCCGCGTCGGAGGCCGGCGTGCGGTCCTGCAGCTTCTCGAACTCGGCGATCCAGTCGGGCGGGAAGAGGTCGACGCGCGTGGCGAGGATCTGGCCGAGCTTCACGAAGGCCGGCCCGAGCTCCTGCAGCGAGTGGCGCGCGCGCTGCGGCGGCGAGAGGCGCGCGGTCTCCGCGGTCGAGGTCCAGTTGAGCGCCCTGCCGGTGCGCTCGAGCACGCCCGCGAGGCCGATGCGGCGAACGACGTCGCCGAAGCCGTAGCGCACGAGCACCGAGGCGATCTCGGCCGTGCGGCCTAGGTCGCGCACGGTCGCCGGCAGCTCGCGAAGCACGCTGCCTAGCGCTTGTGGCGATTCTCGAGCGCGTCGGCGAGACCGGCCAGCATGCCGGCCGCGGCGCGGGCGAACACCGCGCCCGAAGCGGCGCCGGCCCGGACGCCGGCCTCGAGCTGCGCGCGCGCCGCCTTGACGAGCTGGCTTGAAGCCGCGGCTTCCTCCGCCGAGAGCTTGGCCGCCTGGCCCGCCTCGCCGAGCGCCCGGCCGACGCCGGAGAGCGCCTGCCGGGCCGCTTCCATGAGCCCGGGATCCTGCGTCGCCGCCGCCTGGCGGATCGACTCGATCGCCTCGCTCGTGACCTTGCGCATCGCCGCGAAGTCGAGCTGGCGCTCGGTGAGCGCCTTGAGCGTGATCTCCTGCACCGCCTCCTGCACCCGCTGGCCTTCGCGGATGGCGTCCTCGATCTGCTTGCCCACGTCCATGGTCGTCTCCTTGTCTGTGTGATGCGTAGCGTTAGCACGGCCTGCTGCAGGCGAGCAATCGCGCCGCATGTCGCGCGGGTACGAATCTTGGAGGACCGGGGTCGCGTGCCCGACCCAGACGCCTTCACCCAGCTCGGATACCTCGCCGTCCTCGCCGGAGCGTTCCTGGAGGGCGAGGTGGTCGTTTTCCTCGCCGGGCTCGCCGCGCAGAACGGCTACCTTTCGCTGCCGGCCGTCATCGGACTCGCCTGCCTCGGCGCGTTCCTCGGCGACCAGCTCTTCTATTTCATCGGCCGGCGCTACGGCAACCGGCTGCTCGCGCGCTTTCCGCGCCTCGCGGCGCGCGCGCCGCGCGTGCAGGCGATGCTCAGGCGCTGGGACGTGCTCGCGATCGTGCTCGTGCGCTTCGCCTACGGCATCCGCATGGCCGGGCCGATCGTGATCGGCGGCTGCGGCATCCCGGCCTGGCGCGTCGCGCTCTTCAACCTGATCGGCGTGCTCCTGTGGGCGCCGCTCGTGGCGGGGCTGGGCTATTTCGCCGGGCAGGTGGTCCAGCAGTGGATCGGCCGGCTGCCGCATCCCGGCCTGGTCCTTCCGGCGGCGCTCGTCTTCGTCGTCGCCGGCGCGTGGCTCCTCTTCAGCCGATCGAGATCCGCTTCCCGCCGGCGCCCGACTTCTTCGGCAGGACCAGGGTAAGCACGCCGTCCTTGTACTCGGCCCGCGCGTTCTGCTCGTCCACCGGCCCGGGCAGCGTGAAGCTGCGGCTCGCCATGCCGTACGAGCGCTCGCTGTAGACCACCTTCCCGTCCTGCTTCTCCTCCTTCTCGTCGCGCGCCTCGGCGCGGATCGAGACGACGTCCTCGTCCACGTCGACCTGGATGTCTTCCTTGCGCACGCCCGGGAGGTCGGCCTTGATCGCGAAGCTGTTCGCGTCCTCCTTGACGTCGATTCGGATCGAGCTCGTCGCCTGCGCGGCCGCGTGCCCTGAGGAAAGCGGCCGGACCAAAAACCCCCGGCCGATGTCGTTGATGCTGTTGAAGATGTCTTCCAGCGGGTTGTGACGCGGGATGTTTGCCATGGGGGCCTCTCTCGAAATCCCCCGTGGCATGCAAGTTTTCTACCTGCGGTGCACCGGGCGGTCCGGCAGCTCGTTGCGGTCCTGCGCCCCGGCGGGGAAATGGCGCCCGACGAGCTCGCCGATGCGCGCGATCCCTTCGCAGATCGCCTCGGCGTACTCGCCCGCCTTGAGGTGCGCTTCCATCGCGCGGCACACGCCCTCCCATTCCACCGCCGAGACCTTGCCGTTGAAGCCGCGGTCCGCGACGATCTCCACGTCGTGGTCGGCGAGCAGGAGGTAGAGCAGCACGCCGTTGTTCTGCTCGGTGTCCCAGACGCCGAGCTCGGCAAACACTTCGACCGCGCGCTCGCGCGCCGATTCCTTCTTCAGCACCGAGACCGGATCGAGCGCCGCTTCCACCGCGAAGCGGATTTCGCCGCCATGCCGCTTCTCGCTTTCCTGGATCGCTTTTTCAATCGAGGAGAGCGCGGACGCGGGAAAGGCCCGTGCAACGCTCCCCGGCAGGGCAAGCGCGTGCTTGAGGAGCCTCACCATCTGCCCGAGGCGCCGCCGCCGCCGAAGCCGCCGCCCCCGCCGCCGAAACCGCCGCCGAACCCGCCGCCGCCGAATCCGCCGCGGCGGCCTCCGCCGTAGTAGCCGCCCGGCAGGCCGATGAAGCCGCCGCGCCGGCCGATGCCGCCGGCGAGCGTGAAGAAGAACGCCAGCACGCCCGCGAGGATGCCGACCACGAGCGTGCCGGCGAGGAGCCAGGCGAGGAATCCGACCACCCCGCCGGCGGCGAACGAGCCCAACCCGCGGCCGAGGATGGCGCGCAGCATGCCGCCGACCACGAGCGCCGCGACGAGCAGCATGGGAAGGATCTGGCCGAGGCCCGCCGAAGGTGCGCCCGGCGCGCCGCGCGCGGGCTCGGGCAGCGGCTCGCCGTCGATGACGCGGATCATGCGGTCCACGCCGGCGTTGATGCCGCCGTAGAAGTCGTTCTCGCGGAACCGCGGCGTAATGACCTCGGCGACGATGCGCTTCGCGGTCGCGTCGTTGAGCGCGCCTTCCAGGCCGTAGCCCACCTCGATGCGCATCGCCCGGTCGTCCTTCGCCACCACGAGGAGGGCGCCGTCATCCACGCCCTTGCGCCCGAGCTGCCAGGCCTCGGCGACGCGGATCGCGTACTGCTCGATCGCCTCGGGCTCCGTGGTCTTCACCATCAGCACCGCGATCTGGCTGCCCTTTCGCTTCTCGAACGCGGCGAGCATCTGCTCGAGCGACGCCTTCTGCTCCGCCGTCAGCGTCCCGGTCTGGTCGGTGACCCGCGCCACCGGGGGAATCGCGACCTGGGCCTCAACCCCCGTGAAGAGGACCAGGGGAAAGAAAAAGGCGAGAAGCCACTTCACTTCTTGGTACCGAAGTCCACCTTGGGTGGCGTGGCGATCGCTTTTTCGTCTTCCACCGTGAAATTGGGCTTCGCCTTGTGGCCGAACATCATCGCGGTGAGGTTGGTGGGGAAGGAGCGCACGGTGACGTTGTAGGCCTCGACGGACTTGATGTAACGGTTGCGCGCCACGGTGATGCGGTTCTCCGTGCCTTCGAGCTGCGCCTGCAGATCGCGGAAGTTGGCATCCGACTTGAGTTGCGGATAGTTCTCGGCGACCACCAGCAGGCGGGAGAGCGCGCCCCCGAGGTCGCGCTGCGCGGATTGGAACTGCGCGAAGGCCTGCGGGTTGTCCACGAGCTCGGGCGTCGCCTGGATCTGCCCGACCCGGGCGCGCGCCTCGGTGACGCGCGTAAGGACGTCCTTTTCCTGCTCGGCGAAGCCCTTCACCGTCGCGACCAGGTTCGGCACCAGGTCCGCGCGGCGCTGGTACTGGTTGATCACTTCGGACCAGGCCGCCTTGACCGCCTCGTCGCCGCGCTGAAGGTCGTTGTAGCCGCAGCCCGAGAGCACGAGGATTGCTGCGATGAGAAGCGCTTTCGAGGCTTTTTGCATGACGTCTCCAGGGGTCGCAGGTCGCCTGCAAAGATGGTGCCGCTGCGGCGAAGTTCAATAGAGTAGCCTTATCCGATGCCCGCCACAGTCCTTTTGCCGGTCGACGGCTCGCCTTCCTCGACGCGCGCGCTCGAGCTCCTCGCCGGTTACCGCGGCGAGCGCTCCGGGCTGCGCTGCGTCGCCTTGAACGTCGCCGCGCCGCCCGCCATTCCCTACCCGGAGGCCGCGGTGGCGGTCCAGTCGATCGAGGACGCGCTGCTCCAGACCGGCAAGCGCGTCGCCGCCGAGGCCGCCTTGAAGCTCCGCGCCGAGGGCCTCGCCGCCGAGCCGGTCGCGCGCCTGGGCCTCACCGTGGCCACCATCGCCGAGGAAGCGAAGAACCGCAACGCGGCGCTCGTCGTCATGGGCACGCGCGGCCACGGCGCGCTGCGCGGCTTCGCGCTCGGCTCGGTGGCGCTGCGCGTCGCGCACGGCGCGGACGTGCCGGTGTGCCTCGTGCACCCGGACTCGAAGCTGCCGCAGGCCTTCGGAACCAGGCTGCGCGTGATGCTCGCCCTCGACGGCTCCGAACCCGCGCTGCGCGCCGCGCAGGCGCTTGCCGGATGGCGGGATTGGCTCGGCGAGCTCGACGTGCAGGTGGTCCACGTGCAGAAGCCGCTCACCGTCGCGCAGCAGATCCTGCCGCCGCACGACGACCTGGTCGAGCAATGGAGCACCCGGGCGGCCGAGGCGGCCACGCGCCCGTCCTTGAAGATATTCGAATCGCTGAATGTGAAGAGCCATCTTCACCTGAGCGCAGGAGATGCCGCGGAGGAGATCGTGCACCTCGCCGCGCACGCCGGCTGCGAGCTCATCGCGCTGGGCACGCGCGGCAAGGGCGCCGCGCACCATGCGCTCGTCGGCTCGGTGGCGCTCAAGGTGGCCGCGGCGAGTCCGGTGCCGGTCCTGCTCGTGAAGTGAGCAACGGTCCGGCGCGCGCGCAAGGGGAGGCGATGGCCTTCGCGAGCATCGAACCCGCGTCGCGCTAGGCGCAGCGCCGGCAGGTCCGGGCGGCGGGATTCTCCTCGAGCTTGATGAACGGAATGTCCGCGCCGCAGCTTGCGCAGATCCCGTATCCGGGATCGCGCAGCTGCTCGAGCGCCATGCGCAGCGATTCGCCTTCGAAGCGCTGGCGCATCAGGCTGGCCAGCGACTCGCGTTGTTCCAGGGTGAAGTAGTGGTAGTGCATGCCGCGCAGGATGCCTCCGCCACGTTGCACGGATATGACGCCGGGCGAACTTTGAATTCGGCGCCGGGCGATGAAAGGCCACGTCGCGTGGGCGAGGAGCTCTTCGAGCGATGCGTTGCGGTGCATGGGCCGCTTCTGGACGCGATGCTGCCCGGACGTGCGAAACGGGCGCCGCGTTCGCCCGCGCTAACATCCGCCGGTGAACGATTCGGACCGCAAGCATGTCGCCGCCTGGCTGCTCGTCTCGGCGGCGCTCGTGTTCGCGATCGTGCTGGTGGGCGGCATCACGCGCCTCACGCGCTCGGGCCTTTCCATCGTCGAGTGGCAGCCGCTCATCGGCGCGCTGCCGCCGCTCAGCGAAGCAGCGTGGCAGGAACTCTTCGCCAAGTACAAGGCGACGCCGGAGGGGCGCCTGGTCAACCACGCGATGACGCTCGAGGGCTTCAAGGGCATCTTCTGGTGGGAATACATCCACCGCCTGCTGGCGCGCGTCGTCGGGTTGGTCTTTCTCCTGCCCCTCCTGTATTTCCAGTTCCGGAAGGTCCTCGACAAGGCCCTGGCTGCGAAGCTGTGGGGCATCTTCGCGCTCGGCGCGCTGCAGGGCGTGGTCGGCTGGTACATGGTGAAGTCGGGGCTGATCGACGATCCGAAGGTGAATCCGCTGCGGCTCACGATGCACCTCGGCCTCGCCATCGCGATCTTCGCCGCGGAGCTGTGGGTCGCCATGGATCTCCTCCGTGGCAGAGCCCGCCCGCGGCGCTTCGAGGCCAGCCTGCCGCTCGTCATCTATCTCATGGCGCTCTCGGGCGGCATGGTCGCCGGCCTGCGCGCGGGCTACGCGTACAACACGTTTCCGCTCATGAACGGCCACTTCGTGCCGCCGGAAACATTCCTGCTCGAGCCTTGGTGGCAGAACTTCCTGTCGAACATGGCCACGGTGCAGCTCGTGCACCGGACGTTCTTCTGGCTGCTCGCCATCCTCGTCCCGATCGCCTGGTGGCGCTCGCGCGGCGCGCTCTCGGCGCACGCGCTCCTCGCCGCCTTCGTGCTGCAGGCGTCGCTCGGGATCGCCACGCTCCTCAACGGCGTGCCGATCGGCCTCGGCGCCGCGCACCAGGGCGGCGCCGTGCTCTTCCTCGGCGCGGCGCTCTGGCACGCGCATCGGCGCGCATAAGCTTCGCGCTCCGACTCCGAGATCGGGGTCAGGCACCGAACTAAGGCGTTCGGCGCAGGCCAGGATCGCCGGAACGGGCGCGACGGTGCTCAGGAATTCCGCCGGGCGAAGGGTGACGATGCGCCAGCCGTTCTCGCTGGAGCAGGTCTGCCGGAGTTCCGCTTCCGTCACCGCCCGGGGCACCGTTGGGGACGGGGAAGGTGACGGCGAACTCGTGAAGGTAGAAGCGTCCGCCGGGTCCAAGCGAGCGTGCCACCTCGTCGATGAATCGCGCGCACGGGTCCTCGTCGAACAGGTGGTAGAAGCCCGAGTCCACGACGGAACCGAAGCGCGGCGCCGCAGCCCACGTCGAGGACCGGCCCGGCGAGCGGATCCGGCCGGGCTCATGGCAGGCGGACCGGGCGGTTACCGGGGTGAAGCGGGGCTGCCCGCGTCGCTTCCTCTGGTTGCTGCAGCACCCGCGCCTGCGCCCCGCAGCCACGCCAGGGCCTTGTCCGGGTCGTAGAAGCACTTCGCCCGCCAGCCGCGGTTGCGGGCGACGAGCTCGATGAAGGACAGGACGTCGGTGGCGTCGGGGCGGCCGACGACGGCGATGCTGAAGCCGGCGTCGATGCCCGTGTCGGCCGCCATGTCCGCGTGGCGCACGATGTAGCTGTAGTAGTTGGAGAGGTCGGCGTCGCGCACGTCGAAGAGCAGGCACTTCGTGGACGCCGCTTTGGCGGCTTCGACGGCGAGGACGATGGCGTGGTTGCTCGCGTCGAAATCCAGCCTTCCGCTTTCGACCACGAACACGACATCCGATTCCACCCGGATGCGGAAGTCACCAGACACGGCGCGCCTCCTTGGGAAATGAGCCTGAGCAAACGCCGTTCCAGCTCAGCCGTGCCGGGTTTTTCCCTTCAGCTTTCCCGAGGCGGCGAAGCCGAGAAGGCGGCGGAAGGTCGGGCACTCCATGTGGCTCGGCGCGGGGCAGGCGGCGGCGTGCTTCAGGCCATCGCGCATCGCAGTGAGCCTGCGGATGGTGCGGTCGAGCTCCTTCGCCTTCGTGGCGAGGAGGCTCCGGTCGATGCGCGGCCGCCCGTCGGCGCCGAACATGCGCGCGACCTCGTCGAGGGAGAAGCCCGCGGCGGCGCCGAGCTGAATGAGGGCGAGGCGCTCGAGCACTGCGGGATCGAAGGTGCGGCGCAGGCCGCGCCGGCCGGTCGAGGCGATGAGGCCCTTCTCTTCGTAGAAGCGCAGGGTCGAGGCGGGGATCCCGGCGCGCTGCGCTACGTCTGAAATATCCATGGCCCTTGACTTCAAGTTGACTTGAAGTGGCACTGTAGCGCCCATGGACACCTTCATACAAGCAGCGCTCATCGGCACCGGTGCGACGGCGGTGATGGACGCCTGGGGCCTCGCGAGAACACGCTTCCTGGGAATTGCGCCCGCGAACTACGCACTCGTCGGCCGCTGGCTCGCGTACATGCCGCGCGGACGCTTCCGCCACGCTTCCATCGCGAAGGCGCCGCCGGTGCGCGGCGAGCGCGCGGTCGGCTGGATCGCGCACTACGCAACCGGCATCGCGTTCGCCGGCGTGCTGCTCGCGATCTGGGGCGTCGACTGGGCGCGCAACCCGGCGCTCGGACCCGCGCTTCTGGTTGGCATCGGCAGCGTCGCCGCGCCGTTCCTTCTCATGCAGCCCGGCATGGGCGCCGGCATCGCCGCAAGCCGCACGCCGCGCCCGAACGCCGCCCGCTTCCAGAGCCTCGTCACGCACACGGTGTTCGGGCTCGGGCTCTTTGTTACCGCTTACGTTGCAAACCTCCTGAAAGGCTAGAAATGAAAATCCCCAACCGATTCGCGCCGCTCGTCTTCGGCGGCCTGCTCTCCGCGATCATGGTGTTCGTCGTCTCCGGCGTCGTCCTCGCGCTCAACCAGGGCATCCAGCACGGCTTCCTGTGGCAGTGGGCGAGGAGCTGCGCGACGACCTGGCCGATCGCGTTCCCGACGGTGACGGTCGTTGCGCCGTGGGTGCGACGCGTCGTGGGGCGCTTGACGGCTGCGGCCTAGAGGGAGCGGACGAGCTCCCGCGCTTTGCGCGCTACGTCGCGCACGGCCGGCAGCTTCGCGACGAAGTCGTCGAATGCCCGGGGATCGAGGAATTCCCAAGCGCCGACGGCGAGGGCGACCAGGCCCGCAAGCACGAGGATCACGCCTGCAAAGGCTCGCGGAACGTAGACGACGAGCGTCCACAGCAAGCCGCCGGAACCGCGGGGATTGAGCATGAGCAGCACGCCCACCCCGGCGAGAAGCACCGCCGACGCCGCGAGCAGCGCGCCGGGACGGTTCTTCAGGTAGGCGATCGTCGAGCCCCACAGGCCGTCGGCGATCAGGTAGGCGGCGCCGATCGTCGCCGCGCCCGCGAGCAGCAGCAGGATGCCGACGACCAGGGCGGGCGTGCCGGCGTACACCTCGTACGAGTCGTCGGCGGCGCGCAGCCCCATCCGCTGCGTGGCGATGCCTTCGATGCCCGCGAGGGCGACCCCGGCCCCGACCAGGAAGAGCCCGAGCTCGAAGCCCTTGTGGAGCTCGAAGAACCGCCCGGCGATCATGCCGGCGATCCCGATGACGATCGCCGCGTACTCGATGAGCGCGAGGATGCGCATGGCCGCGAAAGTCTAGCGGGGCGCGGCGGCGGCGGCTGCGCACTATGCACGCCGCCGCGAAGATCGGTGCCTGACCCCGATCTCAGCGTCTTGCGGTCGCGACGACGGCGCGGATCTCGTAGGCGAAGCCCTGTGCGTCGCTGTTGGCACGAACGAGCTCGGCGCTGTCGGCGACGATCGTCGCGAGGAGCTTCTCGCGCTCCTCGTCGCCGAGCTTCGCTCCGCCGGCGCTCATGCCGACGAGGGCGAGGGCGTTGAGGCGCACGAATCCGGCGCCGTCCTCGAAGCGGATGGTGCGCGAGACGGTCTTCGAGCGCACGTCGTTGAGGCCGGCCTCGCGCAGCAGCGCCTCGATGGTGGCGGGATCGCCGAACGCGTGCCGCCGGTCGGCGATCGGCCCGACATGGCGCTCGGCGATGCGGCGCAGCGCGAGCAGCACGGGAAGCTCCTCGTCGGGCCGCCAGGTGCTCAGGGCGAGGCGCCCGCCCGGCGCGAGCGCGCGGCGCATCTCCCGCGCTGCGGCGCGGCGGTCCGGGAAGAACTGCAGCCCCTGCTGGCAGAGGACCGCGTCGAACTGCTCGCCCTCCTGCAGCGGCAGGGCGCCCGCGTCGCCGGTGCGCCAGTCGAGGTCCGGCGCGACGCTGCGCGCCGTCTCGATCATCGGCGCATGGGCGTCCACGCCGACGACCTTCGCCTTGCCCACCCGCTCCTTCGCCAGGCGGGCGACGATGCCGGTGCCGCAGGCGATGTCGAGGACGCGGTCGCCGCGGGCGAGCGCCGCCTCGTCGAGGAGCGCCCCGGCCCAAGGGCGGAACAGCGGGCCCACCAGCGCCTTCTCGTACAGCTCCGGAAAACTCGCGCGACCAAAGGGAATGGCCATGGTTTCCTCCGAAAGTGGACGGACGCGCATTGGTCCGGGAAAGCTCCCCAACCTTACTGCTGGCCGTGACCCCGGGTCCGTTCGGCGTGCTGCGCTTCCTCCCCTGAGGGCCGTCGCGGCACGGCGGTTGCTCCATGGTCCGCATGGAGCGCACCCTCTTTCTGCTGTTAAAGGCCCTGAACCACAGCGGCATCACCGCTGCGGCCCGCATGCCCAACGATGCAGCGGTCGAGGTCTGGCTCGGCGACGCCGAGCACGGCGTGCGCCGCTCCGCGGTCTTCTCACGGCGCGAGCTCGGCAAGGCGGCCGCCTGGCTGTCCGAGAACGCGATGGTCCTTTATCCCGATTCCGGCTTCGCACGGGTGAAGAAACTGCTCATCTCGTGGGCCGCATCCGCGGAGCGCGCAGGCCGCTAGACCGGCAGCGCAGGCAAGCTTCCCCATGGCGGGGGAGAACCGCAAGGAGCGGTGCGCGGGGCGGGCACGCTGCCCAAGGTGCCGGCGGCGGACGCGGTGCTGGGCCCTGGCCTCTACAATGCCTTCATGAGACGCATTCTTCTCCTTCTGCTGTTCCTGTCTATCGGCGCCGCGCATGCGGCGGACACCATCGAGGTATGGAAAGATCCCTCGTGCGGCTGCTGCAAGGCCTGGATCGATCACCTGAAGGCCTCCGGGTTCGCGGTCCGCGCGCACGACGTTTCCGACATCGATGCCGCGCGCGCGAAGAACGGCGTGCCGCGCCAGCTGGGCTCGTGCCATACGGCGCGCGTCGCGGGCTACGCGCTCGAGGGGCACGTCCCCGCGTCGGACATCCGACGCCTGCTCAAGGAGCGGCCACCGCAGGCGGCCGGGCTTGCCGTCCCCGGCATGCCGGCCGGCTCGCCGGGCATGGAGATGGGCGAGGCGAAAGACCCGTACGACGTGATCCTGTTTCGCAAGGACGGCGGGACGAGCGCGTGGAATTCCTACAATCAGCGCCGATGAAGGACACGCTCAAGCCCGGCCTCGCGCACCGCAAGGAAATCCTCGTCGACGAGGGCCGCTGCATCTCGTTCATGGGCCGCGAGGGGATGGTCTACGCGACGCCGAAGATGGTGAGCGACGTCGAGTACACCTGCCGCGACTTTCTGCTCGGGCACCTCGACGCGGGCGAGGACTCGGTCGGCACGCAGGTCGTCATCGACCACCTCGCCGCCACGCCGGTGGGGTTGAAGGTTTCCATTGAAATAAGCATCCTGGAAGTGGACCGGAGGAAAGTGCAGTTCAGCTTCTCCGTCAAAGACCCGGTCGAAGAGGTCGGGCGCGGCACCCACACGCGCTTCGTCGTGGACAGCGCGAAGACGAAGGAACGCCTGGCGGCGAAGAGGGCTAAGGCCGGGCTCTAAACGAGAAAAACAGGGTCTGTCCCTATTTTTCTTTTCTTTCCCGCCAGCCGCCGCCGAGGGCGCGCATCAGGTCGACGGTGAAGGCGAGGCGGGCTTGGCGATTGCGCACGAACGCGAGCTCGGCCTCGTTGGCGGTGCGCTGGGCGTCCAGGACTTCCAGGAAGGGCGAGTAGCCCGATTCGTAGCGCGCGGTGGAGAGCTCGAGCGCGGCGCGGGCGGCCTTGAGGCGCGCCTCGAGCTCGGCTTCCGAGGCGCCGGCCTGCTCGACGCTGACCAGCGCGTCGGAGACTTCCCGGAAGCCCGTCTCGATGGAGCGCTGGTAGCTCGCGACCGCCTGCTCCCGCCGCGCGTCGGCCTGCTCGACCCGCGCCTCGCGGCGCCCGGCGTCGAAGATCGGCAGCGCGAGGCCGAAGCCGAGCGACCAGATGCCCGAGCCGCTGGAGAGGAGGTTGGCGAACTCGGCGCTCTGCGAGCCAAGCGTGCCGGTGAGCGCGACGGTCGGGAAGAGCGCGGCGCGCGCGACGCCGATCTGCGCGTTCGCGGCGATGAGGGACTGCTCGGCGGCGCGGATGTCGGGACGCCTCTCGAGCAGGGTCGAAGGGAGGCCCGGCGGGGGCGTGGGCGGCACGGGGAGCGCGAAAAGCTCGCCCTGCGCGAGTTTGAGGTCCAGGCGTCCGGTGAGCTGCGCGAGCTGGCGCTCGGCGAGCGAGCGCAGCCGTCCGGCCTCGCGCCGCTGCACCAGCGCATCGGAGAGCGCGCCCTGCGCCTGGTGCACGTCGAGCTCCGACGAGAACCCGGCCTCGAGGCGCGCGCGGGCGATCTCGAGCGCGGTGCGCCGCGCCGCGATGCTGCGCTCGAGCACCTCGATCTGCGCGTCGAGCGAGCGCAGATTGAAGTACGCCTGCGCCGTGGATCCGGCGAGCGTGAGCTGCACGAGATCCTTCGTGTACGAGGCCGAAAGCAGGTTCGCGCGCGCGGCCTCGTTGGCGCGCGAGAAGCGCCCCCAGAAGTCGAGCTCGAAGCTCGTCGAGGCGGTGAGCGCGTGCGTGCTGCGCGTGGTCGGAACGCCCGCCGGCTGCGGCGGCAGCGTGCGCGTGCTGACGTGGTTGCGCGCCGCTGAATAGCCGCCGGTCACTTCGGGCAGGTACGCGGCGCCCGCCTCGCGCAGCAGCGCCTCGGCCTCGAGCACCCGCGCCGCGGCGAGCCGCAGGTCGGCGTTCTGCCGGTGCGCCGAGGCGACGAGCTCCTCCAGCGTCCTGTCGTTGTAGAGGGTCCACCAGGCGGCCGGGACTTCGCCCGCCTGCTTCTCGCCGGTCGGGAATTCCTCCGGCACGGCGATCTTCGGGCGCTCGTAGTCCGGGCCCACCGTGGTACAGGCGGCGAGGAACAAAAGTCCTGCAAGGAGCGAAAGCCGGATCATTTCCGCTCCTTGCTGCGCCGGGCCACCAGCGTGAAGAAGAGCGGGATGAACAGCGTCGCGACGAACGTGGCGACGAGCATGCCGCCGACCACGCCGGTGCCCATCGAGCGGCGCGCGCCGGCGCCCGCGCCGGTGGCGAGCATGAGCGGCAGCACGCCGAGCACGAAGGCGAGCGAGGTCATGACGATCGGGCGGAAGCGAAGGCGCGCGGCGTTGAGCGCCGCGTCGACCGCGGACTTGCCCTCGAGGAAGCCCTGCTGCGCGAACTCGACGATCAGGATCGCGTTCTTCGCCGCGAGGCCGATCAGCACCACCAGGCCGATCTGGAAGTAGATGTCGTTCTCGAGGGCGCGCGCCCAGACGAAGGAGAGCGCGCCGAGCACGGCGAACGGAACCGCCATCACCACCGCGAAGGGCAGCAGCCAGCGCTCGTAGAGCGCGGCGAGGATCAGGAACACCATGACGATGGCGAGCCCGAAGGCCACCGCCGACTGCGCGCCGGTGCGCTTCTCGTAGAACGCCTGGCCGGACCAGGCGATCTGGTAGCCCTCGGGAAGCACCTTTGCCGCGGTCTCCTCGACCGCCGCGATCGCCTCGCCGGAGGAGACGCCCGGCCTGCCGCTGCCCAGCACCCGCGCCGAAAGGAAGCCGTTGAAGCGCTCGAGCTGCTCGGGGCCGACCACGTTCGAGACCTTGATGAGCGCCTTGAGCGGGATCATCTCGCGCGTGGTCGCCGAGCGCACGTAGACGGAGCCGAGGTCGTCGGGCTGCGCGCGGAACGGCGCGTCGGCGGCGAGCTGCACGCGGAAGGTGCGGCCGAACATGTTGAAGTCGTTCACGTAGAGCGACGCCATGGTCGTCGACAGCGAGTCGAACACGTCCTGCACCGGCACGCCGAGCGACAGCGCCTTCTCGCGGTCCACCTCGACGTGCAGCTGCGGCACGGTCGGGCGGTAGAACGAGTTGATGCCGGTCAGCTGCGGGTGCTCGCGCAGCGCGGCGAGGAAGGCCTGCGTCACCTGGAAGAGGCGCTGCGGGTCGGCGCTCGCGCGCGACTGCAGGTTGACCTCGAAGCCGCCCGCGGTGCCGAGGCCGCGGATCGCGGCGGGGTTGAATGCGAGCGTCAGGCCCTCGCGCAGCGCCGAGCCCTTGGCGACGATGTCGGCCGCGACCTTCTGCGCCGGCTCGTCGGGCCGGTCGTCCCAGTGCTTGAGCGGGATGAACATCGTCGCCGCGTTGGTCTTGTTTCCGCCGCCGAGCAGGTCGAAGCCGTTGATCGCGAGCACGTTCTGCACGCCCGGGTGGGCCTGCGCGATCTCGCCCAGCGCCGCAGCCATCTTGCGCGTGCGCTCCATGGTGGCGCCGTCGGGAAGCTGGATGTTGCCGAAGATGTAGCCCTGGTCCTCCGGCGGCACGAAGCTGTTCGGCACGCGCAGGAAGAGCACGACTGTTGTTGCAATCAGAATCAGGAACAGGACGAGCGAAACCACCGGCCGCCGGATCAGGAATCCGACGCCGTCGAGGAAGCGGGCGGTGGTCCAGGCGAAGCCGCGGTTGAACGGGTTGAAGAGCTTCGAGTGATGGTCGCCCTTCTTCATCATCAGGGCGCAGAGCGCCGGCGTGAGCGTGAGCGCGATGAAGCCGGAGATCACGACCGCGAAGGTGAGCGTCACGGCGAACTGGCGGTAGAGCTGGCCGGCGATGCCGCCGAGGAACGCCACCGGGATGAACACCGCGCACAGCACGAGCACGATGGCGACGACCGCGCCGGAAACCTCGCGCATCGCCTCGAGCGCCGCCTCGAAGGGCGCCATGTCGTGCTCGCGGATCAGGCGCTCGACGTTCTCCAGCACGACGATCGCGTCGTCCACCACGATGCCGATGGCGAGCACGAGCGCGAAGAGGGTGAGGGTGTTCATCGAGAACCCGACCAGCCACAGGCCGGCGAAGGCGCCGATCAGCGACACCGGCACCGCGATCATCGGGATCAGCGTGGCGCGCCAGGTCTGCAGGAAGAGGAACACCACCGCGAGCACCAGCAGCGCCGCCTCGAAGATGGTCTTGTTCACTTCCTTGATCGAGGCGTCGACGAAGCGCGTGGTGTCGAAGGGGATGACGAAATCCACGCCGGAGGGGAACTCCGCTTTCAGCTCCTTCATCCGGTCGCGGATCAGATTCGCGACTTCCAGCGCATTCGCCCCCGGCTGCAGGTAGGTGGCCATGCCGATGGTCTGCTTGCCGTCGAGCGTGTTGGAGGTGTCGTAGTTGAGCGCCCCGAGCTCGATGCGTGCGATGTCCTTCAACCGCAGCAGGCCTTGCGGTCCCTGGGCGCGGACCACGATCTCCCCGAACTCCTCTGGCTGGACGAGGCGCCCCTGCGCGGTCACGGTGTAGACGATGCTCTGGCCTTCGGGCGCCGGCTCCTGGCCGATGCGGCCGGCGGCGTACTGGGCGTTCTGGGCGCGGATCGCCGCGGTGACGTCCGAGGTGGTCACGCCCAGGCGCGCCATCTTCTGCGGATCCATCCAGATGCGCATCGAGTAGTCGCGCGCGCCGAAGACGAAGACGTCGGACACGCCCGGGATGCGCTTCAGCTCGTCCACCACGTTGAGCGAGGCGAAGTTGGAGAGGAAGAGGGTGTCGCGCGTGTTGTCCGGGGAGATGAGCGACACGACGAGCAGGATGTCGAAGGCGCGCTTCTGCACCAGCACGCCGTTGCGCCGCACCTCGTCGGGCAGGCGCGGCAGCGCGGCCTGCACCCGGTTGTTGACGTTGAAGATCGCCGAGTCGACGTTGGTGCCCGGCTCGAAGGTGATCGTGATCTGCAGCGCGCCGTTCGAGGAGGAGCTCGAGGTGAAGAACGAGAGGCCTTCGACGCCGGAGAGCTGTTCCTCGATCGGCGCGGCGGTGGTGCGCGCCAGGGTCTCGGCGCTCGCGCCGGGGTAGGTGGTGCTGACGCGCACGGTGGGCGGCGCGATCTCGGGATACTGCGCGACCGGCAGCAGCTTCGCCGCGAGCAGGCCGGCGAGCACGATGATGATCGCGATCACGCCTGCGAACACCGGGCGGTGAATGAAGAACTTGCTCAAGTTCTAGCTCTCTTGGCTTCTTCTCTGCTTTTCAGGAATTCTTCTTCTGAACCTGAACAGGTGTCCCCGGCCGCAGGCGCACGAAGTTGTCCGTGATCACCGTCTCGCCGGGCTTCAGGCCCTCCAGGACGATCCATTCCTGGCCCACCCAGCTGCCGGCGCGGATCGGGCGCGGCACGGCCTTGCCGTCGGCGCCCGCGACCCAGACGAAGCGCCCGCTCTGGTCCTGCAGCACCGCGCTCTGCGGAACCGTGATGGCCTTCTGCTCGCCGGCGATGACCTGGACGCGCACGTACTGGCCCGGCAGGAGCTGCTGCTTCGCATTGGGCAATTCCGCGCGCATCTGCACCGTGCCCGTCTGCGCGTCGACCGTCGAGCCGGCGAAGTTGAGCTTGCCCGCGTCCGGATAGGGCGCGCCGTCGGCGGTCTGAATCCTCACCAGGACATTCTTTTCGGAAGAAGAACGCAGACGGGCGTATTCGGCCTCCGACAGGGCGAAGCGAACCCAGATCGGGTCGGCGCGGCTCATGTTGGTGAGCAGCGCCGAATCGTTGTTCGGCTGCACCAGCGTGCCGACCGACTGCAGCGCGCGCCCGGTGATGCCGGCGATCGGCGCGTCGACCGTCGTGTAGGAGAGGTTCAACTCGGCCTGGCGCACGCGGGCCTGCGCCATTTGCACCGCAGCGGCGGCCTGGCGCGCGGCGGAGGCGGCCTGGTCGGCTTCGCGCTGGCTGATGGCGCGCTTGTCGGCGAGGCTCTTCACCCGCTCGGTTTCCTGCTCGGCGAGCTCCTTGCGCGCGGTCTCGGCGGCGAGCGCCGCGCGCGCCTGCGCGAGCTCGATCTCGAACGGCGCGCGCTCGATGCGGAAGAGCGGCGTGCCGGCCTTCACCGTGTCGCCCTCGGAGAAGAGCTGCGCCTCGAGCACGCCCGCGACGCGCGCGCGCACCTGCACTTCGCGCGAGCCCTCGGTGCGCCCGACGGCCTCGAACGAGATCGGCACCGCCTTCGGCGCCACGTCGACCGCGGTCACGGCCAGCGGCCCGGCGGCGGTTTTCTCGGCATCCTTCTTCGCCGCTTTCTCCTGTGCGCCCCCGTCGCTGCACCCGTACACGAAGGCAAGGAGGATCAAGACCCAAAGTCGGTTCATGGTGAGAGCGCCCTGAGGAAGCAATCGACGATGCGGGCCGCGCGGCGCGGCTCGCTTTCAGACTGGGCCGGCCCGCCGAAGAGGCGCTTGATGCGCTCCTGGCCGGCCAGCATGGCGAGCAGCAGCTCGGCGGCGAACTCGGGATCCTCGCGGCGCAGCACGCCCTGGTCCATCGCGCGCGAGAGGTGCGCGGCGAGGCGGCGCACCGTCTCGCCGGCGGTGTTGGCGTACATGGTGCGGGCCTGCGCCTTGAAGCGCGGGACCTCCGGCACGAGGGCGCGGAAGGCGGCCAGGCCCTGCGGCGCGAGCACGCGCTTGCGGTAGACGAGCGCGAAGCGCACCAGCGCGCCGCGCAGGTCGTCCGGCTCGCCCTCCAGCTCGACCAGCACGCCCTTCACCAGCTCGCGCGCGACCTCCTTGAAGAGCAGCTCCTTGCTGGGGAAGTGGTGGTAGACGGTCTGTTTCGCAACGCCGGCGCGCTGCGCAATGTAATCTACGCTCGACCCGTAGCCGCGCGCGAGGAACGACGCGGTGGCTGCGCGCAGCACGCGCTCTCGGTTTTCGGAAAGTAGGCTCATCGGGACTGGACTAGACCGTGCAGTCTAGCAGAGGAGGCAGCGCCGCATGAAATATCATGTCAGGCCGTCGGACGTGACGCCCTATTCGCCCGCCAACCACAGCGGCACGCGCAACTTCCGCCTCATCGGGCCGGAGACCGTGGGCGCGACCCAGGTCGAGGTGCTGATCGGCGAGGTGGAGCGCGGGCAGGGCGCCCATCCGCACGCGCATCCGGGCATCGAGCAGGTCTGCTACCTGCTGGAAGGCACCGCGCACGTCGAGGTGGCCGGCGAATCGTTCGAGATGAAGGCCGGGGAGGCGTGCTTCTTCCCCGCCGACCAGACGCACGTCTTCCTCGCGACTTCCGAGAAGGCTCGCGTGATGGTGATCTATGCCCCGCCCTACGGCGAAAACCCCAGGAACGTAAGGAAGTGAACATGCGATCCCTCGCCCTCGTCGCCGCCGTCGCGCTTCTCTCCGGTTGCGCGTCCAGCGTGGACCGCAACGTCGTCTCCGATCTCGCGCCGACCGGCAAGCTTCGCGCGGCCATCAACTACGGCAACCCGGTGCTCGCCTCGCGCGACGCGAACGGCCGGCCGAAGGGCGTTTCGGTGGACCTCGCGCGCGAGCTGGCGAAGCGGCTCGGCGTTCCGCTCGAGCCCGTCACGTTCGATGCCGCCGGCAAGGTCGTCGCGGCGGGGCGCCAGGGCGTATGGGACATCGCCTTCGTCGCGCTCGATCCCAAGCGCGGCGCCGAGATCGAGCAGTCCACCCCGTACGTGCAGATCGAAGGCGCCTACCTGGTCAGGGAAGACTCCGGGCTGAAGCAGAACAGCGACGTCGACCGGCCCGGCATCCGCGTCGTCGTCGGCCGCAACAGCGCCTACGACCTCTACCTCACGCGCACCCTGAAGCAGGCGCAGATTGTCAGGACGCCAACCTCCGCAGCAGTTGTAGAAACTTTTATGAAAGACAGGTACGACGTGGCCGCGGGCGTAAAGCAGCAGCTCGAGATGGACGCGAAGAAGACCTCCGGCGTGCGCATGCTGCCGGGTCGCTTCATGGTCATCAACCAGGCGATGGCGAGCCAGAAGGGCAAGCAGGCCGGCGCGCGCTACGTGCGCGACTTCATCGAGGAGATGAAGGCCTCCGGCTTCGTCGCGCAGGCGCTCGAGCGCCACGGCATCCAGGGCGCGGCCGTCGCGCCCGCGGGAGAAGCGCTGGAATGACCTGGCTGCCGCTCGCGGGCGTGCGCGTGGTGGACTTCGCGATGTTCATCCCGGGGCCGTTCGCCTCCGCGATCTTCGCCGACCTCGGCGCCGAGGTGATCAAGGTCGAGCCGCCGAAGGGCGACCCGGGCCGCTCCTACATCCCGCCGCAGTTCGGGATGGAGAACCGCAACAAGCGCAGCCTTTCCGTGGACTTGAAGAATCCGGCCTCGAAGCCCGTGGTCGAGAAGCTCGTGTCGAAGGCGGACATCGTCCTCGAGGGCTTCCGTCCCGGCGTGGCCAAGCGCCTTTCCATAGACCATGACACCCTGAGGAAGAGCAAACCCGACCTCGTCTATTGCTCCATCTCCGGGTACGGACAGACAGGTCCGTGGCGCGAGCGTCCGGGCCACGACGTCAACTACGTCGCCGCGGCGGGCGGCCTTGCCTATCCGGGCCAGTGGCTCCAGCCGCCGACGCGCTCCTCCCTGCCCGTAGCCGACATGGCCGGCGGCAGCTTCGCCGCCATCGCCGTGCTGGCCGCGCTCCACGAAAGGAACCGGTCGGGCAAAGGCGCCTACCTCGACCTTTCCCTGTTCGAGGCCGGCTTCTTCTGGGCCGCGATGCGCCACACGCTGGACCCGGACGTGGATCCGAAGGCGCACATCTTCCCGGTGAACGACGTGTTCGAGACGAAGGACGGCCGGCGCCTCACGCTCGGCATCCTCGAGGAGCACTTCTGGGAGAACTTCCGCAAGGTCGTGCCGGGATTCGAAGACGAGAAGTTCTCCGATGACCGCAAGCGCCGCGCGAACGGCGATGTCCTGTCGGCGCTCCTCAAAAAGACCTTCCTCGAAAAGACGGCGCAGGAATGGATCGCGCTGTGCGAGGCGAACGACATCCCGGTGGACCTATGCGTCACCCCTGCGGAAGCTGCCGTGTCGAACGCCCAGTTGAAGGAAAGGGGCGCGTCGCAGAAGGGCTTCGCCACCTTCCCGCTCTTCGCCAACGGCGCCCGCGCGGGCTCGCTCCGCGCCGGCGTGCCGAAGCTCGGCGAGCACACCCGCGAGATCCTCGTCGAGCTCGGCTTCGACGACGCGGATATCGCGCAGCTCATCCAGACCAACGCCGTCAAGGCCGCCTGATGGACTTTTCCCTTGCACCCGAGCAGCAGAAGATCCAGGAAGCGATCGCCAGGCTTTGCGAGCGCTTCCCCGACGAGTACTGGCTGAAGGCCGACAAGGAAGGCGGCTTCCCGGCGGACTTCCACCAGGCGCTCGCGAAGGACGGCTGGCTCGGCATCGCGATGCCCGAGGAATACGGCGGCGCGGGGCTCGGGATCACCGAGGCCGCGGTGATGATGCAGGCGATCGCCGAGTCGGGCGCCGGCTTCTCCGGCGCCTCCGCCGTGCACATGAACATCTTCGGCCTGAATCCCGTGGTGGTCTTCGGCAACCCCGAACAGAAGCGCCGCATGCTGCCGCCGCTCATCAAGGGCGAGCAGCGCGCGTGCTTCGCGGTCACCGAGCCGAACACCGGCCTCAACACCCGCAAGCTCAAGGTGAAGGCGGAGAAGCGGGACGGGAAGTATTTCGTTTCAGGCCAGAAGGTGTGGATCTCCACCGCGCAGGTCGCCGAGAAGGTGCTGCTGCTCGCGAGGGCGGAGAAGGGCCTGACGCTCTTCTACACGGACTTCGACCGCCGGCACATCGAGGTGCGCGAGATCGAAAAGATGGGCCGCCACGCGGTGGACTCGAACCAGGTGTTCTTCGACGGCCTGCCGGTGCCGGAAGAGGACCGCATCGGCGAGGAGGGCAAGGGCTTCGAGTACATCCTGCACGGCATGAACCCGGAGCGCATCCTCATCGCCTCCGAGCTCGTCGGCCTCGGCCGCTGCGCCGTCGCGCGCGCGACGCAGTACGCGAAGGAGCGGGTCGTCTTCGACCGCCCGATCGGCCAGAACCAGTCGATCCAGCATCCCCTCGCCGCGCACTGGGCGCAGCTCGAGGCGGTGAACCTGATGGTGTTCAAGGCGGCGAGCCTGTACGACGCGGGCAAGCCCTGCGGCGCCGAGGCGAACGCCGCCAAGTACCTCGCCGGCGAGGCGTGTTTCCACGCCTGCGAGCAGGCGGTGATGACGCACGGCGGCTACGGCTACGCGAAGGAGTACCACGTCGAGCGCTACCTGCGCGAGTCGCTCGTCGGCCGCATCGCCCCGGTGAGCCGCGAGCTCATCCTCTGCTTCATCGCCGAGAAAGTGCTCGGCCTGCCGAAGAGCTACTGATCATGGAGTTTCACGGTGTGTTCCCCTACCTCGTCTCGCCCGTGGACGAGAAGGGCAACGTCAAGGTGGAAGTTCTCCGCAAGCTTTGCGATGACCTGATCGCGCAAGGCGTGCACGGGCTCACGCCGCTCGGCTCGACCGGCGAGTTCGCGTATCTCTCGGCGGCGCAAAGGCGCCGCGTGGTGGAGGTGACGGTGCAGGCGGCGAAGGGTCGCGTGCCGGTGGTCGCGGGCGTCGCCGCGACGACGATCGCCGATGCGGTCGCGCAGGCGCGCGACTACGAGAAGCTCGGCTGCCAGGGCATCCTCGCCATCCTCGAGGCGTACTTCCCCGTGGCCGACGACGGCGTGTACTCGTACTTCGCCGCGATCGCCGAGGCCGTGCGCGTCCCCGTCGTCCTCTATACGAATCCGAACTTCCAGCGCTCCGACCTGAGCCTGCCGGTGATCGACCGCCTCTCGCGCATCCCGAACATCGGCTACATCAAGGACGCCTCCTTCAACACCGGGCGGCTGCTCTCGATCCTCAACCAGGTCGAGGGACGCATGAAGGTGTTCGCCGCCTCCTCGCACATCCCCGCCGCGGTGATGCTCATCGGCGGCGTGGGCTGGATGGCCGGCCCGGCGTGCGTCGCGGCGCGCCAGAGCGTCGCGCTCTACGAGACCTGCATGAAGAAGGACTGGGAGAAGGCGATGGCGCTGCAGCGCCCGCTCTGGGCGCTCAACCAGGCCTTCGCGAAGCACGCGCTCGCCGCGTGCATCAAGGGCGGCCTGCGCCTGCAGGGCTACGACGTCGGCGATCCGCTGCCGCCGCAGGCGCCGCTGTCCGCGCAGGGCGTCGAGGACGTACGGAAGGCACTGCGGGCGATCGGCGCCCTGTAAAGCGCGGCGGCTAGGCTGGCCGCGTGGCGAAGCTCCTCGTCTTCCAGCATTCGGCCTGCGAGCCGCTCGGCGTCCTCGACCCGCTCCTGCGGCGCGCCGGCTTTCGCATCCGCTACGTCAACTTCGGCCGCGAGCCCGGCGCCGCGCCGCAGGTGGACCGCTACGACGCGCTGGTGGTGCTCGGCGGGCCGATGAACGTGGACGAGGCGCATCGCTTTCCGCACCTCTTCGCGGAGATCGAATGCATCCGCGCCGCCGTGGCGCTCGACCGGCCGGTGCTCGGCATCTGCCTCGGCGCGCAGCTCCTCGCCGCGGCGCTCGGCGCAGCGGTGCGGCCCAACGCCGTGCGCGAGATCGGCTGGCATCCGCTCGAGCCGCAGCCCGCAGCCGCGGCGGATCCACTGTTCCGCCACTTCGACGGCAGCCAGTTCGTGTTCCAGTGGCACGCCTACACGTTCGAGGTGCCGCCGGGCGCCGTGCACCTCGCCGCCACCGCGGCGTGCCGCAACCAGGCGTTCCGCTTCGGCGCGAAAGCCTACGGCCTGCAGTTCCACCTCGAGGCCGACGAGGCGCTCATCCGGCGCTGGCTCTCGGTGCCGGGATACCGGGCGGAGATCGAGCGCGAGGGCGGCAAGATCAA